>JADKBM010000011.1:0-300000 GCA_016715115.1 Acidobacteriota bacterium
ACGCGATCGACGGAACATCGTTTCGTAAGGAATCGATCAAGATCGATCCGCCGGTCGAAGGGCTGAATATCTACCCGGCAGGGAACTACATCTATTTCCAAGGCTACAAAAAGGGCCGAACGAGCTACAAAGTCACGGTCGACACTTCGATCAAAGACATTTACGGACAACCGCTCGTCGCGCCCGAACGGCGACGATGGTCGTCGGTTCCGCCGAACCGAATCTGTACTGCAGGGCGGAACGTTCGTCATCCTCGACCCGACCGCGAAGCCGACATATTCGATCTATTCGACAAATTTGCCGTCGGTCAAGGTCAAGGTTTACGCCGTTACGGTCCAGGATTGGGAAGCGTACCGCCTGTATATGCGTTTTCCAGTATTACGACGAGCAGAAGCGCCCGAAGATCCCGGGAAGGCTCGTCATCAACAAGACCCAGGCGATCGAGGCGAAGCCCGACGAAATGGTCGAAACGAGGATCGATCTATCCGAAGCTCTGA
The DNA here is from genome assembly GCA_016715115.1 of Acidobacteriota bacterium. NCBI lineage: Bacteria > Pseudomonadati > Acidobacteriota > Acidobacteriota bacterium. The sequence continues at coordinate 498 of JADKBM010000011.1, forward strand.
GCGGCGGTTTCGGCAGCGCGATCATCGAGGTCGAGCCGACGGTCCGGCGCGACAAATACGACCGGACGAAGATCACCGCCTGACGCAGGCGACGCAGATCGGGCTCGACGCGTTCGTCGATAACGAAGAGTTGGTCGGATTCGCGACCGATCTCAAAACCGGCAAGCCGCTGAACGGCGTCGAGCTGTCGATCTATCCGAACGGCAAAACGCCGACGGGTCTTCCGTGAACGAAGAGCCCGCGAACAGCAAGAGCTGGTGGAAATGGCTCTGGAGTTGGGGAAGCAGCGAACCGAAAACGGAGGTCGAATCGGTCGATGAGAACGGCGACGTGCAGGAAACGGAAACGATCCTGCCGGCTGTCGGTCCGCAGACCGGCGACAACGGCATTCTGAGACTGCCGCTGCCCGAAACGCAGTCCGACAAGACCCAGAACGTGCTGATTGCGAAGAAAGGCCACGACATCGCGTTCCTGCCCGAGAACCTCCGACTACTACTGGAATGAAACCGGGAGCTGGTACAAAAGGGCTACAGCGACACGCTGACGTGGTTCGTTTTTGACGACCGCAAGATGTACCGCCCGAAAGAGGAGGTCTCGGTCAAGGGCTACATTCGCCATTATGACGGCGGAAAACTGGGCGACATCGGCGCGCTCCGGCGACCGCGCCGGCAAGAGCGTGACCTGCGTGATGCGCGACGCGCGCGGCAACGAGATCACGAGGGCGCCGCCGAACTCAACGCTTTCGGCGCGTTCGACTTCAAGTTCAAGCTTACCGACAATATGAATCTCGGGATGGCGACCGTCGAACTCAAGACCGAAGGCGGCGCTTACACCCATTACCATCAGTTTCAGGTTCAGGAATTTCGCCGGCCCGGAATTCGAGGTCAAGGCGCGCGTCGAATCCGAGGCGCCGCACTTCGTCAAGGGCAATGCGATGTTTGGCGTCGAAGCGAAATACTACGCCGGCGGAGGGCTCGGGAACGCCGAAACGAACTGGACCGTGACCGCGACGCCGACGAGTTACACGCCGCCGAACCGCGAGGATTAGCACCTTTGGAACGGGTTCCTTGGTGGCGCACGTTTGGGGATTACGACGGCGGTTTCCAGGCCGGGAGGCGGCCAATCGGTGACGCAGACGTTCAAGGGAGTGACCGACGCAGCCGGAAAACATCTTTGAAAGTGGACTTTGAATCGGTGAATCCGCCGCGGCCTTACACGGTTTCGGCTTCCGGTCTCGGTTCAGGATGTCAACCGACAGACGTGGGCGAGTTCGACGAGTCTGCTGGTTCATCCGGCGGATCTGTATGTCGGCATCAAGTCGGCGCGAAACTTCGTCCAGAAGGGCGAGAAAATGGCGGTCGAGTCGATCGTCACCGATCTCGACGGCAAACCGTCGCCAACCGCGATGTCGAGATAAAAGCCGTATTGAAGGATCGGGCGTTCGAGAAGGGAAGCTGGATCGAAAAGACGGTCGATGAGCAGGTCTGCAACGTCAAATCGCTCGGCGACAAGGGTCAGAAATGCGAGTTTGTCGCGAAGGCCGGCGGCCAGTACAGGATCTCGGCGCGCGTGATGGACGACAAGGAACGCTTCAACGAAAGCGAGTTCACGATCTGGGTTCCGGGCGGAAAGACCCCGCCGAAACGCAACGTCGAACAGGAAGAAGCGCAGCTGATCCCGAACAAGAAGGACTACAAAGCCGGAGAAACGGCGGAACTTTTCGTCATCTCCCCGTTCGCGCAAGCGGAAGGCGTATTGACACTCCGCCGCGGCGGCCTCATCAAGACCGAGCGGTTTTCGGTCAAGGATTCTTCGATCACTCTGCGCGCTCCGCTCGAAGAGAAGTATCTGCCGAACATTTATGCCCAGGTCGATCTGGTCGGCGCCGCCGCGGCCGAACGAGAAGGGCGAGATCGACGAAAGCTCGCCAAACGCCCGGCATTCGCGAGCGGACAGATAAATCTCCAGATATCGACCGAATCGCGCAAGCTCAACGTTTCGGCCGAACCGGAATCGGCGACGATCGAACCGGGCGGCGAGACGAAGGTCAACGTCGCGGTGACGGATTTCCGCGGCGAACCGGTCGCCAATTCAGAGGTAGCGGTCGTCGTCGTCGATGAAAGCGTGCTCGCTCTTTCAGGGTATTCGATCGCCGATCCGCTCGGCGCGTTCTACGGCCAGCGCGGCAACGGCGTCACCGATTATCATTCGCGCAAGGACATTTTGCTCGGAAATCCGCTCGACGTCAGAAAGCAGGAACCGCAGATTCAGGCAACGATGGCCGCCGGGGCCGTTTCAAACACCGCAATCATGGCGCGCAAGAGCGATATGAACGATGCGAAGAAGTCGGCGCCGAGACCTTCGGCGGTCCGCTCCGAGGAGATGGTCGCCGACAAAATGGTCGCCGAGCGCGACGAAGAGGCGAGTCCCGACACCCCTGATCAATCTGCGGACGAACTTTGACGCGCTGGCGGTGTTCGCTCCGCGCGTCAAGACGGATTCGAACGGCAAGGCGACGGTCAACGTCAAACTCCCGGACAATCTGACGCGGTACCGCATCACGGCGGTTTCGGTCGATACCGGCAAACGCTTCGGCAAGGGCGAATCGAACCTGACGGCGCGTCAGCCGCTGATGGTCAGGCCGTCGGCCCCGAGGTTTATGAACTTCGGCGACAAGGTCGAGCTTCCGGTCGTCGTCCAGAATCAGACCGACAAGGATATGTCGGTCGACGTCGCCATTCGGGCGACGAATGCAACGCTGACGGAGCCCGGATCGGCCGGCACGACTGCGGGCCGAAGGGTGCTTGTAAAAGCCAATGACCGCGCGGAAGTGAGGTTCCCGGTCTCGACGCAATCGGCCGGAACGGCACGTTTCCAGATCGCGGTCACGTCCGGCAAATGGTCCGACGCGGCCGAGATCAATCTGCCGGTCTGGACGCCGGCAACGACCGAGGCGTTCGCGACTTACGGCACGACCGATCAGAACGGCGCGATCTTCCAGCCGGTCCAGACGCCCGGCGAGGTCTGGCCGCAGTTCGGCGGCCTCGAAGTGACGACGAGTTCGACCCAGCTGCAGGAACTTACCGACGCGTTCATCTACCTGTATCGATATCAGTTCGAATGCTCCGAACAGATCTCGTCACGGATGATCTCGATCGCCGCACTGCGAGACGTGCTGTCGGCTTTCAAGACCAAGGACTTCCCGACGAAAGACGCGCTCGACGCGAGTTTCGCGAAGGATGTCGAGATTCTCAAGGGACGTCAACGCGGCGACGGCAGTTTCGGGCTCTGGTCGCAGCGCAAAGAGCGGTACGAATATCCGTTCCTGACGGTCCACGTCGCGCACGCGCTCGGGTTGGCAAAGGCGAAGGGCTACAAGGTCCCCGAAGGGATGCTTGAAAAGACCAAGCCGTATCTCAAGGACATCGAAAAGCATTTCGATGAGTGGCACAGACGCTCGCCGCAGGTCCGCTGGACGATTTCGGCCTACGCGCTCTATGTCCGCGATATGATCGGCGACAAGGACGTCGCGAAGGCGAAGGCGCTGCTCAAGGAAGCGACGATCGAGAAGATGCCGTTCGAAGCTTTGGGCTGGATCCTGTCGGTTCTCGCGAACGACAAGGGTTCGACCGTCGAGGTCGAGGCGATCAAGCGGTTCCTCGTAAACCGAACCACCGAAACCGCGGCGACGGCGAATTTCGTCACCGATTACGGCGACGGTGCCTGGCTGATTATGTATTCGAACCGGCGCGCCGACGGCGTGCTGCTCGAAGCGCTGATCAAGGCCCGTCAGGGCGGCGGTCTGAGCGTCGAGGATCTGATCCCGAAACTCGTCCGCGGACTGCTCGATCATCGAACGAAAGGCGCGTGGTCGAATACGCAGGAGAATGTGTTTATTCTTCTCGCGCTCGACAAGTATTTCAACGCCTATGAAAAGGTGACGCCCGATTTCGTCGCCAAAGTCTGGCTCGGCAACGCATACGCCGGCGAACAGGTCTTCAAGGGACGTTCGATCGATTCGAATCAGCTTAACGTGCCGATGTCGTACCTCGTCGAGCAGGGCGGAACGTCGAACCTGATCCTCGACAAACAGGGCGCGGGACGGCTCTACTATCGAATCGGAATGAAGTACGCGCCGAAGAGTCTGAAACTCGCTCCGGCGGATTACGGGTTCACTGTGCTCCGCAAATACGAGGCGGTCGACGATCCGGAAGACGTCAAGCAGAATCCGGACGGAACCTGGACTTTCAAGGCCGGGGCGCGCGTCCGTGTGAAACTGACGATGGTCGCTCAGGCGCGGCGATACCACGTCGCGCTGGTCGACAATCTGCCGGCGGGGCTTGAGATCCTGAATCCGGGGCTGGCGACGACGGAATCGATCCCGGGCGACAATCAGAACACTGCGGTCGTCGAATACGGGTCAAGGAGCTACGGCCGCGGCTGGTATTACTGGAGGCAATACTGGTTCGAACACCAGAACTTCCGCGACGAACGCGCCGAAGCGTTTGCATCGCTGCTTTGGGAAGGCGTTTACAACTACTCATACGTCGCCAGAGCAACGACACCGGGCGAATTCGTCGTCCCGCCGGCCAAGGCCGAGGAGATGTATCATCCCGAGACCTTCGGCCGCACGGGCACGGATTTCGTGAAAGTGGAATAGAGGATAGTGCATAGTGCAAAAAAAGTGCATAGTGCATAGTGCATAGTGAGTGCAGAGTTCAGATACTATGAACTCTGCACTCTGCACTCTGCACTCTGCACTCTGCACTCTGCGTTATGCACTGCCTTTTGTTTCTTTAGGGTAAAAACGCACTTGGAGCCGGTTGGTCGGTTCCGATTCCGAATGCCTGGATCAATGTTCCGGCGGTCGAACGGTTGATGTACCAAGTGCCGTTTCCGGGTCTGAAGACAGCGGCGTCCCGGCGGCCATCGCCATCGTAATCTCCGACGACCGGGACATCGCCGTTCGCACCGAACGGGAATGAATAGAAACTGAAATCCTCGCTCCGCAGAACATACCAAATGCCGTTCGATGGCCGGAAAATTGCGATGTCGGCCTTTCCGTCGCCGGTAAAGTCACCCGGCACTGATCGGTCGGTCGAAAGTCCGAACGTTACCGCAAAGACCGTCGCATTCGAACTGCGGCGAATCCACCATTGACCGTTTGATGGCCTGAAAATCGCAAGATCGGCTTTCCCGTCACCGTCATAATCGGCGAACGCGGGTTTGTCGCCGGACGCCCCGAAACCAATGATATCGGTTCCGCCGCCGGATTTTTGAATGTACCAGGTGCCGTTCGACGGTCGAAAGACCGCCGCGTCGGTCGTTCCGTCGCCGTCATAGTCGGCCGGTGCGACAATGTCGGTTGAGGCGCCGAACGGAAATGCATAAAACGTGAAATTCTCGCTGCGCATTATGTACCACTGTCCCGTGGACGGCCGGAAGAAAGCAAAATCGCTCTTCTGGTCACCCGTAAAATCGCCGGGCGTGATGCGGTCCGTCGACGCCCCGAATTGTGCCGCCGCGTTTCCGCCGTTCGATGATTTCAGATACCACCACTCGCCGACCGAAGGCCGAAATATCGAAAGATCGGATTTGTTGTCGCCGTCGAAATCGAACGGCGCGCGCGCGGTCGCGGCCGCGGCGCCTGCTTGGGTGACCGTGTGCGTTTGCCCGCCGGCCGTGATCGTTCCGATGCGTTGCGACGGCGACGCATTGGGCGCGACAACGTAATTGACCGCGCCGTTTCCGCTTCCGGTTGAACTTGTCGTCAGCCATCCCGAATTGCTCTGCGCTGTCCAGCCGCATCCGGACGCGGTCGTTACGTTGAACGAACCGTTCCCGCCGGCCGCCGGAAAATTCTGGCTGCTTGAATTGATCGTGAAACTGCATCCGCCGCCGTTGATCAGACTGACCGAATACGCGCCGGTGCCGAGAGTCAGGGAAGATGCATAGATGTAATAGGTTCCGGTCGCGGGTATCGTAAAGAATCCGCTGGTCGCCGGAATTCGCGAGTTCACGCCGCCGCCGCCGTTGTTGTCAAAAGCGATGTTCGCGCCGGCCGAGTTGTAGAGAAGCAGAAATGAATCGAAAGCGGTCGAAGTCTGCGTGATCGCGATCTGTTGTCCCTGCGTGGCGGTGAAACTGAAACGATCAGCCCGCGATCCCGATATCAAAAGGCAATCGCCCGCGGCGATCGAACTGTTGATCGTCTGGCCGAAGTTGATGGCGACGCTCGAATCGCACGGTTCGGCGTTCGATGTGTTGAGCGCTGTATCAAGCTTGAGTCGCGGTTTGCCGATTCCGTTTTCGGGGTCAAGAATCACCGGGCCGCTGTATTTGATGCGGTTCAGAACCTGCGTCACGGTATCGGTCGGGAATTTCTGACGGATCACGGCCCACGCTCCGGCGACATGCGGCGCGGCCTGCGAGGTTCCCTGAGTGTTTTGATACAAGCCGCCGGGATACGCGGAAAGGATCAACTCGCCGGGCGCGAGCAGATTCAAGAACAACGCGCTGTTTGAGAAATCCGAGACGACATCTGGAAATCCGGCGCTGCCGTCGTGCGTCGAACCGACGCTGATCGCCGAAGAAACGCAGGCCGGTGAACTGAGCGAATTGGTATAGCCGCTGTTGCCGGACGCGGCGACGGTCGCGATTCCGGCCGCGCGCAGGTTGTCGATCGCCTCCTTGTAAAGCGATTGCTCGGTGTCGCAGTTGCTGAAATACTGGCCGCCGCCGAGGCTCAGGTTTACGGCGTCGATGTTGAAGGTCGTCCGGAGCGCGTAAACCCGCTCGAGACCGAGAATCGTGTCGCCCGTCGACGAGCGGTTGCACGGTGACGCGCCGCCGCCGCAATCGGTGGAGCGCGAGAAAACCTGAATCGCGATGATGTTCGCGTTTCGGGCAACCCCATTGCCCGAAACCGCCGGGTTTCCGCCCGCCGCGATTCCGGCGACATGTGTTCCGTGGAAACAGTCGTCGATGACACTGACGTTGCAGTTCAGGCCCGAGCCGCTTGCCGTCGATGAATTCGCACCGCCCGGACAGTAGCTCGTGTTCGTGGCACTGTTGGTTGAGTAACACGCCTCGGAGACGACTCGGTTATTGAAGAAAGGATGGGTCTTGTCGACGCCGGTATCGAGAACCGCGACGGTTCGCCCAAGTCCGGAGAATCCGCCGAATGTCCCGCCGTTCGCACCGCCGAACGGACTGCCGCCGATGAGCGGTATGCTTTCGAGCAACAACGGCCTTTGCCACTCCGATTCTTGAATGTCGTCGATCTCGTTCGATTCGCCCAACGCGTTGAGGGCGTCCGATGTCACCTGCATCGCGAGCAAAGGCAGAAACTCAAACCGTTTTACGTCGTCGGCGCCGGCACTGAGACTGGCGAGCAGCGACGACTGTTTCTCGCGGATCGCCTGTCGCTGGATCGCTTGCGCACGCTCATCGAGCAACGCGTCGAGTCTGTAATTCTCGATCTTCAGCCGGACGATTACCGCGACCGATCCGCCCGAACCGGTCTTTGCCTTCAATTCGCTGATCTTCTGCCGCAACCGGACGGCCGGCGAGTCGTCGTATTTCGCTGCCGATACGGCGCGGTTGCGGATCGCCATTTCGAAAAGTCCGGCGGACGGTCCGCCATTCGGGACGTTCTGGCCGCTGACCGCAAGCGCGAAGAACCCGCCGCATAAAAATAGACTGAAGATCGCCGGGCATAGTCTTCTGATTGGTCTCATAAACTCTCCTCAAGAAAAATTAGTTTGAATTTCGCCTTCTACTGACAAAAGCGAAAGACCAGACCGAACTCTGCCAATTTTTTTCGAAATCCCATCGCGTTTGACGGGCATCGCGAAAAATCGCTTTCTTTTTCAACCGAAATTGCCTTAAAATTCGAAGCCAAACATCATTGACTAAGAATGCAAGAGAATGCCCCCCAAGAAATCACGCGGATTCTGCAGGATTGGAACGACGGCAACGCCGCGGCGGCCGAGCGTTTGATGCCGTTCGTTTATGACGAACTCAAGCGGCAAGCGCGAATCTGTATGTCGCGCGAGCGCTCCGATCATACGCTTCAGCCGACGGCGCTGGTGCACGAAGCTTTTATGCGGCTCGCGGAGACTTCGGGTATCGATTGGCAGAATCGCCGGCATTTTTTCGCGATCGCCGCACGGCTGATGCGGCGAATTCTGGTCGATCACGCGCGATATCACGCGACCGAGAAGCGCGGTCTCGGAACCGTCCATTTTTCAATTGACAGTCTCGACGTTCCGGTCGAAGAAAGAGCCGACACCATCCTTGCTCTCAACGAAACGCTCGACCGACTGGCGAAATTCGACCCGCAACAGGCGCAGGTCGTCGAAATGAGGTTCTTCGGCGGGTTGAACAATGGCGAAATCAGCGAATCGCTCGGCATTTCTGAACGAACGGTTGCGCGCGAATGGCGTTCGGCCCAGCTCTGGCTTTTGAGAGAATTGAGACGTGATTGATCCGGGGTCAGAGCCTCCCCGAAAAGATGGCAGTCTTGAAGCAGTTCTTTCGCTTTCCCAATTGAGGAGCAAGCTTCGAATATGGATCCCGAAAAATGGAACAAGATTAAGCAGGTCGTGAATGACGCTTTGGAACTCGAGCCATCGGAACGTCTGGAATTTCTCGAGCGTTTCGATGCTGAGATTCGGGCCGAGGTCGAATCGCTGCTGGCGTTTGAGGATTCGTCCCGCGACGAATTCGGGATATCGGCGGTGGACTTGTCGAGCGGCTTTTTTGCCGATGACGATTCGACTTCTCTGGCCGGCGAGACCATCGGCGCTTACCGGATCGTCTCCGAGATCGGCGAGGGCGGTATGGGCGCGGTGTATCTGGCTGAACGCGCGGACGGCAAATTCGAACAGCGCGTTGCGCTGAAATTGCTGCGTCGCGAGATGAATACGGCAGCCTTCCGGCGACGATTCGAACAGGAACGGACGATTCTGGCGGCGTTGGAGCATCCGAACATCGCGCGGCTGCTCGATGCCGGAACGACGGATGACCGCATCCCGTTCCTTGCGATGGAGTACATCGAAGGTCTGCCGATCGATCAGTATTGCAGAGTCCACGGACTCGGCCTGCAAGAGCGTCTCAATTTGTTCCGCAAGATCTGCGCCGGAGTGGCCTTCGCGCATCGCAATCTCGTTGTGCACCGCGACCTGAAACCATCGAATATTTTGATCAATGCCTCGGGCGAGCCGAAATTGCTCGATTTCGGGATCTCGAAGTTCATTTCAGAAGATTTCCCGGGGGCGAAAACCGCAACCGTCACGCGTCTCGGCGCGATGACTCCGAGCTATGCGTCGCCCGAGCAACTTCAGAGCCGAAGCGTCACGACCGCGACCGACATCTACAGTCTCGGCGTGATTCTGTTCGAATTGTTGAGCGGTCATCGCCCGTTCGAATCAAACGAAAGAAGTCTCAAGGAGATATATCGCGCCGTCGTCGAGTCGGAACCGCGTCGGCCGTCGGCGGTGATCTCCGAATCGGGTTTCAACCCTTCCCGAACGGAAGACGAGACGGTCGCGTTTCCAGACCGCCAGACGAAGCCCGCGAAAACGAGCACCTCGTCGGCATACCTTGCCGTCAACCCGAGATCGGTTTCGGGCGATCTCGACAATATCGTCCTCAAGGCGCTGCAAAAAGAGCCTGAACGCCGTTATTCGTCGGCCGAAGCGTTCGCGGATGACATTCGGCGTCATCAGGAAGGACGACCGATCATGGCGCGTCCGAACACTCTCACCTATCGGGCCGGAAAGTTCGTCAGGCGAAATTTGGCCGCGGTCATCGCCGCCGCCGCGATCGCAGTTTCGATCATCGCCGGAATTTCGGCGACCCTTTGGCAAGCGCGGGTCGCACGGATCGAAAGCGCACGCGCCGCAAAACGGTTCAACGATGTCCGCAAACTCGCGAATTCATACATTTTCGATGTTTACCCGGAGATCGAGAACCTCGAAGGCGCGTTGAAGGCGCGCGAAAAGATCGTCGGCAACGCGCTTGCATATCTCGACGGTTTATCGGCCGAGGCCTCGGACGATCTTCAATTGCAGGGCGAATTGGCGACCGCGTACGAGAAGATCGGCGATGTCCAGGGAGCCTTGAACAATTCGAGTTTGGGGAATATCGAAGCCGGGCTCGAGAGTTACCGCAAAGCGCGAATGCTGCGCGAGGCGATCAGTACGGCCGATCCGGCGGATCTGGGCGCGTTGGAGAGGCTCGCAAACAATTACTACACGACGGCGCGAACGCTTTGGAACAACACCGAAACAGCCAAAGCCGAGGAAATGTTCGAAAAAGGGCTGAAATTGCGCCGCGAACTCGTTGCGGCCCAACCGGCTTCGGCCGAAGCGAAGAACCGTTTGGCCGTGCTGCTGATCGATTACGGGGCGATTCCGGTGTTCAATTCGCAAACCGAACGGGCCGTGGGATTGTTTGAAGAGGCGCTCGCGATCGTCGAAAGCCTGCGTCGCGCGCAGCCCGAAAACGCTGATTTCAAAAAGACGATGACGCGTTTGCTCCGGAATTATGAGCAAATCGAAGGGTTCGCTCGGCGATTACGAAGGCGGAATCCGCGGGCTGACGCAGGCGGTTGAAGTAAGCCGCGAACTCGCCCGGGAATTTCCGAACGATTTCCGCGTTCAGCGCAGTGTTTGGCTGACAAATTCGATCTTCTGCGAACTCTACATCGACAAACAGGACGGCCCGAACGCGGTTTCGACCTGTTCGCCGACGATCGATTTCCCGAAAGCCGCATTGGCGAAGGAACCCGAAAACGGGGTCGTCGCCTATGATCTCGCAATTTCATATTTCAACACCGCCCGCGCGATGCGGCTGGCCGGCCGATTTCCGGAAGTAATCGAAAATTGTGACGCCGCGATGGCGGTAATGACCAAACTTTCCGCGAAAGAATCGGGAAATGCCGAATATCGGCGAAATCTGGCGATCTACGAAACCGAACGCGCCCGCGCGCTGATCGGTCTACGGCAATTCGACCGGGCGCTTGCCGGACTTCAGAAAACGATCGAGATTCTGTCGCCGATCGTCGAATCCGACCCGAAATCGACGACTTACCGTTACGATCTTTCGATGTCGTACAGACTGTCGGCGCAGGCGCTATTTGAAAAGAATGAACGCTCACGCGCGCTTGAATCGGTCGCGAAGGCGATCGAGATCGTCAACCGCCTGCGCGACGAGAACGCAATCCGCGACGCCGACAAGAATCTGGCGGCAGAACTGGAAAATGAAAGGGCGCGGTATTCCGGGGAACAAGCCAGATGATCAGATTTTGAAATTCAAAAGGGCAGAAGGCAAGGGCAGAAGGCAAAGGGCAAAAGGCAAAGGGCAAAGTTCAAAGGGCAAAAGGCAAAGGGCAAAGGGCAAAGGGCAAAGGGCAAAAGGGCAAAAGGGCAAAGGGCAAAGGGCAAAAGGGCAAAGGGCAAAGGGCAAAAGGCAAAGGGCAAAGGGCAAAGGGCAAAGGGCAAAGGGCAAAGGGCAAAGGGCAAAGGGCAAAGGGCAAATTTGAAATCCGAGCAAATCGCAAATCGCAAATCGCAAATCGCAAATCCTCAGAGTCCGCTTCGAACGACGTCGTGCAATCTCAGCAGTCCGACGCATTTTGTATTTTCAATCACCGGCAGGACGGAGATCTGCGACGGTCGGTTTTCCATTAGTTGCAGCGCGTCGTAGGCGAGCATTTCCGGAGAAGCGGTGATCGGGTCGGCGGTCATCATCTGCGCGGCGGTAAGCGTTGAGAAATCAGTCGGGGCGGTGCGTTCGATGGTCCGGCGGAGATCGCCGTCGGTGACGATCCCGAGCAAGCCTCCGGAGTCATCGACGACGTTGACGGCGCCGAGCGCGAATTTCGAGATCGCTTTGACGACGACAAGCCAGCCTGCCGACGGCGCGACGTTCGGGCTATCGTGCATCAGACTTGCGACCGTCAGCGTCAGGCGTTTGCCCAAACGTCCGGCCGGATGATTCTCGGCGAAGTCCTTTTCGGTCAATCCCTTAGCTTCCATCAAAGTCATCGCCAGCGCGTCGCCGATCGCGAGCGCGACGGTCGTCGACGCGGTCGGCGCGAGATTGAGCGGGCAGGCTTCCTCGCCGACCGAGGCGTCGAGGACGATGTCTGATTGGCGGGCGAGCGTTGACGCAACGCTTCCGACGATCGCGATCAAAACGACGCCGCGATGTTTGATCGCCGGCAGGATCGTCAATATTTCGTCCGTTTCGCCCGAGTTCGAAAGCGCGATGACGACGTCGCCCGGCGCGATCACGCCGAGGCTGCCGTGAAGCGCGTCCGACGGATGGACGAAAACGGCGACGGTCCCGGTCGAGGTCATCGTTTGCGCGATCTTCTGCGCGATGACGCCCGATTTTCCGACGCCGGTGACGATGACTTTGCCGCCGCACGCGATGATCGAATCGATCGCGCGTTCGACCGCCGCCGCATCGAGATTTTCCGCCGACTGCTCGATCGCGGCCGCTTCAAGCTTTAGCAGGCGGACGACTTGTTCGAATCTTGAACTCACAGCTTAAGAGTTTGCGAATGTTTTCGTTTTTTCGCAAGTCGCATCGAAACCCGATTGTTTTGGATCGTGATTTGTGGCAAGGTTTTGTTAATGAAATCGGAACTCGAATATCGTTCAGGATCACTGAACGCGGTCGGATGCGTGCGCGAAGGGTTTGCCGCGATCAAGCCGTTTTATCCGTTGTTTGTCGGAATGATCGTCATCCAGTTTTTGGCCGGTTTGTTGGCAAGCCTTGTTCCGTTCGTCGGATCCGTGCTCAGCAGCGCCGTCGGAGCGTGTCTCGTATGCGGGCTTTTTATGGCTGTTTTTGCCTCTTTCCGGAGCGGGAAACCGACCATCTCGATGATGTTCGAAGGCTTCAGCCGGTTTGTGCCGGTCGTGATCTTTGTTTTGATCCAGACGATCCCGTTCGTTGTCGTCGCCTCGATCGTCGTCGCCAACGGGATGCTTCCGGAGGAGTTGACCGCGAACGCGGGACAGGAAATGACGCCGGAGAAGATCCAGGCGATCTTCGCGCAGATCGGCGCGCCGCTCGTGGCGATGTACGCCGCGGCGTGGTTCGGATCGATGGTCATCAAGGCCTTTCTGTTTTTTGCGATGACGCTCGTCGCCGACCGCGACCTCGGAACGTCGGAGGCGATCCTTCTCAGCGCCAGGGCGTTTGTCGGAAACATCGGCGGAGTGGTCTTGCTGATGATCATTCAGACGGCATTGTTCATTGGCGGGTTACTGGCTTTCGTCATCGGATTGATCTTTGTCGCGCCGATCATCTACGCCGCCGAAGCAGCGGCGTACCGGCAGGTTTTCGGGCTAAGAACTGAGAACGGAGAACTGAGAACTGAGAACCGAATTTAGAAAACGGAGACGACTGGATTTGAGGGGAGCTACGATGATTTCTCGATCTTGTTGAAAATATCCAGCACGATCTGCCATTTTCCGGCGCGATGCTTCCAGATCTGCACGAAGTTCCAGCGGCTGACGGACTTGTCCTTGTGGGTCAACGAATAGACTCCCCAGGCATACATCATATTCCCGAAAATCTTCGAAGTGTTCGCGCTGAATTTCAGAAAACTTGAATCGGGGAATTCCTTTTCCAGCTTTTCGAGTCCGAGGAATGCGGGCTTTTTGCCAGTGAACGGAAGATGTCCTTCGCGAAGAACGATCGCGTCCTCGGCGAGGTAGTTGAAGTAACCGTTCGCCATACTCGTGTTCGAGAAAATGTCCGTGAAGATCTCGTCGCCGACGCCATTGCCGTTCGGAGTACCGCGGCCGGCGTCGAACGGCGATCTCCAGGCGGCGCTCGAAAGACTCTTCGCCGGATGGCCGATGCCGATGTCGAGCATCGCGCGGAACTGGCCGTCGGACTGTTTTTGCCAGATCGTGACGTATTCGCCGTAGGCGGTCGCCTTGTCGGTCTTTCCTTTCGGACGATACTCCCAGCCGCCGGTCGTGTAACCCAGTTTCCCATTCGATGAAACGTCCGCCCAGACCGGATTCCAGGCGAGCAGCGCCGGAGATTCCTGGCGGTTCTTCCAGGAGAGTTTGCCGTTGACCTCGGTCGGGTTGAAGATGATCCCGTCGTCGGCGAGATACGTCAGAAACGCCGTTTTCGTGCCTTTCTCGGCGGCGACCCGGGCGAATTCCTTTTCGGTCTCGACGAGTTTCTGAAGATCGGTCGTGACCATCGGAACCCTAACCGGTCTTTGGGCATTGACGGCGAAAAGACAAATTCCGGTGATCAAGACAGCGAACGCGATTCTCTTCATTGCCGTATTTTACACAAAAAACTCGATTTCGCATCGCTGATCGTGGACTATCCGAAATCGCGGACAACTTCCGGGTTGTCGTTTCTATCTATTTAGCGATAAATTCTGTATCGAGGATTCCAATGATAAGAAGACTGCTGCCAACGATCTTACTCGCGCTGATTGCTTTTGCGGGCGCCGCGAACGCGCAAACGGCCGAGGTCGCCCTCCGGCTCGACGAAAAATTCTTTGACGCGTTGCTTGAGGCCGTGTTCAAGAATTCGAGTCCGCCGGAGTTTCCGCTCTCCTTGAATACCACGGACTCGGACTCGTCCGAGAGTCTGGTGTCGAGTCTTTTCGGTCCGTCGGCGAGTTCGGCGGCGTGCAGCGAATCGATCAAACTTCAGCGCGAGATCGACGGCGTCGCGACGGCGGTCAAATTCCGCGACGGGCAGATCCTCGCACCGATCGCCTTTACGGGCAACTACAACCCGCCGCTGATCGGTTGCATCGACTTCGCCGGGGTCGCCGAAACGAGCGTCGAACTTGAGTTCGACAAAGCCAAGCAGTCGCTCGTCGGACGAGCCCGTGTCAATCAGGTGAATTTGAGCGGCGCGGGCGGAATCGGCGGCGGACTGCTGGCGCGGATGGTTCAGTCGTCGATCGACCGGAAGATCAATCCGATCAACATTTTGCAGATGGAAAGAGTTTCATTCACGATTCCCATCCAGAATTCGGGAAGCCTCAAAATGCGGGCCGTCGGGATCCGGCACGAGATCGCCGCCGGGGCGCTGAATGTTTACGTGATGTACGAGTTCTTGAAAGATTAGGTCGCGCGGGCGGATGCTAGCGGTCCGGACTCACTTTCCGAGCCCTGACTTGAGGAAGTTCGCGAATTCCTCTTCATTTCGTGTCAAACCTTCAAATCTCGCGATGATCTCGTCGTTCGGCGTGACGATCGCGTAGAGCGGCATCGCGACGGTTCCGAAACGCGACTCCTGCATTTTTTGAAATCCTTCGTACGGTTCGCCCTCGCCGTCGGTGTAGAGGCGCACACGGATGAATTTCCCGAGTTCGGCGCGGACCAGCGGCTTCGGGAACATATTTACTTCCATCCAACGGCAGTTCGTGCAGGTGTAACCCGTGAAGTCGATGAAAACGGGTTTTTGCTGTTCCTTCGCCTGTTTCAGGGCGGTCGCGTAGTCGTTGACGACCCAGCCGAGTTCGCCGTTCTTCTCTCCCGTGGACGAGGTCATACTCTCCTTCGCCGGCGGCAGGAACGATTCGATCTCGCCGAGCTTTGCACCGAAAAGGCCGGTTAGAAGGTAGAACGCGAGCGTGGCGAAAAGAAACGCGTTCAGGACGCGGATCAATCCGACTTTGACTTCGCCGTAATCGTGGACGAGTTTGAAGATCCCGAGAAGATAGAAAACGATCAGCACCGAAAGTCCGATCCAACCGGCGATCACGACCTCGCGCGTGAAAATCCCCCAGCCCCAGACGAGATCGGCGTTAGACAGGAACTTGAGCGCCGCGCCGATCTCGAGGAATCCCATCACTACCTTGAGCGCGTTCATCCACCCGCCCGAACTCGGAAGCGAGTGCAGAAGCCGCGGCGCGACTGCGAGAATGAAGAAC
This sequence comes from Acidobacteriota bacterium, assembly GCA_016715115.1. Lineage (NCBI taxonomy): Bacteria > Pseudomonadati > Acidobacteriota > Acidobacteriota bacterium. Next base: position 16,438 of record JADKBM010000011.1, read on the forward strand.
GGGAGCGCGAAAACGGACGAAAACGCGAGCATTCCGACGACCGGATAAAACAGTTTTCCATTGGCCGCGGCGACGAGGATGGTGCCGACGAGCGGCGCGGTGCAGGTGAACGAAGTTAACGAGAACGTGAGCCCCATCAACAGCAGTCCGAGCGTCCTGCTTCCTTCTTTCGAACGCGTCAGTTTGTCGAGCCGATTCAGGATCGATGGCGGTATACCGATGTTGTAAGCGCCCAGCAGGCTGAACGCGAACGCCAGAAAAATGCCCATAATGAGCATATTTATCCAGGGGTTCGCCGCAAATTGGTTGATTCCCGCAGCGCCGAACAGAAGCGCCAGCGCGATTCCGAGCGCGGTGAAGGTCAGAATGATCCCGGCCGCATAGATCAACGCGTCCCGGATCGAACCGAGATGGCTCTCGGCGGCGTTCTTCGTAAAGTAAGAAACCGTGATCGGGATCATCGGAAAGACGCACGGCGTCAGCAGCGAGAGAGCGCCGAATGTCATCGCGAGCCAGATGAATCCCCAAAATCCGCCGTTCTCGAGATCGCCGCCGGCCGTCCGGTTCGGTTGCGAGACCTGCGAACGCGGAGCTTCGGAGTTGGTGTTCGATTCAACAAGCGCCGCCGCGTTTGACGCCGCATTGGCGGTGTTCGAATTGAGGTTGGCCGCCGTGTTGACGTTGACGTTGGCCGGCGTCGGAGTCGGAGTCGGGGTCGGTGTCGGACTTTCGGACGGGGAAGGACTCGGTGATGTCTTGCCGGCGCCGATCAACACCAGCGCCGTCGCTTTCAGGGTCTTCGGCGGCAGGCACACCGAATCGTTGCAGGCTTGATAACGAATGTTGACGGTTAGCGTCTGCTCGCCCTCGGGCGCGTCGGCGGCGACCGTGAAAGGAATCGTGAAGGTCGCGGAACCCGAATACGATTCCGTATTCATCTTGAAATTCTCGTCGAATTTGACCTTCGGTTTCGGGCCGCTCACGCCGTTCATCGCAAACACGCCCTCGCCAAACGAGATCTTGGTCGGGATCGGTCCGCCCGCGCCTTGCGAGATCGAATACATATACCACGGCGCGGCGATATTCGCCGTCAGTTTCGCGGTGCCCTTCCCGCCCGGCGCGATCGATGTCGGCGACACACTTGCCGAAACTGAGACCGGGGCTTGCGCGACGGCCAAAGACGCGAGCGCCATCGAAACCGCTGCGGTCAGCAAAAATGTTTTGATAGTTCTTCCCAAAATACACATCAAGATTTCAAAGCTAACATAGTTGCCGCGGGTTTCTCAAAAATCAATTCAAAGGGTCGCCGAAATTTCCTCGACTTTGAATCCGAGTCAAGCTGATGACGGAAATCCGATTTTTGGATCCGGTCGGCCGATTAGCTCAATTGCTGCGGCGCTTTCGGCATTGTGCCGGGAGATTTGTTAGAATCTAGGCCGAAGTTATGAATTTGCCACTAGTTGCCATCATCGGCCGTCCGAATGTCGGAAAGTCCACATTGTTCAATCGCCTGACGGGAGCACGCACGTCGATCGTCGGCGACGAGCCCGGGATCACGCGCGACCGCATCTACGGCGAGGTAGATTGGAAATCGAGGACCTTTCGCCTCGTCGACACGGGCGGCATCGTCCCGGACGACGAAGCGATCATTCCGGCGAATATCTTCAAACAGGCCGGACACGCGATCGCCGAGGCGCAGGCCGTTATATGGGTGGTCGATGCGCGCGTCGGCGTGACGCCGCTCGACGAGGAGATCTCGGTCTATCTGCGGAACATCGGGAAACCGATCTTCGTTGCCGCCAACAAATCCGAGACCCGGAAAGTCGAGGAGGAAGCCGCCGAGTTTTATCGCTTTGGATTCAATCTGACGCCGATCTCGGCCGAGCACGGCAGTTCGGTCGGCGATCTGCTCGACGAAGTATATGAAGTGCTCGAATTCGAAGAGGAAGTCGAAGAAGAGCCGTCGGACGAGATCAAACTTGCGATCATCGGTCGCCCGAACGTCGGGAAGTCGTCGCTGCTCAACAAGATCCTTGGCGAGGAACGGGTTATCGTTTCGCCGATCGCGGGTACGACCCGCGATTCGATCGACACGCATCTGACGGTCGACGGGCAGAAGTTTCTGCTGATCGACACGGCCGGCATCAGGCGCAAGGGCAAAACGACCGAGATGGCCGAGAAACTGTCGGTGATCATGGCGCGCAAATCGCTCGAACGCGCCGATGTCGCGATAATGGTCATCGACGCCATCGAGGGTGTTGCGAATCTTGACGCGAACATCGCCGGTTACGCGGTCGATTCCGGATGCTCCGTGATTCTCGTCGTCAACAAATGGGACGCGATCGAGGAGAAGGAAACGAACACGATCTACGAGTTCGAGCGGGAATTGCGCCGTCATATGAAGTTTCTCGACTGGGCGCCGATGGTCACGATCTCGGCGCTCACCGGCCAGCGCGTGACAAAGATCCTGCCGCTTGTCGCGAAGGCGAACGAAGCGCGAAATTTGCGGATAACGACATCGAAGCTCAATCGCTTTTTCGAGAGTTCGATCTCGCAGCCGAAAGGCGGAACCGCGCCGGCGCCGGTCAAGGGCGGATTTTCGCGGCTCAAAGTGCAGTTTTTGACACAGGGCGGAATGCGCCCGCCGCTCTTCGTCCTGTTCACGTCGGGCGGGAGCAAGGAGGGGCTTCATTTCTCGTATTTGCGTTATATCGAGAATCGTTTGCGCGAGGAGTTCGAGTTTTTCGCGACGCCGATCCGTTTGAAGGAACGCCACAAAGAGCGAAAGGAGAGTTGAATCTTGATCGCTAATTGTGAATAGTTATTTGCTAACGGTTAATCGCCGGCGAATGCCGCGCGCTTCGATTTTCTTATGGACGAGATCCTGCTTCTGATCAGAATTTTCCTGTTTTCCGTGCTCTCGGTGGCGGCGGTCGGGAAATTGCTCGATCTTGAAGGCTCGAAAACGGCGGTCAAAGAATTCGGGGTTCCGGAAGATCTCGCGGAAGGCGTCGCGTACGCGCTGCCAATCATTGAAATCGGGTTTGCGATTCTTTTGCTGCCGTTGTTCACGGCGTGGTTCGGCGCGATCGGCACGTTCGTCCTGCTGGCGGTGTTCATCGGCGGAATGATCTGGCAGATCGCCAAAGGAAACGCGCCCGACTGTCATTGTTTCGGAGCGATCCACAGCGAGCCGGTGAGTTGGAAGAGCCTTATCCGGAATGTCGTTTTCGCCGCTCTCGCGTTCTCGCTGGTCGCGCAAGGTTATTACAATCAAGGTTTAGGTGTTACGGAATTAACAATAGAAATGGCTATTCAACTGATTTTCGGAATCGCGTTCGCGGCGCTGCTCGGATTGGCGGTTTTTTATTTGAAGAAGATCTCGGAGCAGCAGACGCAGATAATGCGGCGTATTGAACTTCTCGAGGTGCTTTCGCACGAGGGCGGAAAGGAGGTCAAGCGCGAGGATATCAACGCGCCGGTAGACGGGTTGCCGATCGGCGCGGTCCTCCCGCGGTTTGAATTGAAGGACCTCGTCGGCCGGACGGTTACATCGCGAGAACTCACGGCGCGCGGGCGTCCGATGCTCTTCTTTTTCGTGAGTCCGACGTGTACGCCTTGCACGGCATTGCTTCCCGAGATCGAAGAGTGGCAAAAGGAACTGCGCGAAACGGTCGATTTCGTGATCTTCAGCACCGGCGAAGCGTCGCTCAACACCGAGAAGTTTGGCGGAAAATCGTTCAAGCAGATTCTGCTCCAAAACGACCGCGAGGTTGCCGAGTTGTTCCGCGCCGAGTGGACGCCGGGCGCGATCTTCATCAACTATCGCGGCGTGGTCGCCTCGCAGCCGGCGGTCGGCGACGCCGCGATCCGTGAACTCATCGGCAAGATCAAGGCCGAAGAACCGGCGAGGCTCTTCGCGCTCGCGGATGCGGGCGACTCGCTGATCGGTTCCGATGTCCCCGAGTTTGCGCTCAAGGACCTGAACGACAACGACATCAGTTCCGCCGACCTCAAAGGCAAGTCGACCCTCCTGATGTACTGGAGTATGGGTTGCGGTTACTGCCGCGAGATGATGAAGGATCTCATCGCCTGGGATCAGGAAAAGGGTAAGGATCATCCAAACCTCGTTGTTCTTTCGCAGGGAAAGCCGGAAGACCATTCGGAACTCAAGCTCAGTTCTCCGATATTGATCGAAGAAGCCGGCAAGACGGCGGAAGCGATCGGAATGCCCGGAACTCCGTCGGCGGTAATGGTCAACGAGGACGGCAAGATCGTTTCGCAGATCGCCGTCGGCGCGTCGAATATCTGGTCTTTGGTCGGGCACGTTCCGCCGCCGTCGAACGATTGATATGCGTCCGATCGATTGGAAGGTGACAGCACGGGACGGCAATGCCCGGACCGGAATTCTTCAGACCCGGCGTTCGACGATCGAAACGCCGGTCTTTATGCCCGTCGGAACTCAAGGAACCGTCAAGGGTGTTCGCTTCGAGTGGCTGGAAAACGAACTCGACGCGAGAATCATCCTCGGCAACACTTATCACCTGTTTTTGCGTCCCGGACCTGACGCGATCCGCGAACTCGGCGGGCTTCATAAGTTTTCGACCTGGAACCGTTCGTTTCTCACGGACTCCGGCGGATTTCAGGTCTTCTCCCTGACCGATCTGCGAAAACTGACCGAGGAGGGCGTGGAGTTCCGTTCGCACATCGACGGCAGTCGGAGGTTTCTTTCTCCCGAGGTCTCAATGGAGGTCCAGGCGGCACTCGGTTCCGAGATCGTGATGGTCTTCGACGAATGCCCGCCGGGCGACGCCGGAAAGGACCGGACACGGGAATCGCTCGAGATGACCGCACGCTGGGCGGAACGGTCGAAAGCGAGGTTCGGCGAGCTGCAAGGAAAGGCCGATTCCGGATTTTTGGACTCGGATATCGGCCCGCCGCTTTCGGGCCATCAAGCGCTTTTCGGCATCGTTCAGGGGGCCGGACATCTCGATCTGCGGCGGCAGAGCCTTGAACTGACGCGCGAGATCGGTTTTGACGGCTATGCGATCGGCGGGCTCAGCGTCGGCGAGGAAAAAAGCGTGATGTATGAAGTGCTTGAATTCCTCGCGCCGCAAATGCCGGAAGACGCGCCGCGTTACCTGATGGGCGTGGGGACTCCCGAGGACCTGATCGAAGCGGTCCGCCACGGCGTCGATATGTTCGACTGCGTGATGCCGACGCGCAACGGCCGCACCGGCGGCGTGTTCACGTCGAAAGGGAAATTGAACATCCGAAACGCCAAATTCGCCCTTGACCAGGGTCCGCTCGACGAGGACTGTCCGTGCTCGGTCTGTCGCCGTTACTCGCGCGCCTATCTGCGTCATCTCTATCAAGCGGGAGAAATGCTTGCCGCGACTTTGATCTCGCATCATAATCTGGCGTTCTATCTGAACCTGATGCGACGCATTCGGTCGGCGATCTCTGAAGGCCGATTCGAGGCGTTTCGGAAAGATTTTTTGGCAAAGGCCGCCAACGGATCCTGACGGCGTCGAACTCGGTCCGCGGTTTTTCGGAACTTATCATACGACGGTTGCGCAAAAGCCCGCGGAGTGCTTTGATAAAATGAATTTACTTTGTCATAATTGCGTTTTTCTTTTCCGCTAAGACAATGAACACATTAATTTTGCTATTACAAGGTGAGGGCGGCGGCAGCAGTTTGATCTCGTTGCTGCCGATGATCGTCATCATTTTCGGCATCTTCTACTTTATGGTCATCCGGCCGCAGCAGAAGCAGCAGCAGAAACTCCAGGAGATGATCACGACGCTCAAGATCAACGATGAGGTCGTTACCAACGGCGGGATCATCGGCAAGATAAAGGAAATAAAGGAGACGAGTTTCATTATTCAAAGCGCCGAAAAGTCGTTTCTCGAAGTCGGCAAACAGGCCGTCATCGGAAAGAAAGCCGAAGAAGTTAAATAGGTTGTTAACTGCGAATGGTTAATAGTTGGTTGGGCGCCGGGCGTTCGATCAATTTCCAGTCAACAATTATCGATTTTATGAAAAACAAAAGTTTGGCCGTTCGCACGGTCATCATCATCGCGATCATGCTGATCGGCGTATACCTCGTCTTTGGGCCTCGTCGTACTCCTGTCGGGAACGATTTCACCTGGAACGGCGTCAAGCAGAACCTGTCCGAGAACATCAATTTGGGCCTTGACCTCAAGGGCGGGTCGCACCTCGTGATGCGCGTCAAATCGGATGACTACCTGAAAAAGCTCACCGAGAACAATGCGCAGGCCGCGCTCAACGCGGCGACCGATGCGAAACTTCCGGTTACCGGCAACGCGGTCGTTGCCGAGAACGGCAATTATCAGGTGACATTGAACCTTTCGGATTCGACGCAGGCCGCGGCGGTCATCGACGAAGCCAAGAAAAAGGTCGATTTCAGCCAGTGGACGTCGAGCAGCAGCGGCACGTCCGTTTCGTGGTCGCTGCCGACACGGGTTCAGGAAGTCTTCAAGGAGCAGGCCGTTGAGCAAGCGCTGAAGATCATTGAAAGCCGCATCAACGCGTTCGGCGTCAAGGAGCCGACACTGCAGCGCCACGGCGCGCAGTCCTCGGGGCAAATCCTGTTGCAGATGCCCGGTGTCGACGATCCGGAACGCATCAAGAAATTGATCGGCGCCGAATCGAATCTGACGCTGATGAAGGTTGCGGGAGACTCGTTCCAAACGTACCCGACCGAAGAAGCGGCGAAGGCTTCGCTTGGCGGCACCGTTCCGGTCAACCGCAAGATCTATCCGTACGTCGAGCGGGACGACGCGCCGACGCCGACCCAGGCAAAGCCAAAGGCCACGCAGTTCATCGTCGTCGAGTATCCGGCGATCATCGAGGGCAACGAACTTCGCGACGCATCGGCGTATTCGCAATCAGGCAACGACGGAGATTTTCAGATCCAATTCAATTTGAAGCCGGCCGGCGCCCAGAAGTTCGGCGATTGGACGGGAAAGAATATCGGCAAGTATTTGGCGATCGTACTCAACAACGAAGTTAAGTCGGCGCCTGTGATCCAAGGCCAGATCTTCGATACCGGGCAGATCACCGGACGCTTTACGAAGAGTTCGGCGGAGGACCTCGCGCTGACGCTTAAATCGGGAGCCCTTCCGGCGCAGATCGAGTATCAGGAAGAGCGGACGGTCGGACCGAGTCTCGGCGCCGATTCGATTCGCGCGGGCGTTCGCGCCTCGGCAGGCGGTTTGGTCTTCGTCGTCATCTTTATGTTGATCTACTACCGCGGTTCGGGGATCAACGCGGTCATCGCTCTGATGCTGAACCTGTTGCTGACGCTCGCCGGTTTGATCGTGATGGATTCGACGCTCACGCTGCCGGGAATCGCAGGACTTATTCTCGGCATCGGTATGGCGGTCGACTCGAACGTTTTGATCTTCGAGCGTATGCGCGAGGAACTGCGCGACGGACATTCGGTCGCGACTTCGGTCTCGGTCGGATTCGACAAGGCGTTCATCACGATCATCGATACGCACGTTACGACGATCATCGCGTCGGTGATCTTGTACCTCTATGGCTCCGGGCCGATCCGCGGTTTCGCCGTGACGCTCGTTTTGGGTCTGTTGATCAACCTGTTCTCGGCCGTTTTCGTGTCGCGAACGATCTTTATGTGGCTGCTCGAACGCAAGCCCGATGCAAAGACTCTGAGCATCTAGGAAGTTTAAGAAAAGACAATGTTTGAAATTTTCAAAAGTATTAGTGTTGACTGGATGGGGAAGCGAAAGTTCCTGATCTCGCTTTCTATCATCGTATTGCTGACCGGACTGTTTTCCGCGATCGGACGTCAGTTTACGGAAGGCGGGACCGATTCGTTCAACCTTGGCGTCGATTTTCGCGGCGGAACCGTAGTGACGGCAAAATTCCGGCAGAAGCCGGAGGCGGATGCGATTCGCAGTTCGCTGCAGAATATGTCGATCGGCGAATCGATCATTCAGGATTCTACGGATAAGGGCGATGAAATGCTCATCAAGGTCCCGAACATCGGAAAACGCGAGGAATGCCCTGACACCGACGAAGCCGGACGATGCATCGTTAAGAAGGCGCTCGACTCCTTCGGAAAGGAAGCCGAGGGCGCGACAAAGCTCGAGGACGACCCGGCCGCGGCCTACAAGATCGTCGGAACCGATTCGGTCGGTCCCGTTGCCGGCGCGCAGCTGCGAAACCAAGCCGTCATCGCGACGCTTCTGGGGTTGATCGGCATTCTGTTCTACATCGCGTTTCGTTACGACTGGACGTACGCGGCGGGAGCCGTTATCGCCGTTTTCCACGATGTTTTGATCACGCTCGCGTTCTTCTCCGTGTTTCAATGGGAAGTGAGTCTGACCGTGCTGGCCGCGCTTCTTACATTGGTCGGATTTTCGGTCAACGACTCGATCGTTATTTTCGACCGTATCCGCGAGAATTTGACACTGCATCGAGGTGAATCGCTCTACAAACTGACGAACGATTCGATCAATCAAACGATGTCGCGCACGATCGTCACGAACGGCCTCGTTTTCCTTTCGGTGCTCGCCTTGGTCATCTTTGGCGGCGAAGTTCTGAGAGGCTTCTCGTTGGCGTTGTTCGTCGGATCGATCACCGGAACTTACTCGACGATCGCGATCGCAAGTCCGATCGCCATCTGGTGGCAAGGAAAACTCGGGGCGGCGCAGATCAAGGAAGTTGACGTGCCGAAAGCCGAACGTCTGGCGTCGGCATCCCGGCGTCCTGTTTCTCGGAGACCGGTAACACGTTAGATTATGGAACAAGCGTGAATCATAACGAAAAGCTTTTGTTGTGATTCACGCGTTTTTCTTGATTCTGTTCGGAAAAGCGTCGAATAATATTTGAAAATACGGCGTAATCGGCCAAATTAATCTTGACTTTCGGTTTGCAAAACCTTAGACTTCCTAACGTTGCTGGTCAATTAAATAAGTTGTAACTGCGCTTCTTCGAGGTCCTTTTCAGGAAAGCGACAAGGGAGTTATCAGTGGCTTTGCGTTTGAGGCCGGCATGATTTCTATACCACCCCGCGATTTGTGAAAAGGCTAAAAAGAAGACCGAAGAAATCAGAGTTTTTGTCCGACGAGTGTCGTCTTGCGATGATAGCTTGAAGTTCGAACACCTATATTTGCAATCATAAGATTCGTAACCTTTGACGCAAGTTTGGCACCGGAAAAAGGAAGGATAAAAAGATGTTAGACCAATTAGTTGAATCAAAGAATAATTCAGCGGAGAACACCCGGCGCAGCGAGTTTTTGCTGGCTACATTCATCATTTTTGTGATCGCGCTCTTGAGCGGATGGACCTACAGTCTGTTTGCCAAGGATTACGGAATGGGGTCGGGCGATCTTGATATTTCGAGCCTCGTCGCCCCGGTCGCGCTCCCGGAAGAGGCGCCGCCGCCGCCCGAGCCGGAAGTCAAGCAGGAAAAAACCACAAAGACCAACTCGGACGACATTGTCCTAAAGGAAACATACGCCAGGCTCGACCAGGAAGTTAACTTGAAAGAGGTTGACAAGGGAGCCAGGGACGTCGTCGATGCTTCGAAGTTTGACCTATCGCGCGTCAAGAAGGGTGCTGAAAACAGCATTCCGACGAACGCGACCCGTCAGAGCAATGAAGGCGGTGGCGGGATTGAACAGTCCGTCGCTCCGACGAAATCCAAGGATGACGAGGATTTCGAGAAGGTTGCCGTCAAGACTTCCACTCCGACCCCGAAACCGGTTCCGAGGATCATTTCCGGCGGCGTCGTCAACGGTAAGGCGACGAACCTTGTCAAGCCGCCGTATCCGGCCGCTGCCCGTGCCGTTCGCGCAAGCGGTGCGGTCAACGTTCAGGTGACGATCGACGAGAACGGAAACGTGATTTCGGCATCCGCCGTCTCCGGTCATCCGCTTCTTCGGGCCGCTGCGGCGTCTGCCGCCCGCTCATCGAAGTTTTCTCCGACGCTTCTCTCGGGACAGCCGGTGAAGGTAACGGGCGTGATCGTTTACAATTTCCAGCCGTAAGGGCAAGTATCTCAGGGCTGCGAGCGGTCTGAACGGCCGACTCGCGGCTCACATTGCAATAATAAATTTTTCGATTTCTTTGGAGGAAAACAAATGACTTTTTTAGTTAGCCTTTTGGGCTTATTGTTCAGCGAAGGCGGCGGCGTTTCGTTCGGCATTTATGACATCGCGAAGAGTTTGACGATTCCGGGTTGGGTCGTTATCTTTACACTTCTCGCGCAGGCGGTTTACATGATCGCGGTCGGCATCGAACGCTGGTTGACCTACAACAAGGCAAAGCAGCAGTCGCGTCAGTACGCTCCGAAAGTTGCTCAGGCTTTGAAGAACAGCAACATCGATGAAGCGATCAACATCAGCGACAAACATAAGGATTCGCACCTGGCTATGGTCGTCTCGTCGGGATTGAAAGAGTTCCAGGCTCATCAGGGCAACTCGAACATTTCGGCCGATGAAATGGAAGCTTCGAAGCGTGCTCTCGAACGCGCGATCGCGGTCAAGACGGCTGAACTCAAGCGTGGTCTCGCGGGTTTGGCGACGGTCGGTTCGACGGCTCCGTTCGTCGGTCTGTTCGGTACGGTCGTCGGTATCATCGGCGCGTTCCAGGCTTTGAGAACGAATGAAACGGCGGGCATCGGCGCGGTCGGCGGCGCGATCGCTGAAGCGTTGGTCGCGACGGCTTTCGGTATCGCGGTGGCTATTCCGGCGGTGTGGCTGTTCAACTACTTCGTCAACAAGGTGACGAGCTTCGGCGTTGAGATGGAAAACTCGGCTTCGGAACTGGTTGACTACTTCATCAAACAGCGCTCGAAGCAGTTGAACTAGTCGTAAGCGTTCAAGGGAGAAATTAGTTATGTCAATGCAAGTCGGTGGTGCCGATGAGTATAACTCGGATATCAACGTGACGCCGATGGTGGACGTGATGCTCGTGCTACTGATCATCTTTATGATCGTCACGCCATTGCTCCAGCAAGGTGTTTCGGTCAACCTTCCGCGTGAAATGAATGCTCCGACCGAAGACCCGGATATCGCGAAAGACACTTCGGTGATCGTGGCGATCCCGGACAACAACAACTTCTACATCGGCAAGAGTCTTTACCCGCTTGAGGAACTCGGCGAGAAGATCAAAACCCTGATGAAGGATAAAACTCCCGAAAAGCGGATTGTCTATATCAAAAGCAGTATCGAGGTCGAGTACGGTACGGTTGTGAAAGCAATCGATCAGATTCGCAGACAGGATATCGACAAGATTGGACTCGTTGCGGACAAAAAGAAGAAGCAAACGGCCCAGTAGTTTTGAGGAAGAACAACTTCGGGAGTAGATAGTTATGGGAATGTCAGGTGGTGGGAAAGGGGTAGCACCCAATATTAACGTAACACCGTTGATCGACGTGCTGCTGGTGCTTTTGATCATCTTTATGGTCATTACGCCGTCGAAGCCGAGCCGATTTGAAGCCAAAGTTCCGGCTGAACCGAAAGAGCAGGACAAGAACGTCATGCTCAAGCAAAATCCGAACACGCTCATCATTTTTGTGGCGAAGGACGGCAAATTGCGGGTTAACACGGACGATGTGGGCGATGTTTCCGATACATCTCCGCTGACGGCAAATCTGGCCGAGCGCTTTAAGTTTCGTGAGCAGAACGGTGTTTTGCGGGAAGGCAGCAACGAGGTCGAGAAGACCGTTTTCGTCAAGGCGCCGAAAACCGTGAAATACGGTGACGTTGTCAAAGCGATCGACGCGGCGAAACTTGCAAATGCGGATCCCATCGGTCTTCAGATCGACGATCTAGAGAATTAGAACTCGGTGCGGCGGTGATTCGATTGACGAATCGCCGCCGTACTGAGAACAAATGGAGTCAGAAAATGAGATTGTCTCGTTTAGGGATACTTGTAATCATTAGTTTTACAGTTTTGGTCGGAGCGAATTGCTCTTACTATAATCGTATCATCGCCCGGAAAAACCTTGTCGATGGTGCGACCGCGTACAAGGAACGTAAATTCGCTATGGCCGAGGAGAAATTCCGCAAAGCCGTCGCGATCGATCCGGACGGTAAGACTCTGGAAGGGCGAACGGCGCAGTTGTTCCTCGCGCGTACGCTTCACTCCGAGTACATCTCCGATCGCAAGCAAACGGCGAAGGGCGAAGAGGCGATCGAACAGTATAAGAAGACGCTTGCCAGCGATATCAATGAGCAGTCGGCGTTCAAGGCTGTGGCCAATTTGCTTGAGAGTCTTCAGCGCAGCGACGAGGCTCTGAAATGGATCACGGCAAGGGCGGAAAACCAAGGCGTGAAGCCTGAGAACCGAGCTGAGGCTTACACGTCGTTGGCGGCGAAACAGTACTCGTGCGCGAACGATATTTCGGACGTCGACCCCGTCAAGAAAACTGTCAAGAAGGACGGAAAGGACGTGTTTCAGTTCAGCAAGCCTGAGAAGCAGGAAGATTACGATAAATTGGGTCAGTGCACGAATAAGGGCATGGAGTTTATCGATAAGGCTCTTGAACTGGAGAAACAGGCCGGAATTGAAACCGATTCGGTTTGGTCGTACAAAGCCAATCTCCTTATCCAGAAGATGAGAATCGCGGAAATGGACGGCAACACGGCAGACAAGGATAAACTCAAGGCCGAAGCCGACAAGGCGAAGGAACGCTTCACGAAGTTGGCTGGCGAGAAGAAGAAGCGGGAAGAAGAAGAAGCGGCTAAGAAGAAAGCGGAAGAAGACGCCGCGAACACCAGAAAATAGTTTTACCGTTTGTTCTTTAATCTCAGGGCGTAACTCGATTAGAAATTTTAATTGGGTGCGCCCTTTCTTTTGACCCCGAAAGGGCGTCAGGGCTCGGACGATATGATTCGCATCGAGGACATCATCGAAAAGGTCGAGGCGAACCGGCCGAACGCCGATATCGATCTGATCCGGCGATCGTACTTCTTTTCTGCGATGCACCACCGCGGGCAGAAGCGCGCCTCTGGCGAACCGTATCTCATCCATCCTCTCGAGGTTGCCGACATACTAGCCGAAATGCGGCTCGACGAGGTCAGCGTTTCGACCGGGTTGCTTCACGACGTTGTCGAGGACACGCTCGTCGACCTCGATACGATCAGAAAATACTTCGGCGACGAGATCACCCGGTTGGTCGACGGTTTGACGAAGATCGCGAACATCAGCAATCTCTCGAAGGAAAAGCAGCAGGCTGAGAACGTTCGTAAAATGGTTCTGGCGATGATCACGGACGTCCGCGTCGTGCTTATCAAACTCGCCGACAGACTTCACAATATGCGAACGATGCAGTTTCTCAAACCCGAGAAACGCGCCCGTATTTCGCAGGAAACGATCGACATATACGCGCCGATCGCGCATCGCCTCGGAATGGGTAAGGTCCGAAGCGAACTGGAAGACCTCTCGTTTCAGAACATCCATCCGCAGGAATACAAGAAACTGGCGGGCGAGGTCGAGGCCCGACGCTCCGAACTCGAGACCGCGCTCGCGCGGATCAAGGAAACGATCGAGAGGAAACTCACAGAGAACGAGGTGCCGTTCGTCGAGATTCAAACCCGCGTCAAACGATTGTATTCGCTTTGGAAGAAACTACGCAGCCGAAAGCTGACCATCGAACAGGTTTACGACCTGATCGCGGTTCGGGTCATCACGGCCAACGACAAGAAAAACTGTTATCTCGCGCTGAGCGTCATACACGACATCTGGACGCCCGTTCCTGAGCGTTTCAAGGACTGGATCGCGATTCCGCGCGACAATATGTACCAGTCGCTCCACACGTCGGTCATCGGCGACGGCGGGCAACCGTTCGAGGTGCAGATCCGGACCGAGGAGATGCATCAGGTCGCGGAGGAAGGCGTTGCCGCGCACTGGAAATACAAAGAAAGCAAACTCGGAAAACACGATGAGGACGAGACCCTCGACGAACTTCGAAAAACGGTCGAGAAACTTCTGCTTCCGCTTGTTGAGACGACGGAAGAGAATGAGGACTCGGAGGATTTCATCGAGTCGTTGAAACTCGACCTCTATCCGAAGGACGTCTATGCGTTTACGCCGATGGGCAAGGTGATCCAGCTTCCGCGCGGTTCGACGCCGATCGATTTTGCGTATGCCATCCATTCAGAGGTTGGCGACAAGTGCACCGGCGCCAAGGCCAACGGGCGAATCGTGCCGCTGCGTTATGAACTTCAGAATGGCGATGTCGTCGAGATAATGACGACGACGAATTCGAAACCGTCGCGCGACTGGCTCAATCACGTCGTCACGTCCAAGGCGCGAAACAGAATCCGCCACTGGATCTCGGAACAGCAACGCGCCGAATCGATCGAACTCGGCCGACGGCTTATTGAGAAGGAGTCGGACAGATTCCGGGTTGCAGCCAAGAAATTGCTCAACAATGAGGACGAACTGAAGCGGATCGCAAATGATTACGGCCTCAGCCGCGGTGAGGATCTTCTCGCGTCCGTCGGTTATGGGAAAACACTCCCGCGCAACGTCCTGATGAAGCATCTCGGCGCGGAACGGTTCGCTGAACTCGACCCTGAAAAGAAAAAAGAGGGAACGCTGCAAACCGGCTTCAAAGCGGTCAAGAAATTTATCGGGCTCGGCGAGGACGCGATCATCGTCAAGGGCGTCGACAACCTTTTGACGACGCGCGCTCGTTGCTGCAATCCGCTCCGCGGCGAACCGATCGTCGGATACATCTCACTCGGCAAGGGAATCGTCGTTCACAACCGCAACTGCAAGAACGTAAAGTCTTTAATGGTCAATCGGGATCGCGTCGTAGAGGTCGATTGGGCGAAGAGCGAAAAGGACGAGATCCAGTCTGTGAGATTGCTCGCAACGACCGAAAACCGTACCGGAATGCTGGCCGGGATCACGAACGCTATCGCCGACATCAAGACCGGAATCCGTGATGCGCGGGCCAACGTTTCGAAAGACGACATCGGACTGGTCGAGGTCACGGTCGAAGTGTTCGATAAGAAGCACCTCGACAAGGTCGTCAGTTCGATCGAACGCGTTCCCGGAGTATTAAACGTCGAGCGCGTGAACTTCTGACCGCCTCCCGACCGCTTGATCCGTCGGCGCTTCCACTCCGGCCTCGTCCCGGCATTCATTCAAAGTCCCTAACTGTTTGGAGTTTCGAACCTAATCTGCTATTATTTGCCTTTTGTTTCAGACGAAGAAAAAGTAGGTGATTTAAGTGAAAGAGATTGTTTCAACTGAGAACGCGCCGGGCGCCATCGGACCATATTCACAGGCCGTCAAGACCGGCGGATTCGTTTTTTGCTCGGGCCAGATCCCGATCGATCCTGCAACCGGCGAATTCGTTTCGAGTGACGTTGCCGAACAGACAGACCAGGTTCTGAAGAATCTCTCGGCAGTGCTCGAGGCGGCCGGTTCGAGCTTGAACGATGTTGTGAAAACGACGGTGTTTCTGGCGGATATGGGCGATTTCGGCGCGATGAACGAAGTTTACGGGAAGTATTTCAGCGACAACAAACCGGCGCGTGCGACCGTTCAGGCCGCGCGTCTGCCGCGTGATGCGCGGGTCGAGATCGAGTGCGTCGCGACGGCCTAATGCGGTCGATTCCCGGGGGCCGAAAAGGAAATGCCAGACACTCTGAGAGCGCCTGGCAACCAAACTAAGAGATTGAATCTCAAAGATTTACGCAGCTTTGACAATTTTGCCGGACTTAATGCAGCGGGTGCAAACTTTCTTGCGACCGTTGCCACCGGTGGGCAACTGAACGCGGATCGATTGCAGATTCGGATTAAATCGGCGACGGGTTTTGTTGTTAGCGTGTGAAACGTTGTTTCCGAATTGCGGACCTTTTCCGCAGACATCGCATCGTTTTGCCATAAAAATTAAAAGCCTCCAAAAGTATTATACCGGGGTACAGAAAGTTGAGTTATTTGTGAAAACTCAAAAACAAATTTTATAACAAATGTCTTAAGGTTTAGTCAAGCAATGATACAAACAGTTTATTTTGAAGGAGTAAAAGCCACAGTGCGAAAAGCTAATTTTACTATTCTGAGTGTTGCCGTTTTGGCAGTGCTCGCTCTGACCGGATGTCCGGGCGGCCCCGGCAACAACAACGCCGGCACGACTGGCGGAATCGATCCTAACGAAGCCGCGGCGACCGTCAACGGCAAGGTCATCAAGCTCGAGGAAGTCGAACGGCTTCTTAAACAGCAAGCTCAGGGACAGGAAGGGAAGCTTTCCCCGCTCGAACTTGCGGGCGCCCGTCTTCAGATCCTGCAGGAACTGATCCAGCAGGAAGTTATGTTCCAGAAAGCTGAGAAAGAAGGAACCGTGCCGACCGAAGATGAAATCACCGGCGAATACAACAAGGCCAAAACGCAGAGCGGAATGTCGGCCGAGCAATGGGACAAGATGCTCAAGGACAACGGCCAGACCGAAGCGACCGCTCGGGAAGCCGTCAAGAAAAAGATCGCGACCGACAAGCTTGTCGAAAAAGTGACCGGGAAGATCGATGCGCCGAAGGACAGCGAGATCGAAGCGTTCTTCAACGGCAACAAGGAGAGCTTCAAGAACAAACGCGGCGCACAGCTGGCGGCAATCGTCATCGACCCGGCAGACGTTGGCCAGGGCGACACAACGAAGAACGAAGTCGAAGCGAATCAGAAGGCCAAGGAAGTCGGTCAGCGCGTGCTGTCCGGGGCGGATTTCGCAACCGTCGCCAGGGAAAGCAGTGAAGAGTCGAACACCCGTCTGAGCGGCGGCGATTGGCGCTATTTCACCGAAGAAGAAATGAAGCAAGCGTTCGGCGCGAACGTCGCGGATTACGTGATGAACAAGATGCAGAACGGCCAGGTGATCCCTTCAGCGATTCCGTTTGAAGGCAAGATCCTGATCGTAAAACTGCAGCGCAAGCAGGAAAAGGACGAGGACCGGACGCTCGATAGTCCGGACGTCCGCACCGAGATCACGAATTACCTGATCAATTCGCGCAAGCAACTGCTCGCCGCGTCTTATCAGGCGATCGCGATGAACGAAGCGAAGATCGTCAACAATCTGGCCCAGAAAGTGGTCGCGAATCCGAACGATCTGAGCGGCGCGCGTCCGGCTTCATCGGAAACTCCGGCGCCGGCAAACACGAACACGAATACGAATTCGAACGTTTCGAACGTCAATGCCTCGAATACGAAAGCGAACGTCAAGCCCGCGGCCAACACCGCCAAGTCGAACACGAATAAGTAGAAAGGTGAAAAGTGAGAGCTGAGAACGAATCGCGTTCGCTCAGCCCGTGAACCTCGATTCCGCCGTCGCGAATCAGCGCCGGGGATTAAGAAAGCCAAGTGGGAACTGAACGGTGGGTGATTATTCTCACTTCTCAGTTCTCACTTCTTACTTTTAGTTTCGAATTTTCTTTTATGCTCTTCCGTTTGTCCGACGTTTACAAAGGTTACAGCGCCCGCGAGATTCTGCGCGGCGTTTCGTTTCAGGTAAACAAGAACGAGAAGATCGGACTCGTCGGAAGAAACGGTGCCGGGAAAACGACGGTCTTCAAGCTCGTTACGGGTGAAGAAGCGGCCGATAGCGGGGAAGTCATCAAGATCAACGGCCTGACCGTCGGACTTCTCGCGCAGCACGTCGATTTTCACGATTCGGACACCGTTCACACATCCGCACTTTCAGCGTTTCAGAAGATCCACGACATCGAAGCCGAAATGCGCCGGCTCGAGGTCGAAATGGCGACCGACGCGACCGATGAGATTCTCACGCGGTATTCTGAACTTCAGCACGAATTCGAGATAGAAGACGGATTCACCTACACGGCGCGCGCGGAAGCGATTCTTCTCGGACTCGGATTTCCGCGCGAGACGTGGGACCTGAAAACCGCGAATCTCTCCGGCGGGCAGAAGAACCGGCTTGGCTTGGCTCGCTTGCTGCTGGCGAACACCGACATTCTGCTTCTCGACGAACCGACGAATCACCTCGACGTCGAAGCGGTCGAATGGCTCGAGGATTTTCTCAAGTCGTACGATCGGACGTTCGTCCTGATCAGCCACGACCGTTACTTCCTCGACCGGACGTGCAACCGTATCATCGAGCTCGAACTCGGCCGCGCCGTCAGTTACAAAGGAAATTATTCGGAGTTTCTCGTCGAACGCGAGCTTCGCCGTGAACAGCAGCGGCGTGAGTTCGAGAATCAACAAGCGATGATCGCCAAGACCGAGGAGTTTATCCGACGAAACCTTGAGGGCCAGAAGACCAAGCAAGCGAAGTCGCGAAGGACATTGCTGCGGCGGATGGATCGGATCGAGGCCGTGTCATCCGACAAACCAAGCGGGAATTTCAATTTAAGAAAGGTCGAACGCGCCGGACAGAACGTGCTCGCGATCGAAGATCTGGCGATCGGCTACGGCGAAAAGATCCTCGCAAAAGACATCACGCTGACGCTCACCCGCGGCGAATGTCTCGGAATCATCGGTGGGAACGGAACCGGAAAGACGACCTTTCTCAAGACTATCCTCGGTACGATCCGCGAGATTTCCGGGAAGATGCTGTGGGGGGTGAAGACGAGCATCGGGTATTATTCGCAGAACCTCGACGATCTCGAGCCGCGCAATGAGATCATTCAGGAACTCCGCCGCGTCGCGCCTAACGCGGAAAACGGGGAGCTGCGGGGATTTCTGGCGCGGTTCCTTTTTTCGGGGGACGATGTTTTCAAACGGGTCGGTGATCTCTCGGGCGGCGAGAAGGGGCGGCTTGCTCTCGCGAAACTGATCTATTCGAATTTCAACGTGCTCGTACTTGACGAACCGACGAACCATCTCGACATACCTTCGCGAGAGGCGCTCGAAGCGGCGCTCGACGAGTTCGAGGGAACTATCATCGCGGTGAGTCACGACCGATTCTTTCTCGACAAGATCTCAACGCAGGTGCTGGCATTCGAACCCGACGGATCGATCGAGGTTTACAACGGCAACTACAGCGATTATCACGACTGGAAAGAGTCGCGTCGCGACGTGCGTTCACGCGAACGCACGTCGCCGACCGCGTCCGAAACCGCGCGCGAAGCGGGTTCTCCGTCAAATCTTGACGCGCGCCGGGACGATGCCGAGCCCGTACCGGAAAAACCGTCGAACCCGCTCGGGTTGTCAAAGAACCAACTGCAGCGCATCGAGAGCCGTATCTGCGAGATCGAGCGCGAGATCCCGAAACGCGAAGATGAACTCGCCAAACTCGGACTTGAAATGTCTCTCCCGGAGATCGCCTCCGATCACGCGCGCCTCGCTGCTTCGACTGCCCGTTACGCAACTCTCGAAACCGCGATCCAGAAACTCTACGAAGAATGGGACGATCTTTCAGCAAGGCTTTGATCGAGGGGTTTCCGGATCTCAGGTTTCAGGGATTTCAGAATTCCAGACATCAGGATTTCAGGATTCAGATCCGAAATCCCAAATCCTCGCACAAATTCCCCGATTTTACGGCACTCAATGCGGCTTTGCCGCCCGGATGTGCGGAAAGGCTGTGCCTTTCCGGGACGGGCTACTTGTCCACGCGGCTGCGCCGCCAATTGGCGAATTGCGGCAAAGCCGCAGGATTGCGGTAGCGTTGAAAGGAAAGGCCGAGCCTTTCCGCACATCCGGGCGGCAAGCCGCAAGAACGGCAAATAGATCAGCGTCACTTGCCGGGTTCGTTGGTGCAACACTTCGCGCGTTTTTCAAATCTCCCGAATCTTGAACGGAGAATCTTTATTCCCAAATCCCAAATCCCAAATCCCAAATCCCAAATCCCAAATCCAAAATCCCAATTCCAAAATCCCAAATCCGAAATCCCAAATCCCAAATCCGAAATCCGTCAGCTTTCCATCCTGTAGTTCGGCGCTTCTTTGGTGATGATGACATCGTGGACATGCGATTCGCGGAGGCCCGCCGACGTGATGCGGATGAACTTCGCCTTGCTCTGCATTTCGGCGATGTTCCGGCATCCGGTGTAACCCATCCCGCTCTTGAGCCCGCCGACGAGCTGCGTCACCATATCGGAAAGCGTTCCCTTGTATGCGACGCGTCCTTCGATTCCCTCGGGGACGTATTTCGAATCCGAAACCGTTCCCTCCTGCGCATATCGGTCGCTCGAACCCTTTTTCATCGCCCCGATCGACCCCATCCCGCGGTAAGTCTTGAAGTTGCGTCCCTGGAACAGGATAACCTCGCCCGGCGCTTCTTCCGTTCCTGCGAAAAGTGAGCCGACCATCACCGAATCCGCCCCGGCGGCGATCGCTTTAGCGACATCGCCGGAGAATTTGATCCCGCCGTCGGCGATCACCGGAACTCCCGTTCCTTTGGCTGCGGAAACGCATTCGACGATCGCCGTAACCTGCGGAACACCGGCGCCGGTCACGACCCGCGTCGTGCAGATACTGCCCGGACCGATCCCGACCTTGACGGCGTCGACCCCGGCATCGATCAGCGCCCGCGTCGCGTCCGCCGTGGCAACGTTCCCGGCGACGACCTGAATGTCTCCGAATCTGGCCTTGACTTGCCTGACCGCCTCGATCACACGCGATGAATGACCGTGCGCGGTGTCGATAACGATCGCGTCGGCGCGGGATTCGACCAAGGCCGAGGCGCGTTCGAGGAAATCTCCCGTCGCGCCGATCGCGGCGGCGACGCGAAGACGTCCGAGGTCGTCCTTGGCAGCGTGCGGATAGCGGATGGCCTTTTGAATGTCCTTGACGGTGATCAGTCCTTTGAGATGGCCGTCATCATCGACCACAAGCAGTTTTTCGATCCGGTGTTTCTGCAGTTTGACCTTCGCCCCGTCGAGCGTCGTCCCGACCGGAACGGTAACGAGCGGCTGCGGCGTCATTACTTCGGAGACCGGGATATCGAAACGCGTTTCGAAACGCAGGTCGCGGTTGGTGATGATGCCGACAAGAAAGCCGTTGAGATCCACGACCGGAACTCCGCTGATCTTGAATCGTTCCATTATGTCGAGCGCTTCCGAGACAAGCGCCGTATCGCGGATCGTCACGGGATCGACGATCATCCCGCTCTCTGAACGCTTGACCTTGTCGACTTCCTCCGCCTGCTCGCGAACCGAGTAGTTTTTGTGAATGACGCCGATTCCGCCCTGTTGTGCCAGCGCGATCGCGAGGTTGGCTTCCGTGACCGTGTCCATCGCCGACGAGCATAGCGGTATGTGGAGATCGATGCCGCGCGAGAAGAGCGTCCGGGTATCGGTTTCGCTCGGCAGAACGTCGGAATAGGCCGGGACGAGCAGGACGTCGTCGAATGTTAATCCTTCCTTTATTTCTTCGATGATCATATACAAATGTCGCCGACGGGTTTTACCGGCGGCCGTCCCGGATCGCGGGACTCTCTGAATAATAAAAAGCCCGCAAGCTTGCGGGCGCGGATTCGCGGACGATGAAATGATTCACAAACAAATGTCGTCAAACAGCATTTTCAAACTATCTCGCGGCGTTGATGTTCGCCTTGTTCGCGTTCGGGGCAACCGCATCCGGGGCCGTGATCTGTCCGCTTTGGACGATCTGCAAGAGATTCGACTTGTTGACCTCGAATTCAACCCCGTTTCCTTTGGCCGGAGCCGGCGGCGGCGCCACCTGTTTGCCATTGATCACAAGCTGAACTTTGTCGGCAAATCCGCGGTAGTATCTGAGCCTGACGGATTCCTGTCCGACATACGTCTCAGGAGCGTCGGGAGACACTTCCTTGCTTAGTTTCTTTCCGTCAACAGTCGCTTCGACCGAAACCTTTTCACTGACCGCTTTGAACTCGACCTTGATCTCGTTTGTTGAGACGGCCGGCGTCGGCTGCGTGTTTGCCGACGCAACGTTTGCCGTCTGATTAGCGTTCGAATTCGCCACCGGCGCCGCTCCCGGTTGGTTCTGGATGTAATCGACGAGTTTCAGCAATCCCCAACTCATCAGTCCGAGAATGATCACGGCAATGATGACCGTCGGAATCAGCGACGAAGCGGTGCGATCGTCGGTCAAAACCTCGGGTTTGTAATTCCTCGATTCGTCCGAAATGCCGGCATCGTTCTGGACGACCAGAGTCGCATAGTCCTGAAGCGCTTCCTGTTCGTCGACGCCCACGCATTTGGCGAACGACTTGACGAATCCTTTATTGAAAATTCCGCCGGGCAGCGTTCGGTAATCGTCGTTTTCGATGCACGTGAGGTAGTGACCCGAGATCCTTGTTTGCTCCGCGACCTCGCTGACCGAAATACCGCGCTCTTCGCGCGCCTGCCTAAGTTTTTCACCGAGAGTCTGTGACATTATATGATCGTTTTCGCGCCTTTGAACGGCACCCGAAGAAAACTGAAATTTCAGCAAAAAAGGGGCGAAACTTAATGTTGAAATATATCTTTGTTAATCCGCGAATGTCAATCGTTTCAACACTTTTTGTCGAAGTTGCGGCTTGCTTTCGAAAGATCGGGCGTGGTACGTTTAGGCTTTACCAAAGTCTTGTATTAGAATTGTGAAATCTTTATCTTGGAGAGGAGTCAATAATGAGTCTTGAAGCGCTCGGAATGGTTGAAACCAAAGGATTTGTGGGAGCCGTCGAGGCGGCCGACGCGATGGTCAAAGCGGCGAACGTGCAGCTTATCGGCAAGGAGTATATCGGCGCCGGTTATGTCACGATCTTCGTCCGCGGAGACGTCGGCGCGGTCAAGGCCGCGACCGATGCGGGCGCAGCTGCCGCGCGCCGTGTCGGAGAGCTGATCTCGGTCCACGTCATTCCGCGTCCGCACGGTGAGGTCGAGAAGTGCTTGCCGAAGGGCGGAGCCGTCGGCTATTCGCCGGACGAGAAAGCCCTCAAGGGCGGCGGACGCCAGATCGGTTCCGGCGACGCGGGCGGCAAAACGGGAAAATAATTTTAGCCTCAGTCGGCCGGTGAGCGCGTGTTTTTCGTTGGAGCGCGACCGCCGGCCGTATCGCATTTTGAATGTCGGAACACAAGGATCTCGTTTCACAACAGGAAGCCCGGGACGCGGTTGATGCCGCGTATCTTTCGTTTGGGCAAGTTGCGAAATTCGATCAGGCCAAGATCGACCGGATCTGTGAGGCGATGTCCTCGGTCGCGCTGTCCGAATCCGCGCGGCTCGGACAAATGGCCCACGACGAGACCGGATTTGGAAAGGCGGACGACAAACGCGAAAAGAACCGCTTTGCCGCCGAGGACGTCTGGAACCATTTCAAGACCCTCAAGACCGTCGGCGTTGTTTCCGACACCGGCAGCATCGTTGAGATCGCCAGTCCGCGGGGCGTCGTCGCGGCGATAATTCCTTCGACCAATCCGACCTCCACGGCGATCTTCAAGATCATCATCTCCATCAAATCGCGCAATACGATCGTGCTTTCTCCGCATCCGTCTGCCGCGCGCAGCATCGCCGAGACGGTTAGGGTAATGAGGGAAGCGGGTGTTCGCGAGGGCCTTCCGCCGGACGCGATCCAGTGTTTGACGACGTCGGCGCTTGAGGGGACGGAAACTTTGATGAAGCACAAGCGGACGGCCGTTATCCTTGCGACCGGCGGAATCGGACTTGTGCGCGCCGCGTATTCGTCAGGAAAGCCGGCGTTCGGCGTCGGGCCGGGCAATGTGCCCGTTTTTGTCGAACGCTCCGCGAACGTCGCGAAAGCGGTTTCGGACATTTTGACCGGGACGTGTTTCGACAACGGCACGATCTGCGCTTCCGAACAATCGGTTGTGTGCGACGCGCCGGTCGAATCCGAGGTCCGGGAGCAGTTCAGACTTCAGGGCGGGCATTTTCTGAATCCGTCGGACGCCGACAAGGTGGCGCAGATCCTGTTGACACCGCAGCGAACGCTGAATCCGAAGATCGTCGGCAGGTCGGCTGAATTCATCGCGAATCTTGCCGGAGTCGCAATACCACCGGGAACGCGCTGCCTGATCGCGGATTGCGGCGGCGTCGGACGCGATTTCCCTTGGTCGGTCGAGAAACTCTCGCCGACGCTTGCTTTTTTCGTTGTTGACGGCATCGAAGCCGGCGCCAACCGTTGCGAGGAGATCCTGCAGTTCGGCGGAATGGGACACACCGCCGGGATGCACACCGATTCGCGCGAGGCCGCCGTTCGGTACGGAGCGCAGATGCCGGCGTCGCGCATCATCATCAATTCGCCGACGACCCACGGAGCGATCGGATTTTCGACCGATCTCGCGCCCTCAATGACTCTCGGGTGCGGATCGTGGGGAGGCAACGTCACGAGCGACAATGTTTCTCCGCTGCATTTGATGGACGTCAAGCGGGTCGCTTTCGAGACCAAGCCGGTTTCCGCCCCGCGCCCGAAGGTCAAGCAACCAAACTCTGCGAACGTGGCGGTTGACGGTTCTTCGAAGCGCGCCGAAATAGCGGCATTGGTCGACAAGTTTCTTTCACGGAAGATCGCTGAAACAGCGCCGGAAACAGTTGTGCCCGAAATCGCGCCCGAGAAGGTTGACGGACCGGTTAAGACGATCATTCACGAATTGCGGCCGCATCAGGGCGAGCCGGCAACGACGCCCGTCGCCGTTGATTTCGTGAGCGAAAGCGATGTTCGGACCGCAGTAGACAAGGGCCGGAAGATCTACATCACGCCGAAATCCATCGTCACGCCGGCCGCGCGCGACCTCGGTGAAGAAAAGGATGTTTTTGCGGTGATCAAGTAAGGCTGCCCCAAGACTTTTTTGAAGATGGCTAAGAAGAATCTCAAAAAACCGGTTTGCGACTCGTGCGGGGTGGATGTCCGCGAGGGCTCGCTCTACTGCTATAATTGCGGCGGCGCGATCGCGCCTGAATCAAAGCAGGCGGGCGCCAGTCCGGCAAAGACGGCCGTTAGTGACGCCTGGTTCAAGGATGACATCGCGGTCAAGAACGATCGGCAGACGAACAAGCTGGAGGCGCCGAAAACGGAGGTCGTTTTGCCGTTGGTCGAGGAACCGCGTAGTGATTCGCCCAAACTCGACGCGCCGATTCCGAAACCGGGGATTTACGAGGAGGCTAGATTGAAATCCGCCGCGAGTATGCGGCGGAAAGGGAAATCGATCGAACGCAAAACCGTCGAGGTTGTTTGGGAAAAACCTGAATCGACCCCGGACGCGAGGTTCATTCTCGCGGCGCTTTTAATGTCGTTAATGGTGATTTTGATATTTTTTGCCGCCGCGTATTTGAAATAGGCGAAACGCAATATGGAAATTGCGATCTTGGTATTCTTTTTGGCGATCTTCGGCGGCGTTGTGTTTTTGGCGCTCGCGGTATGGTTCGTTTTTCGCCGCCGGCGTCGTTCCGGTAAGCGAATTTCAGGGAACTCGGGACATTCGTCGGGAAACGGCGCCGACGACGAGGACGATTCGGACGTTCCGGTTTATTATGAAGATCGTTTCGATTCCGATTCCCGCGGATCCGTCCATTCCGACTTTGTTCCCGGCAGTTCCGCGGAGACTGCGGAGATCGCGCAAGCCGCGGCGAGCGCGACCGTCGAAGCGGCGGGGCCGGCCGAGCCTGGTTCGGGTTCAGGTTATGAATCGGGATCGAGTTCGGATTCCGGTTCAAGTTACGATTCCGGTTCAAGTTATGATTCCGGTTCAAGTTATGATTCGGGCGGTTCAAGCTCGGATTCCGGCTCAAGTTCAAGTGATTGATGCCCGGCGCATCGAACTTCTGTGAGGTAAAACAACGTGCAGGCTTTAGGAATGGTTGAGTGTTTTGGTTTGGTGGCGATGATCGAAGCGGCTGACGCGATGGTCAAGGCGGCCAACGTCACGCTTGTCGGCTATGAACGCATCGACGCGGGGCTCGTGACGGCCATCGTTCGCGGAGAGGTCGGAGCCGTAAAAGCCGCCGTCGACGCCGGCGCCGCCGCCGCGAGAAGAATCGGAACGGTGACGGCCGTCCACGTCATTCCGCGCCCGCACGACGAAGTCGCGGACGGAATCCCGGTGATCGATACCGGTGAAACGACGCGAAAAAAGATTTCCGGTTCGGTCCCGGAGTGATCCACGCGGACGTGTCGGTCAACAAAATGATGCGGGTCCAAGCGAATGGCTTGGACCCGTTTTGTGTTAAACCCCGCTTGCAGGTCCCGATACGGGAGCTTTTGAAGAACCCGGTTGAGGGTAACAGATCATCTTTCTTTCACGGATGAACACAGATTGGCGGGATGGATCGGATTGGAAATCCGATCTGTCTTCAATCGCGCAATGTCAACTGTCAGCTATCCGCTAGGATCCGCTCCGAGGTCGAGACCTTTTCGGGAGCAGGTCTTCCCGCGCCGTGGGGAAGCAATTCCACATCGACCGGCGTCGTCCGCACCGACCTTGACGCCGACCGGACGTTGGTCACGGATCAGGCCGGAAAGCAGCGGATCAGCCGGACGGACGCGCTCGGGCAGCTCAAAGAGGTCTGGGAGATCGTCCCGGCTTCCGATTCATCAACCGTGTCGGTCACGTTCCCCGGAACGGCGATTGCCCACGGTTACCGTTCCGCCTACAATTACGATCCGTTGAACAATCTCACGCAGGTCGATCAGCCGCTCGGCGCGACCACCAACCAGATCCGCTCCTTCACCTACAGCAGTCTCTCGCGCCTGCTTTCGGCCGAGAACCCCGAATCGGGAACGATTCAGTACACTTACGATCCGAACGGAAATTTGACAAGCAAGAAGGACGCCCGAAACATCACGACCGCGTACGCCTACGACGCGCTCAACCGCGTGACCGAAAGATCCTACGACGACAACGCGACGCTTCCCGTTTACTATACTTACGACAATCTGAGCCACGCCAAGGGCAAGCTGACAAAGGTCACGACCGGTCCGGGCTCGTCGCCGTTCTCGGTCAACGAGTACACCGAGTTCGACGCTGCCGGCAGGGTGAAAAAAAGCAGACAAAAGACCGACGGATCGGAGTATTATCAAATGGAGTACACCTACAACCTTTCGGGTGCGATGGTTGAAGAGAAATATCCGTCGACAAGGGTTGTCAAGACCGTGCTCGACAGCGAGGGTGAATTGCAGACTGTCAAAAGCCAGAAGAACACAAATAACGCGTTTTGGAATTACGCGAACCATTTCACCTACACCGCCGCCGGCGCGGTCAGTTCGATGCAGCTCGGCAACGGGACATGGGAGAAGACCGCCTTCAACTCACGCCTTCAGCCGACCCAAACTGCGCTCGGCAAGATCCAGAACACGACCGATCTGCTCAAACTCGACTATACATACGGAATAGTTGAAAGCGGCACGCTGAACACTGCGAAGAACAACGGGAACATTCAGTCGCAAACGATCACCGTCCATCGAAGCAACCAGAATCCGCTCGTTCTCAATCAAAGCTATGTGTATGACTCGTTGAACAGATTGCTGAGTGCCGAAGAGACCGCAGGCGGAACGCCGGCGTGGAAGCAAACCTATTCGTTTGACCGTTACGGAAATCGCCGTTTCGATCAGGCGAATACGAGTTTTCCGGCGTCGTTCTCGAACACGGCGGTTTCGAATCCGACGATCAGCACCTCGAATAATCGTTTCACGAGCGGCCAGGGTTACACATACGACGCCGCGGGGAATGTTTTGACCGACGCCGAGGGGCGGAGTTTTTATTACGACGCTGAGAACAAGCAGAAAGAAGTGAAAAACGCTTCGAACCAGACGATCGGGCTATACTACTTCGACGGCGACGGCCGAAGGGTGAGGAAGGTGACGAATACCGAAACGGTGATCTTCATCTTCGACGCAGCCGGAAAACTCGTCGCGGAATACTCGACAAACCTCAGCCAGACGCCGCAGGTGCAGTATCTGACGAACGATCATCTCGGAACGCCCCGCATCAACACCAACGAAAACGGCGCGGTCGTCTCAAGGACCGACTATATGCCCTACGGCGAAGAGATCATCGGTCTCGGCGGCAGATCGACGACCGACAAATACGTCGCCGACGACGTCCGCCAGGGCTTCACCGGATACCTGAACGACGAAGAAACCGGTCTCGACTACGCCCAGGCGCGGATGTACAAGAAGGAATTGGGCAGGTTTACGGGAGTGGATCCTTTACTCACGTCAGCTAGTATTTCGTTGCCACAAACTTGGAATAGATACAAGTATGCGTTGAATAACCCGTTGCTCTTCGTTGATCCGCTAGGACTATACGAATGGGCGGAATCTGCGGGCGGTTCTGTTTCCGATAATGATCTTGAGGAGGCTGCTAAGAACGGCAAGACCAAGAACGAGCGACGAAAGGCAAGCAGACAATTGAATTTCAGGCGGTCATTCGAGGCAGCTTTGAAATTGGCCCGAGAAAAAGGAAATGAAGCGACAAAGCGGGCCGCGGGTGCTTACGGTTCGCTAAACGACGGCAAAACCGACAATGTGAAGGTTGGATACAAATTGGTTCTTAATCGAGATGACGGGAAACCGAGGAGTGACGTTGATTCCTCTACAACGCCTGCAGGTTCAGACATCAACGTCGACTTCAAGTACGATTCCGTTACCAGTACCGTTTCAGACGCTGCTATCGTGATTGCACACGAAGGTTCGCACACCGCGGATTTCCAGGAGTGGCTTGGTGACGGGAAATCGACCAAATCGAATCTGACTGAATATGAGACCGAACGCCGTGCGTACGTGGCGGGATCAATATGGCCCAATCGCTCGGTCTCGACGCATACAACACGGATGTGATGCCTCTTACGTGGCGTAAGGGATGGAGCGAACAAGACCGCGAAGTGAAGCGTTCAAACGCTATAGACAGTTTCATCGCCGCCCATTATAGTTCGAACTTCACTCCCGTGACAAAGGACTCGCCGGGCCGGAAATTCAGTGATTTCTATAAGTGAGGTGTAACCACGGAATGTGCAAAAACTGGAAATACTCGTCGTTTGTCCGCGTTTTTGGATTGGTGTTCGTCGCGGGAGTTTTAGCTTTCGGACAAAAAGCAGTGCCGGAGGTCAAGACCGTCCCATTCTGCGAACTGTTGCAAAATCCGGAGAACTACATAGGTCTACAGGTTCGCATCACTGTGGTATATCGTTATGGATTCGAGTGGAATGAACTTTATTGTTTGGAATGCAAAAAGTCAGTTTATGTCGAGAAAGGAGGATCGTACGAATCTCTGACCCCCCGGCGTGTTCGAAAAAAGCTAAAATGGACGAACGACCGCGGGCGCACCGTAAAAATCACCGCAGTTGGGACGATCAGTGGGTCAGGAAATTTTGGCCATATGGGCCGATACGGAAGAAAGTTCGTTATCGATTACGTTGATTTGGCGGAGGTGATTCTCAAAGACAGCCCAGTGATCCTCCCAGAACGGCTTAGGGCGAAAGCCAGTTGTACGGGAAATTCGGCTAACTAACGGTTTCACAACGATGATCCCGAAAAACTGCTTGAACAACTCGGTCTTCTGCGCCGCGGATCGCAAGGTGTCCAATCCGTCGATTGCGAACACGAACCGAATCAATCTCGATCAGGACGGTGACAGCGTCAACGATTACGCGCTTGATTTATCGGGCAATACCACGCGCGACGCCCAATTGCGGAAATTCACGTACGATGCCGAGAACAAACAGACAAAGGTCGAGTCTACAAACGCATCCGGCACGGTCACAGGCACGATCGGCGAATATTTCTATGACGGCGACGGACGCAGGGTCAAAAAGATCGCCTGGATCAACGGACAGTGGGAAACAACCGTCTTCGTCTACGACGCATCTTCACGCTTGGTGGCAGAATATTCGACGAATTTGAACCAAACCCCGCAAGTGGCGTATCTGACCAACGACCACCTCGGCAGCCCGCGGATAAACACGAACGAAAACGGCACCGTAATTTCAAGACATGACTACCGCCCGTACGGAGAACATATCACCGAGCGATCGCACGCAGAATATGTCGGAGACACGATCCGCAAGCAATTCACCGGCTACGAGCGCGACAGTGAAACGGAATTGGACTTTGCTCAGGCGCGTTATTTTCAATTTGGGCATGGTCGTTTCACCAGCGCGGACGACGTTCTGAATGATTCCCACGCATCCGTGCCTCAAAGTTGGAATTTATTTGTATATTGCGGCAACAACCCAACAAACAAAATCGACGTTAACGGAAAAGAGATTACTAACAGTTCTGATCCTAATTCACGTTTAAGCGATGAACGCTTGGAGTTGATTTCTGGCGACCTACGAAGGAAGACGGGGGCAACCAAAGGACCGAAGGGCACGTTCCAAATTTCGTTTACCGATCCGTCGCGCCGACAGAAGTTTGTACGATGGAAACTCGAAGGAAGCAGATAGAAATGAAAAATTACAAGAGTCGCTTTCGATGTATGGTTTTGGTCAGCGGGCTGTTGCTCATTTTGAGCTCCGGTTGTTTGGGGCAGAGCCATAGATCACTAGCTACGGCGATTGAACCCCAACGGCGTTCTTTGTTCATTCGTTCGATCAAGCGCGTAGTTTCATTTCAAAAAGCACGGAAGTGGGCGAGCTTGGCCACAATGCTCTCGCCGGAGTTCCTGCAAGGGGAAAAACCGGCGGAGTATGTAGCGCGTCTAGAATCGCTAGAGGGAAGACCAGTTTTTGAAAACGGGTTTCGTGAGTTTATTCCTCACGCGATCAAAAATGAATACGGGACGCCGAATTATGAAATATGGTTGATCGATGGATGTGGTAAGTGGAAAGTGGATGCCAGGCCGATATGGCAAAAGGCATACATACGAGCATATTGGCAAAACGGCAAATGGCTCTTTTCGGAAGTTCTTTTCGACCTGCTCCTTCATGGCGGATATGAGAAATGTCCCGAATCTCAGTCCGCGAAGGTTGCAGCGATGCTCTGAAAGAAGTGAAAAACGCGTCGAACCAGACTATCGGGCTCTATTATTTCGACGGCGACGGCCGGAGGGTGAAGAAGGTGACGGCGACCGAAACGGTGGTCTTCATCTTCGACGCGGCCGGAAAGCTCGTCGCGGAATACTCGACGAATCTCAGCCAGACGCCGCAGGTGCAGTATCTGACGAACGATCATCTCGGCACGCCCCGGATCAACACCAACGAAAACGGCGCGGTGGTTTCACGGACCGACTACATGCCCTACGGCGAAGAGGTCATCGGCCTCGGCGGAAGATCGACGACCGACAAATACGTCACCGACGACGTCCGACAGGGCTTCACCGGCTATCTCAACGACGAAGAAACCAACCTCGACTACGCCTAGGCGCGGATGTACAGGAAGGAATTGGGGAGATTTACGTCGGCGGATCAAATCTTTCTCGAAATGGGTCGCCGAAGCTTTCCACAGAGTTTCAACCTCTTTTCATACGTTCGCAACAACCCGCTGTCGTTCTCGGATCCTACAGGACTAGACGTCTTAGTGAGTTGCAAAACGAACGGTAAGACAAAAGCCGAGGTTTCAAGTCAACAAGCGGCATGTGAGTCTGGTACGAGCACGAATCTGAACAACCGGAAAAGCGCGCAGTTCAAAGTAGTTGTCAAGGACGGGCGGCTTGCGATTGTCGGTAGTGTTGATCGAGCTACGCTGAGCGACCGTGAGAAAAAACTATATGACACGATCACAGACAGTGGCCCCGGTAGTGTCAGATCAACGTTAAATGTTTTTGCTACCTCGGATTCGATCACATTTGGCAGGTATGATGGGCCTGGGGCAAACTCAGTAGACCTTAGTGATCTTGAGGTTTTCAACAAAACCGGTGACAAGTCGATCTCAGGTGAGGTAATTGCTCACGAAATCATTGAAGGTACAATAAGCGCATCCACATTGGTTGATGAAGGTGAACTTAATGGTAAGTCGATGAGTGACGCAGTGTACGAGAGAGCACACAAGCAGGCCGACAAATTCTTTGGGGGCGCAACTATTCGGGCGGACCCCGTTCCGGACGGAGCCTCGGTCCAAAGCAGGGAGGTAACTTATGATTTCAGTATACTTAATGTTGATGTCCGGGTTAATAAGACGTTTGATGTTAAACAACCGGCGGCGAGTGTAAACCGACCCTTTGAGAAACTCCCTGGCAAGATCGACCGAGCGACTATTGTTCCTAAGAGTAACTGATTGAAGGAGAATCAAGCATGTACTTAATAAGCGAAAGAACTGAAGCGAGTAGAGGAAAGGAGGGAACATGAACGTATGAACCGAACAAGTATTATGATTTTTTTGTGTCTATCCATATTTGCAGTCATTATGCCGACCTTGGGGCAGTCACGGAACGATTTGCCGACGCCCGAGTCTGAATCGTTCAAAGAGGCCGACGGGGTGGCGGTTTCATGGCGCCGGACGCGTTGCAGCAAGTTCGAATATCGGGGATACAATGAGCCCAACTGTCCTGAGGTGGGCACCGAGTACGCGCTTCGACACAGAATGAAGATCTTTAATGCAAACGGTGCCGAGTGGCAAACGTTCAGTTTGCAGCCGAGCGAAGCCGATTACTACCTGCCTAAGTTGGGTGGTGATTTTCGTCCGCTGTGCTGCGATTCAAATTTTCCCTTGGAAGTTTTACTGAGGGTCAAATCTGAGTCCGAGCATTGGCTCGAGGTAGAGGTCAATGAATCAACGAGGCTTACCAAATACGTGCCGAAGGACGTGAAGATGTGGTCGAAAGCAACCTGGGGATTCTGGATCTACTATTCAAATTACATCGTTGTCGATTTCAACCGTTGCCGTCCGCGGATATCGGCAGAAGGAAAGATCGACGAGAAGATCGAAGACAAAAACCGGCAACTGGGACTCTCAACGTCGAAAGCGTGGGTGATGTCTGTCAGCGGCGAATGGGCGTATGTCAGTTTCGGAACGAACCCGAACGGTAACGTCTGTAGCCATGAATGCGGTTGGGTGCGCTGGAAGGACGGTCGCGAAATTCTTGTCGGAAGTCTTTACAACGGGTATAAGATACCCACGGTCGATTCCGACCGAGAATACTGAACTCGCAACGAAATTCCAGATCCGAGTTCCAAGATGGTCGATGCCGCCGCTCTGCGGCTCGGGATTCCTTTTCGCGTCATCCGTGGCCTCACGCCCACGGCTTGTATCTTGATTATCAACTGTTTCGCAATTATCTTGGACGCTTGATGATTGCGGGGGAAAGAGAAGTCTTCCCCACGGCTCAGATCTCGAATCTGGAATTTAGATCAGACCTCTTTCCCGTTATTTTGGCGTTCAGCCTAGACCGGACAGTATCCTATGACCGCGAGTCTGTATATGCAAGGATGGTCGGCGGAACGGTGTTTTGAGGTGGTGCCTTTTGATCGAATTTGATCCGGGCAGCGCAGCTGCCCGAACCAATCCGCTCGGCGGACGACAAGACGGAGCGCGTAGCCCGTCTCCTCACTGTCGCCACCGGAGGTAAAAAAACGAGTGGTTCGTCAACATCGGATCACGAAGTCGACTGGATGAAAGAACAAAGCCGGAGCAGAGTGCCTCGAAAGCTTGACCGCTCCGTTTTGAGGAGGCAGTATGTCGCAGAATTATTTAGGTATTGATGTTTCGAAGTCGAAGTTCGACGTTGTTTTGCTGGTGGGCGAGAAGAGCGTCTCAAAGGAGTTCGCAAACACTCCGAAAGGAATGAAGCTGTTGCAGGGATGGCTGCGATCGCTTCGGGCCGGAGAGGTTCACGCCTGCCTTGAGGCGACCGGCAGTTACTCGGACGGGATCGCCAATTTCCTGTACGAGGCCGGCTATTGCGTCTCGGTCGTCAACCCGTTCCGGACCCATAGCTTCAGGGATGCCAAGCTGTTGCGGAACAAGACCGACAAAGTGGACGCGGGTATGATCGCGGAGTTTTGCCGGAGCGAGAGGCCGGAGCCTTGGAAACCTCCCTCACCCCAGGTAATCCATTTGCAGGCCCTGAGCCGGCGGATAGACGCGCTCGAGGAGATGCGTCTGATGGAGACCAACCGGCTTGATACGGCGCCGAAGCAGGCGAAGACGAGCGTCAAGCGAATGATCCGCGTTCTCGAAAAGGAGATCGCCGCGCTGCGCAAGGAAGCCGAGGACCTCATCGACAGCGATCCGGACCTGAAGCAGCAGGACGAGCTTCTGCGTTCGATCCCGGGGGTTGGAAAAAAGACCTCGATGATGCTTCTCAGCGAAGTCGAGTTCGACCGCTACGACTCGGCCAGATCAGTGGCCGCCTATGCCGGAGTGACGCCGGCAAAGCAGGATTCCGGCAAGCAGATAAAGACCAGGCTCTCGAGAGTCGGCGCCGTCAGGATAAGAAAGGGCATGTACTTTCCGGCGATCGTCGCCATGACCCATAACCCGATAATCACCGAATTTGCATCCCGTCTTTCCAAACGCGGGAAGAGGAAGATGCAGATCGTGTGCGCGGCCATCAGAAAGCTGCTGCACATCGCTTACGGGGTTCTCAAACACCGAACCCCTTTTACGCCAAATCCGGCGTTTTGAGCTTGATATTCAAGACAGTATCTAAAATTTGCCGCCGCTTTGCGGCTCGGGAGTCTTTTTCGCGTCATCCGTGGCCTCACGCCCACGGCTTGTATCTTGATTATCAACTGTTTCGCAATTATCTTGGACGCTTGATGATTGCGGGGGAAAGAGAAGTCTTCCCCACGGCTCAGATCTCGAATCTGGAATTTAGATCAGACCTCTTTCCCGTTATTTTGGCGTTCAGCCTAGACCGGACAGTATCCTATGACCGCGAGTCTGTATATGCAAGGATGGTCGGCGGAACGGTGTTTTGAGGTGGTGCCTTTTGATCGAATTTTGATCATCGGGCAGCGCAGCTGCCCGAACCAATCCGCTCGGCGGACGACAGGACGGAGCGCGTAGCCCGTCTCCCTCACTGTCGCCACCGGAGGTAAAAAAACGAGTGGTTCGTCAACATCGGATCACGAAGTCGACTGGATGAAAGAACAAAGCCGGAGCAGAGTGCCTCGAAAGCTTGACCGCTCCGTTTTGAGGAGGCAGTATGTCGCAGAATTATTTAGGTATTGATGTTTCGAAGTCGAAGTTCGACGTTGTTTTGCTGGTGGGCGAGAAGAGCGTCTCAAAGGAGTTCGCAAACACTCCGAAAGGAATGAAGCTGTTGCAGGGATGGCTGCGATCGCTTCCGGGCCGGAGAGGTTCACGCCTGCCTTGAGGCGACCGGCAGTTACTCGGACGGGATCGCCAATTTCCTGTACGAGGCCGGCTATTGCGTCTCGGTCGTCAACCCGTTCCGGACCCATAGCTTCAGGGATGCCAAGCTGTTGCGGAACAAGACCGACAAAGTGGACGCGGGTATGATCGCGGAGTTTTGCCGGAGCGAGAGGCCGGAGCCTTGGAAACCTCCCTCACCCCAAGTAATCCATTTGCAGGCCCTGAGCCGGCGGATAGACGCGCTCGAGGAGATGCGTCTGATGGAGACCAACCGGCTTGATACGGCGCCGAAGCAGGCGAAGACGAGCGTCAAGCGAATGATCCGCGTTCTCGAAAAGGAGATCGCCGCGCTGCGCAAGGAAGCCGAGGACCTCATCGACAGCGATCCGGACCTGAAGCAGCAGGACGAGCTTCTGCGTTCGATCCCGGGGGTTGGAAAAAAGACCTCGATGATGCTTCTCAGCGAAGTCGAGTTCGACCGCTACGACTCGGCCAGATCAGTGGCCGCCTATGCCGGAGTGACGCCGGCAAAGCAGGATTCCGGCAAGCAGATAAAGACCAGGCTCTCGAGAGTCGGCGCCGTCAGGATAAGAAAGGGCATGTACTTTCCGGCGATCGTCGCCATGACCCATAACCCGATAATCACCGAATTTGCATCCCGTCTTTCCAAACGCGGGAAGAGGAAGATGCAGATCGTGTGCGCGGCCATCAGAAAGCTGCTGCACATCGCTTACGGGGTTCTCAAACACCGAACCCCTTTTACGCCAAATCCGGCGTTTTGAGCTTGATATTCAAGACAGTATCTAAAATTTGCCGCCGCTCTGCGGCTGGTCGGAGCGGCGAAAATCATCGACCGAGACGACCGTTTTCGTCTATGATGGAAGCGGAACGCTTGTGGCGGAATACACGGCCTTGGTCGGCAACGATCCGGCCCCGGCGCCGCAGGTAAGTTATTTGACACAGGATCATCTTGGAAGCCCGCGCGTGGTGACAAACCAGAACGGCGAGGTGATCAAACGAACCGACTGGATGGCGTTCGGCGAAGAGGTCGAATTCAACAAACGGACCACGGGCCTCGGTTACGACGAGATTCCCGAGACGCGGAAAGGCTATACCGGCTATGAAAAGGACGACGAATCGGGCCTCGATTTCGCGCAGGCGAGATACTACAACCCGAAACACGGCCGCTACACCTCGGTCGACCCGCTGACCGCCTCGGCGAATGTCAGGAACCCGCAGACGTTCAACCGTTACAGTTACGTCCTCAATTCGCCGTACAAGTTCACCGATCCGCTCGGATTGATTTCACGCACGACCGGCGCAAACGGCGGAGCGTGGTGCAGCACCTGCGACTCGCACGACGGGCCCTGAGGATTCGCGGATGAAGATTCCGCGGGCCCCGCCGATTCCGGTCCGACCGAGAACAGCACGACCAATGACACCATTGAACCCGTGCCGCCGCCGCCATTCCAAATACAAAACCACCAATACTACATTGCACGAGACGGAACCATCAAGATCCAGGCATTTGACGGTCTATCGAATGAATACTATTTGGAAAGTAACCAAACTCCCGGAGAATTTGTTTACCTTACAAGTTTGACTGCGAACAACAGCTTTCTCGTTGAGTTTCCCGCAAGAATGGACTTTTTTGACAGATATAGTCCGGTTGACAAAGGCGGTAAAAACAACGGGGTTGACCACGGTACGGGCGACCACTTCGTCCGGCCAGAAGTAGCGGCGGCATTATTCGGTCTTGCGGCTGTGTTGAAGGATAAATACGGAATCACTATTTCGTTCGGCGACATGTCAGCGGAAAATGGCACGGATCCTTGGTCACGTCGTGGTGAGGATCACAAGGGACATGGACACAAATCCCGGAGCGGCGTCGATATTGACTTCAGATATATCGACAAGAATGGAAATAGTTTTCAGGGCAAGATGAATAGTTCTAAATTCAGCACGGTCAACAACCAAGCTGTGTACGATGTCGCGAAATCGTTTGGATTCACTGAGAATTTCCAAGGGACAACAAACAAATTGATAGGCGTCGCTACGGCCTCGGGGCATAACAATCACGGTCATCTTGGTTTTGATGTCAACGCGCCGAATCTCAGAAGAGTGGAATGAAAGCGGAGGCGAAAATGAAAACTGCGATTTTAGCGGGGATACTGCTTACGGTTCAGGCATGCGCCACAAATACCACCGTGAGCCAGAACGCGGGGCAGACACATTCGGTCCGACCTGTCGAGAGTCAGGCTGGTCCGACGCCCGTCCCAAAAATGAGCGAGCCTGAGCCGGCCAAACAATATGACTTTGAGGTCATGGATTCGCAAGGACTCGTGGCGGCGACCGACCGGCTTTATGAAAAAGGCAATTTTGCCCGCATCTACAACAAGGACGGGAGCGTCTGGTTTGAATTCACATTCTATACCGAAAGCCCTCGGGAATTCAGCATTGAAAAGGAGGGCTTTGCACCCTTTGTAAATGATACCGAAGAGAAAGTTGTTCTCAAGTGCATCGGTGTAAGCGGGCAATATTTCCGCGTGCTGGTGAATGAAGAAACTCGCTTGGAAAAATTCGTAAAAAGGAATGACCCGGCATTCGAATTCAAAACGTGGGGACAATATGTTTTGGAGTGTTTTGCGGTTAATTTCGACGCTCGACAAAATCCCATACGTACCAAACCCAACGGAGAAATCGTAGATCACGACGTGACCGCGGACACCAATTACCATCCCGACCGGATAGTCGGAAACTGGTTGAGAATTCGCTGGCATGACGGAAATGACGCACAGCAAAAGCCGAGATTCGGATGGATTAAATGGAAAGAAGGCAACAGGCTCCTAATTTGGTATTTTGAAATGGCCTAAACCTTCTCAAATTCGAATTAGTTTACGGCGTCTCGGTAAGCGACACACTCAAAACGAGCAAGAATAACGGTTCAACGGCCGAGAAGAATATAACGTTTTGCCGGACTTGAACCGCCGGTTCGTCTACGACGCCGAAAACCATCAGACAAAGCTCTTCGGACCGGCGAACAACCCCCGCGATTTTGGATTTTGGATTTCCGATTTTGGATTCGATTTCAGGTTATCTTGATGTGAATTCTGGACATCCCGTCTTCCCGAAGGTTCCGGACAGTTTCCTCGACCGAGACGACCGTGTTCGTTTATGATGGAAGCGGAACGCTTGTGGCGGAATACACGGCCCTGACGGGCAATGATCCGGCCCCGGCGGCGCAGGTTAGTTATTTGACAACAGATCATCTGGGCAGCCCGCGCGTGGTGACGAACCAGAACGGCGAGGTGATCAAACGCAGCGACTGGATGGCATTCGGCGAAGAGGCCTTCCGATTTTGGATTTGCGATTTTGGATTTTGGATTGCTCGGGCTTGGCGTTGTTTTATGATTCACGTGGAATCGGGCGTCGGCCGCTGTCAAACAACTCGTTGCCGGCGGTAATACAAACGCGGTCATCTCATCGGCAAGCCGCAAGCTCGGTGAGATTGAGAAATTACGGTTACGAAACACTCAAGATATGCTGCTGGATTTCGGTGGCAGAGTTGTTGGAGTCAAATAAACCGGAGGAGAAAGATGATGACGATTTGGAGATCATTAATGGTTTTTCTGGGGATGTTGATACTGATATTAGGAGCAGTGGCTGACAGCTCATACGCACAAACGCCTGCCAAGACCGACAAAACGTATGTTCAGACGGTCGTTGACTCAAAGGGGTTTGAAGTTCCTCCGGTCGGCACCGTTTTTCGGACGCAAAGCCTATCACTCGCTGTGAGCGGTTTGCAGGTGACTCTGAATGAGTTCATTTACGACGACTCGCCTTTGTTTGACTTCACCGGGTTCCGAATTTCGTCCGACGGTACGCTTTTTGTCAACAAGACAACTTTATCGGCGCGGTCGATGGTGACGTTCCGCGCCGGCGACCG
Source organism: Acidobacteriota bacterium (assembly GCA_016715115.1). Taxonomy (NCBI): domain Bacteria; kingdom Pseudomonadati; phylum Acidobacteriota; species Acidobacteriota bacterium. Next base: position 55,508 of record JADKBM010000011.1, read on the forward strand.
GGAATTCGGGCGGCGAGTGCTTTTTTCACCGGCAGGCATGAAGAATGGAAAGATCGTTACCGAAGCATCGCTTGTTCTTGTGTACTATCTCGACAACGACGGTGACGGTTTGTTCGAGACCCGGATTACCAACAAGGGCTCGAACGAACCCGTTCCTTCCTGGGCAATACCGGATTGGGTACGAGCGTTGCAGAAATAGAAGCTAACGAGAGAAAAGTGTTTATTCAGAGTCGCAGCCCCAGGTGCGTTCGTTCTGAACGACATTAGGTTGTTTGACAGCCGAGAACGGCCGTTACACCTCGGTCGACCTTGAAGAAGATCTGTATTCACGATTCTGGTTCGCTGTTTGAAGTGCTCTACTAAGCGTTCCGATAGACGCGGAATTCGGTGGCCACTCAAAGTGATAAATAGATGGAGGATAGTATGAGGATTTGGCGTTCGGTGGCGGCCTTGTGGACTTGGTCTTTTGTGATTGGAGCGCTTAGCGTCATTACGACGACCGCGCAGGAGATGAACTCGGTTGTCAAACCAGAAAAGAGTTTGGTTAGAATTCAGAAGATCATTAACGCCAACGGGTGGGATTTGCCGCCTTTGGGAACTGCCGTTGGCTCCCAATCCAAGATCGTCGATGTGGGCGAGCTTCGGATCACACTAACTCAAACGGTTTACGAAGACTCACCGTTGTTTGCGTTCAGTACGTTTGCAAGCTCGTCCGACGGGACGCTATTCGTTAACACAGGCACGTGGTCGGTGCAATCGGTGACCACATATCGATCAGGCGAACGGCAGTTTGGTCGATTAGTGAGGCAATTTCCGGCAGTTGCGGATAATGGGAAAATCAAGACCGCTCCATTGGATTTATTGGTCTTCTATGTTGACGAAGAGGGTAATGGGTCGTTTAAGGCAATGCACGTGAACAAGGGCTGGATAGGCCCGGTTCCGCCGTGGGCAATTCCTGATTGGATCAAAGCCGATCTCAAATAGGAAGCGCTTAGCCTGTTCCTGTTCAAACCGCAGAAGACGGCCTGCGGCAGAAACGGGCTGGCCCGAAATTGCTAACTCGGATTGGCGGCGTGTACCGACTTGATCTTGAATTTGCCCCCTGACTGCAACACGCCCCGGGAATTTTCAATCAGTACGGCGAGGTGATCAAACGAATCGACTCGATGGCGCTAAGCGATTTTGGATTTGCGATTTTGGATCTGTTCGGTCCTTGCGTACGAAAGCTCAATTGCCAAAAGTCAGGAGACCAACGATGCAGCGAGCGGCCCTTTATCGATAGGGCTCTTACCCGCGCGGAGACCGAAAGAGCCGAGTGTTAGTCGGCAAGGCCGGCAGGAATCCGCGATTCCAATTCCAACGAGGTTTAGGCGCCAATCCCGATGCCGGTCGGTCAAGGCTTCTTCTGCAAGGTCGGAGCATTGCCGTCGGTGATCGCTTTGCGGCCGGATCTCGTTTGAGCGATACGCTTTTCCTTGTTCGGCCCGTCGGTGACGCTGACCCTGATGGTCCGGAACGTTCCGTCCTTATCCGTGTTCGTCGGAGAATAGCTGATCAGATATTGCGTCCGGAGTTCGCTTGCAATGTCGGCGGCGATGCCGTTGAGTTCCGTCAGAGAGTTCGGGAAATAGACCTTGCCGCCGGTTTCCTTGGCCAGCCGCTCCATAAACGCCTTTGCCTTCGCTTGCGGACTCTTGCTGATGAAGCCGCCTTCTTTGCTCAGATCGTTGACGAATCCGATCGCGTATATCTGAACATCCGACTCGCGAAGCAGATCGAACAACTGCTGTTCGTTGTAGAAACTGTCGCGGTCCTCGCCGTCGCTGACGAGGATCAACGCGCGCCTCTTCTTTTCGTTCGGATTTTTCGACTTCTCGTATTCATCGACACGCTGCGCGCCGAGGTAGACGGCATCGATGATCGCCGTTTGGCCACCCTCGATGTAGAGGTTGTCAAGAGCATCCATCAGATCGTTCTTGCTTGATGTAAATTCCTGAGCGATCTCGACTTTCTCGGAATCGACGAAACGGATGACGCTTGTCTCGTCGTCGGATTTGTTGGTGTTGACGATGATCTTGCTCGCTTCGATTACCTTGTCGAGCTGCATTCTGAGCGAACCGGAATTATCGATCACGAGCGCGTAGTTCGTCGGGACCTCCGCTTTTGAAAATGCGTCGATCTCTTGCGGGACATTGTCCTCGAAAACCTTGAAATCCTCTTTTCGCAGATTGTTGATCGGCCGGTTGTTACGGTCGATGACGCGGACGCTGAGATTGACGAGTTCCGTTTCGATTCGGATCGTCTCGTCGTCTTCAACCGGCGTCGGCGTCGGTGTCGGGCTCTTCAACGGGGTTGGAGTCGGCGTGACCGTGGTCGTCTGCGCCGAAATCCGGTCGAAGTTGAAAAATGCCGGAATCAGACCCAATCCGATCACCGGCAATAAAAGCAGAAAGAGTTTTCGTTTCATCATCAATTAAGCCCAACTATTTGAAATCCGTGACGGGCGTTGCGAAATAGCCTTCACGACCGCGAACCGTTAGACGCGGCAAACCGCGCGGGGGTTTGACCTTAACTTTCACTTTATGCCATTTCCCATCGGTTTGGAAATCGTTCGGCGTGTACCCGATCGAGTACTGGTGCCGAAGTTCAAGCGCGATGCGCTCGAAGATCTCGTCCATCTCAACATCCGTTTCGGGATAAAAAGCTTTGCCTCCGGTGACGCTCGTCAATTCGTCGAGGAACGCTTTGCCCATCATTCCCTCCGAACTCCCCGAGTCGCGCCCGTCCATAATTCCGACCGCATAGACCACGACATCGGATTCCTTCATCAGCCGCCGGACTTCGCCGAAGTTGTAGCGCGAAGAATTGTCCTGGCCGTCGCTGATGATGAGCATCGCCTTTTTCTGATGTGTGCCGCGGGTCACCTTCTCGATTCCGAGATAACAAGCGTCGTAAAGCGCCGTATTGTTTCGCGGATTGACGAGTGTCAATTTTTTCAATACCGCTTCGCCGTCACGCGTACGATCGAGCAGAAGCTGAGCGCGATTGTTGAAGGCGATCAAGAAATACTCGTCGTTCGGATGGCTGGTATTGATGAATCGTTCAAGCGCGTTGCGCGCCTTTCCGATCTTCGTTCCCGTCATCGAGTCGGAAACGTCGAACAGAATGCCGAGTGAAACAGGGGCGTCGGTATCGCTGAAATAGGTGATCTCTTGCTCGACGTTGTTGTCGAAGACGGAAAAAGCGTTCTTGCCGAGACCTGAAACGTATCGCCCATAGATGTCGGTGACCGTCAGCGTCAGCGTCACCAGATCGACGCGGACCTTGACCGTGCCTTTATCTTCAACGCTCTGGAGCTGCGGAGTCTGGGTTGGCTCCGGAGTTTGAGCATTGAAGTTCGAAACGCAGGACGCGATCACAAAGAAACTCAAAAAAGCAATGAGCGCGATTCGGGATCGGCTGACACGTCGAGATTCAATTACAACCATACATTCTCCGGTTTCAAGATTTTTCTATTCTAAGCAACGACTGGTATTTCCGCAAGATGTTTTTTGGATGTAAGGATGCCTGCAGAAGTTGTTCCGTTCGGCTGGTTTTTTTCTCAAGTTCCGGCGCAACCTTCTCCGCGGAAATGCGTGATATAATTCGGTTTCGGATTTTGGACCAGTGAATTCGGATTTAATCTCAACGGCGACGCGGTCGTTCAATGGCGGCCACGAACCCGGCAAATCCGCGATCCGAAATCTCAGATCCCAAATGCTATGGCTGAATTTATCTGTCGATTGGGGACGCCGTCGGGCGAGGTAATGACGCGGGTCGTCGAGGCCGGCGGCGCGTCCGAGGCCAAGGACCAGCTTGAGAGCGAAGGGTTTCGCGTGTTCAAGGTCGAAAGCGCCGAAAAAGGTCTGTCGGCCGTTTTCAGCGGCGGACGGGGTTCCAAGAACCGCGTCAAACAGGGCGATTTTTTGCTCTTCAACCAGCAACTGTCGGCGCTTCTCCGCGCCGGAATTCCCGTGCTTCAGTCGATCGGACTGCTGAAAAGGCGTTCGGCTTCGTCGGCGCTTCAGAAAATTCTCGCCGACGTCGAAGAGAAGATCAAAAGCGGCGTCTCGCTTTCCGAGGCATTTGAATCACAGGGAGTTTTTCCGAGAATCTACACCGCGTCGCTGCTTTCGGGCGAAAAGTCGGGGGCGCTCGACGATGTGCTCTCAAGGTACGTCGATTATCTGAAACGCAGCGTCGGAGTCAGCCGCAAACTGCGGGGCGCGTTGGCTTATCCCGCTTTTTTGCTGACCGCCGCGACGTTTATGGTGGCGTTCCTGACGCTCTACATCATTCCGCGGATGTCGGATCTTTTCAAGAATCTGAACACCAAGGCCGGGTTGCCGACGGTCACGGTCGTCGTTCTCGCGGTTTCTTCGACGCTCGCGACGAACATCTGGTGGCTCTTGCCGCTGGGGATCGTCATCGGAATCGCGCTTTATCTCTGGCTTCGAACGCCGAACGGAAGATTGGTTCTCGACAAGTTTTTGCTGAGGCTGCCGTTGGCCGGGAACTTGATCCGGCAAATGACCGTAGCCCAGCTCGCGCGGTCGCTTTCGACGTTGCTGTCGGGCGGAATCACGGTTCCCGACGCGTGGGACATCGCCTCGCAGGCGGTCGGCAATCTCGAACTTCGCCGCCGCAGCCAGGGCGTTCTTCCGCTCATCCGTGAGGGCCGCGGATTTACGGAAGCACTGACGCAGGCCGGCTGGATGCCGGAACTCGCGCTCGATATGGTCGGGATCGGCGAAGGCTCGGGAAGTTTGCGCGAGATGCTCGACGAGGTCGCCAACTTCTACGATGCTGAAGCCGAGGTGCGGATGGAACAGTTGATGACGCTGCTTGAACCGGTGATCCTTGTGCTGATGGCGGTGATCGTCATCGTGATCTTGCTCGCGATCTATATGCCGATCATTCAAACGATCTCTTCCGGACCGTTCAGCGGCCGTGGAAAGTAGGCGTCCAAACGAATCAAAATGAACCAAACGAACGACACAATTCAAACGAACACCTCGTCGCCGAGGATCGAACTGTCAGATTTCCTTGAGAACGAACCGCCCGAGGTGATCGAGGCCAAGGCATTGGCGCGTCGCTATCGGCTGCCGTACATCGATCTTTTGCCGCCCGACAAGACTTCGCCGATCGACTATGAGGAACTGGCGCATATTCCGGTCGATATGATGCTCAAGAATCATTTCGTTCCGCTCAAGCGCGAGGGACGGAACCTGCACGCCGCGATGGCCGACCCGTCGAATCTCGAACGGCTCGACGAACTGGAGAACGCGCTCAACGTGCGCATCGTCCCGTATGTCGCCACGCAGGGCGCGATCGACGTCGTTCTCAAAAAGGGCGATGCGACGCAGCGCGTTTTGCAGGAAGCGGCTTCGACGTTCAAGATCTCGCTCGTCAAGGAGACCGATCAGGGCGAGGAAGTCCTCGATCTCGACCGTCTCGCGAGCGATTCGGATATGTCGCCGATCATCAAACTCGTCGACACGATCGTCTACAACGCGATGGAGTCGCGGGCGTCCGACATTCACATCGAGGCCGGCGACCGTGACGTTTCGGTCAAGTTCCGGATCGACGGCGCGCTTTATCAGAAGGTCGATCCGATCGATATCGCCTATCACCAGACGCTGATTTCGCGCATCAAGGTGATGTCCGAACTCGACATCGCCGAACGCCGGATCCCGCAGGACGGACGTTTTCGGGTGCGTTACAAAGGCCGGACGGTCGATTTCCGCGTTTCGATATTGCCGGCGGTTTACGGCGAAAACTGCGTCATACGTATTCTCGACAAGGAGCAGATCTCGGAAGAATTCAAGAATCTGAGTCTTGAGGTCGTCGGTTTCGACGAGGACGATCTGCGCCGCTTTCGGCTTTACATCAAAGAGCCCTACGGAATGGTTCTCGTCACCGGACCGACCGGTTCGGGCAAGACGACCACGCTTTACGGGGCGCTCAACGAGATCCGGAACATCGAGGACAAGATCATTACGATCGAAGATCCGGTCGAGTATCAACTGCAAGGGATAATGCAGATCCCGGTCAACGAGAAAAAGGGATTGACGTTCGCGCGCGGTTTGCGTTCGATCCTGCGCCACGATCCCGACAAAGTGATGGTCGGTGAGATCCGCGACGAAGAGACGGCGCAGATCGCGATCAATTCGGCGCTCACCGGCCACCTCGTGTTTACGACGGTTCACGCCAATAACGTGATCGACGTCATCGGTCGTTTTCTGAATATGAACGTCGACCTTTACAACTTCGTCGCCGCGCTCAACTGCGTTCTCGCGCAGCGGCTCGTGCGCAAGCTCTGCCCGGTTTGCAAGCGGGCGTACGTCCCGACAGACGAGGAACTCGCGCTTTCGGGACTCGTTTCCGAGATCAAGAACGAGAAGACGTTCCTGATGAGCGTCGGATGCGACGCGTGCAATCACACCGGATATCGCGGCCGGACGGCGATCCACGAACTTCTGGATATGTCGGATTCGATCCGCGACCTGATCCTGGCGCGTCGGCCGGGGTCGGAAATCCGTCGTCAGGCTCAGAAGGAAGGCCTTTCGAGTCTTCGCGCGGCAGCGCTCAAGAAAGTTTTCAACGGCCAGACGACGCTTCACGAGATCAATCGCGTGACGTTCGTTGAAGAAGCCAAGTAAGCGATTGCTGATCCGTCTCGCCGGATTTCCGGACGCAGGAAACGAAATCGGGAAAGAGCGGAACCGCGAACGTTGCAATTTTGGGCTAATCGTTTGAAAATAGAGTGTTTTTTGCCGCTTCGGCGCGAATCGCGAAGTTTTGAAACTTTGCCGCCCGGTTCGCGTGTAGTCTGCTGAACGATTCGCCTTGAAAAGTTCGAAATTATCTCCGAAAGAAAAGTTGCTATGAAAAAATTCGCAAATCTTCGTTTCGCAATGTGCCTCGTTTTGTTTTTCTCTCTGTTGTCGCCGACGGCGGTTCTCGCGTTCGGCGAAGGCAAGAAGTTCTTCAAAGAGGGAATGCGCGCCTCGGTCGCCGAGGACTGGGACAAGGCCGTCGAGAAATTCGCGCTGGCCGTCAACGAAGACCCGCGAAATCCGGAGTATCGTCTTCATTATCAGCGCGCGCTGTTTATGGCGTCGCAGCAGTATATGAAGAAGGGCAACGCGCTGGCCAACGAAAAGGACTACAAAGGCGGTTACGAAATGTACCGGCGCGCTTACGGATATGATCCGACGAACGAGCTTGCCAAGGCCGAAATGGAGCGTATGGCCCGTTTGTACAAGGACCAGGCCAACGGCGGAAAGGAAGAATCGAAGGACGGCGTGAAACTCGTTCCGACCAATTTCTCGCCGCAGAATCTTCCGCCGAATTTTCAGGTGCCTCAGAAACTCGAGGTTTTGACGGATTTCTACTTTCCGAACCGCGATTTGCAGGAAGTCGTCAAGGAACTCGCCCGCCGGCTCGATCTTAACGTTCTGTTCGACATCGATTCGTTCCGGCAGAAGACGAATATCACGATCGATCTCAAGGAAGTGACGGCCGCGAAGGCGCTTGACTACATATTCTTGCAGCAGAATCTTTTCTTCCAGAAGGTCGGACCGCGGACGATCCTCGTTGCCAACCAACAGCGCCGCAACTTTTTCCAGCAGTTGGTTTTGCGGACCTTCTATCTTGCCAATGCGAGCCCGAAGGACGTCGCGAAGGTGGTTCAGCAAGCGATTCCGGTTCAACAGGGCAGAACGCCGACCATCGTTTTGACCGATGACGAGACGAACTCGATCACGCTTCGCGACACGGCCGAGAACATCGAGTTGATGGAGCAATTGATCAAATCGCTTGACAAGGACCGGGCTGAGGTCGTGATGGATGTTTCGATCTACGAGGTAAACAAGAACGATCTGCTTCAGTTTGGCAACCAGTTGGGATCCGCCGGCGACAACGGCACGCTGAGAAATCTCGGCGGCGTCAATCTGCCGTTCCTGTGGAAAGGAACAACGCAGAATATCACGTCGCAGTTTCCGTTCAAGGCGGCTGACGTGGCAAGCATCGCGCTCGGACTTCCGATCAGCAACATCACCGCGCTTCAGACAAAATCGAATACGAAGCTGATCGCGTCGACGCAGATCCACGCCTTCAACAACCAGGACTCGTCGGCCCGCATCGGTCAGCGCGTGCCTGTCAGAACGGCGTCTTTCGCGCCCGTCGGAACAACCGGAAACACAAACAACAACAACTTCGTCGGCGACGTGATCAACTACGAGCAAGTCGGACTGACGCTGAAATTCAAACCGATCGTTTTCCCGAATCAAGACGTGCAGGTGGCGATGGAGATCGAATCGAAGGACGTCGCCGGTGCGAACACCCTGACCCCGATCTTCACCGAACGGACGATCAAGGGCACCGCGCGCGTTCAGAACAACAAAACGCTGCTGCTCGCGAGCGTTGCGCAGGGCGTCGAAGCCAACGGCCGTTCGGGGTTGCCGCTGCTCGGACTGATTCCGATCCTCGGACGTCTGTTCACTGCTCCGACCAAGGATAACCGTCAGGTCGACATCGTCATTGCGATCACGCCGCGAGTCATTCGGGCGCCGACGATCCTGCCCGAAGACATAATAGAGCGGCCGACCGGAAGCGTCGCGACGCCGACGAGCGGATCGCTCGAAGCGATGCTCATCCAGGACGAGATCAACGAGCAGTTGGCCGCGGCGCGTCGTTTGGGCAACACCGCGAAGGTTCAGCTGCCGGATCAGAAGATCGAGCCGATGCCGACGTACGTCAGGTCGGATGAAACGACGAACGCTTCGGTCGAGAAAACGGATGAAACGAAGACCGATCCGACCGTCGCGACGATCAAGCCGATCGATGCGACAAACGTCAAGACGCTTCCGATCAATGCGACGTCCGACACATCGGATCCTGATTCGCTCGTTCCGAAACCGATCGCGTTGCCGCTCAATCAACTCTCGCTGAAAACTCCGGAGACGAACGCTTTGACGGCGAATCTCCAGTTTTTGCCGGCGTTGCCTGAACTGAAGGCCGGAGAGAGGACGCGCCTGGCGATTCTGGTGCGCACCGCCGCCCCGTTTCGTTCGGCGGTTCTCGGACTCAAGTTCGACGACAAGAAACTCGCCGTGCGGGCCGTCGGCTTCGGCGATGTTTTCGGTGCGGAACTCGCGGGCAAAGCCGCTTTGCCTTTCCTGAATCAAAACGGGAAGATGTATGTTTCGTTGTCGTCGCCAAAGGATACGGCGGAAAATTCGTCCGGGATAATCGCGTTTATCGAGGTCGAGGCGCTCGCCGACGGCAGACACGAGATCTCGTTCGATTCGGAGATAATGACGATGCTCACGAATGACGGGCAAACGATTAGCGTGAAATTCTAGCTTTATGCGGGTCGCAAAATCCACAATTCGGGATCGCGTCTCTCAAAGCGGTTTCACACTGCTCGAACTCGTCATCACGCTGACCGTGATGTCGGTCGTCGTCCTGGCGACGATCCCGATCGCGCAGAACGCGGTGAAGCGGCAGAAGGAGATGCGCTTGCGCGAAACACTCCGGCAGATCCGGAGCGCGATCGACGAATTCAAGCGCGACACCATCGGAGCCTGCCCGCAAGGCGCGGTCACGACTTCCAACCCGACGCAGGCCGGCGTGAATATCCCTGCGGATCCGCGAAGCCGCGTCGTGATCGACGACTGCAAGATCTTCACGACGGACAATCTGGATCGTTATCCGCCGGACCTGAAGACGCTCGTCGACGGGGTCAAGGTCAAAGCCCGTGGATTGCAAACCCGGCAGGGAAGCGTTTTCGATGAAAAGAATGCGACGGAGATAAACGACAATAAGGAAGTTACAAAAGTCTATCTGAGGGAAATGCCGATCGATCCGATGACGGGCAAGGATGATTGGGTCTTGCGGTCCTCATACCAGACCAAAGATGCGTCGAGTTGGGATGAGATAAATCTGTTCGACGTGCGGACGTCATCCGACGAAGAAGCGCTAAACGGAGAGAAATACAGTGATTGGTAAGGGTTTGCGGGCATTTTTGAAGTTGAGGCGACCGGGGAGCGGTGCCCTGCGGCCAAGATTCGAAGCCGGAGACCCCAAATCCCGGTCCGAACGCGGTTTTTCGCTTTTGGAACTGATGATGGCGATCTTCATTCTGATCATCCTTCTCTCGGTCGCACTGCCCGCGTATCAGCGCAGCGTTCAGCACGCACGGGAAACCGTTCTCAAGGAGAATCTCTGGCAGATTCGGCGGCAGATAGACCAGTATTCGGCCGACAAGGGAAAACTGCCGCAGTCTCTGAACGAGCTTGTCGAGGGTAAATACCTTCGGGAACTTCCGGTCGATCCGATCCTGGAACGCGCGGAATGGAATGAAGTGATGGGCGAAGACCCGAATTCGACAGAGAATTCGCAAGGCCTCGTCGATGTCAAGAGTCTCGCGGAGGGCGAGGATTCTGATGGGAAGAAGTACGAAGCGTATTGATTCGAGGCCTACGGAATCAATGAAGGTTTGAGGCTTCGGGGAAGTCGGATTCGGTCAAAGAAAATGTTCCAGCCAAATTATCCAAAATGCGCGTTCGGCCTCGAAAGCGATTTCGTCACCGCGGTCGCCGTTCAATCCGAGGGTCGGGGTCAGTTCGGGATTCGCCAGGCGGCGTCCGTCGAACTTCCCGCGGGTCTTTTGAATCCGAGCTTTCTTGAGCGCAACATCACGGACGTCGGCGAGTTGATCTCGATCATTGAAGACGTTTGCGTCCGGGCCGGACTTGCCGGGCATAAACGTTGGTCCGTTTCACTTCCGGGAAATACCGCGCGAACATCGATCTTGTCGCTTGAGACCGAACCCGCTTCAAAGAAGGAATTGAACGAGATAATCGACTGGAAGGCCGAGAACAGTTTCGGCGCTCCGGCATCGGAACTGCGCCTTTCGCTCAAGAAGATCTCGCCGGACCGCGACGGAAAGACACGCTATTTCGCGACGGCGGTGACCCTGTCCGTGATCGACGAATACGAGTCGATGTTCGAATCCTGCGGTTGGCAGGCGGGACTGATCCTGCCGCGCGCGTTGAGCGAGGCGAATTGGCTCAACGAAAAGAACGCCGCGCGCGATTCATTGCTCATCAGTTCGCAAAGCGACGGATTCACGGCGCTTCTGCTGCGCGGAAGCGAACCGGTCGTGGTTCGCAACGTGACGTGCACCGCCGAAGAGACCGATGACGAGATCTTTCGGCTTTTGATGTTTTACAACGACCGCCTCGCGGCGGCGACGGGCGACAGTCTCGATCGCGTTCTCGTCGTCGGAAAGGGAATCGACGGCAAGCGTGTCCGGGCAATATCTGCCGAGGCTCTCGGCCGTGAACTCAACGTTCTGCGGCCAGAGGATGTCGGTCTCAACCTTCCGGTCGGAAGTATGGGTTTCGATGAACTCGCGGCACCGGCCGGCATTGCGACGCTCGGCGTCTGAAAATTGGCGCTATCGCATTTTCAGCGGAGAAACCTCCGGACATCCGAGTCCCGAGGTTTTTTGTTTGGCATCATTCCGGCGGCACCGGATGATTTCGCTTTCCGAACTGAAACTTTTTTGAAATAATAGCCGTACAAATTTGGCGTCATGACTACGAAAGCATTAGCACTACAGAAATCCGCGGCTGCCTTGACAGACATCGAACTCATCGCGAGCGCGATGCGCGGTCGCGAGGCCGGTTTCGAAGAGCTCGTGCGTCGTTACCAGCGGCCGATCACGAATTACGTGTTTCGAATGCTCAACGACTACGATTCTTCGCTCGACGTGACGCAGGAAGTATTCATAAAGGTTTACAACTCGCTCAGCAAGTACAGCTCCGAATACAAGTTCTCGACCTGGCTCTACCGCATCGCGCACAATGCCGCGATCGATCATATTCGCCGCAAGTCGCCGAATCAACAGAGTCTTGAGGCCGAGAACGGTGACGGATCATTCCAGCTGCAGCTCGAGTGTCCGAATCCGACGCCGGAACAGGAACGCGAACGGAGTGAATGGCGAACCGAGATCGCCGCGGTCGTCAAATGTCTTCCGGCCGCGTATCGTGAACTTATTCTATTGCGTCATTCGCAGGATTTGAGCTACGACGAGATCGCGGAGATCACCAACCTGCCGCTCGGAACCGTCAAGAACCGTCTTTTCCGGGCCCGCGAGATGATGCGCGAGATATTTATCGAGCGCGGTTTTACAAGGATCTGAGGAGTTAATCTATGAACTACGAAATGCAAAACCGGCCGCCGATGATGCTGACGACTCCGGAAGAACGTCAGATGGGGATGTTCCTTCACCTGTCGCAGTTGGCGAACATAGTCTTGCCGCCGGCCGGATTGGTTCTTCCGATCGTGCTCTGGCAGGTTAAGAAAGACGAAATGCCGGGGCTCGACAGACACGGCAAGATGGTCGTCAACTGGATGATCTCGTCGCTGATCTACTTCTTCGTCAGCGGTATTTTGGTGTTTGTCATCGTCGGCTTTTTCTTGCTCCTGGCGCTCGCGCTTCTGAGCGTGATCTTTCCGATCGTCGGCGCGGTCAAGGCCAACAACGGAGAGCTTTGGGAGTACCCGCTCACGATCAAGTTCTTGAAGTAGTCTAATGGAATTGGAACCCGCAAAATCTGATCGGTCGTGTCCGCGGAAACAGATCGCGGCCTACCTCGACGGCGAACTTGGCGCCGGCGACGAGTTTGACCTTGAACTTCATTTTGCGGAATGCCCGAACTGCCGGGCCGAACTAAACGAGCAGAAGCGGCTTTTGTTCGCGCTCGACGGAGTTCTTGACGAGCGGCCGGAGATCGAACTTCCGGAAAATTTTGCGAAAGTAGTGGCGACGAACGCCGAATGTCGGGTCGAAGGTCTCCGTTGTCCGATCGAACGCGGGCGCGCCTTGTTCGTCTGTTTGCTGCTCGGTGGCCTCGTTCTTTTCGGTCTCGGCGCGGATTCGGTCTCCAGTTTTGGATTTGTCGGTTCGGTTGCCGATAGGACGCTCGCGGTCGCGGCGTTTTTCGGTCACTTGCTTATGGACCTCGCTGTGGCCGTGTCGGTCATTGTTCGCTCGATGTTCCCGCAGGTGGTTTTCAAATCAGCGGTTCCGGTCGGATTGCTGGTCGTCGCCGGGGTTTTCTCGGTTTTCTTCGTCGCAAAAATTCTCAGACAAACTCGATCTTAGTTCAAGCAAAAAAAGAAACGTGAGCCAGATCAGCGCGACAATTGAAAGACTTGACGATTCGCCCTTTCAATTGCGACGGATGGCGTTCGGTGTCGTCCTTACATTACTTCTTCACGTTGGCCTTTTTGCGCAGGCCACGCAGGTTTCGACAGCCGACGGACAGGAAACTCTGATCGTCGAGGATGCGCCCGACATCGAGATCCTCGCATTCGGCAAGAACGTCATCGTCAAACAACACGCAAAAGGGGTCTTCGCATTCGGCGGGAACGTCATCGTCGAAGGCATTGTCGATGCTGACGTCGCGACCATCGGCGGATCGGTGACTCAAAAGGAAGGCGCGAGGATCGGCGGCGACGTCATCGTGCTTGGCGGAACATTCACCGCCGAAGGCAAGCAGCCGCTGCGCAATGCCGAACGCGAAACCGTCGTCATCGGCGTTTTTGAGGAAGAATTCCGGAACTTCGCGCAAAACCCGACGGCAATCTTGTCGCCGAGCCTGTCGTGGAGTTTTGTCGCCCAGCGAATCCTCTCGGTTCTGTTCTGGTTCGTCATTACGTTCGCCGTGACGACCATTTCGCCCGGCGGGATCGGTCGTGCCGTGGCGCGGTTTCAGTTGTCGAGCGCCAAGATCATCGGCCTCGGGATCGCCGGTCTCATTCTTTCAAGTGTCGGCATCGTCGTCAGCGTCGGTTTTCTGCCCGGATATCTCGGCGGGATTCTCGGGTTGATGATGCTGTTTCTTCTTTTTTCGGCGTATGTTTTCGGTCGCGTGGCGCTTCAGGTCAGCCTCGGCAAATTCCTGCAGAAGCAGTTGATCCCTGTATCGAGCCATTCTGAGACGATGGCGATTCTGGTCGGAGTCGTGGCCTGGACCGCGATCCTTTCGATTCCTTACATTTGGACGGTCGCACTGATCGTTCTGTTTTCGGCGAGCATCGGACTCGTCCTGACCGCCCGCTCCGGCAACTCCTGGCAGAATTCCTGATCGTCTGATTCCCACAGATCAACTTGAACCACGAAGGGCGCGAAGGATCACGAAGAGTTTCCTGATTCCTGTTTTCCGCAGTCTTAATCCGCTGAAACATAAACCCGGTTTACGCGTTAGAGACTTCGCGTCATTTCGCGTCGCTTAGCGGTCAGAATACAAGTGGCGACACGCGATCACGTTTTTAGTGAACTTAACAAAATACCGACCGCGAAGCGATGCTAAGACAACATCGGAATGCATTCAATTCGGGAGAATTTTCTTTCCGCTGAAATGCCGGAACATTGTTGGGTGTCCCAATGCGGAAAACAGGAGATGAACCTAGACCACGAAGCGCACGAAGGATCACGAGAAGTTTCCTGTCTTTCTTACTTTAGATGTGGTTTCGGACAAGCGCGGTAGTTTGGCGGGCGGGGCCGTTCGAACCCGGATAAACCCAAATCATTAAGGAACTTCCCGCGAAAGACGCAAAAACTACCCGAAATGCGAAGAGTTCGCGTTTTGAAGGTATTGGAGGGCAATGGTCAGGCCGGGAAGTCCGTCGATCGACTCTCACCTCGCAATCCAGGCTAAATTTACAATTCTTTACAGATTGGGTAAAACCTTTTTCCAAAAATACACGTCTGTATCCTTGAAGTCGCGTAACTTTGTTGCCGCGAGCTGCGTATCAGTGGTTCATATTTCATCGGATCAAGGAAAGGGACATATTTAAATGTTTAACAAATCGATTGCATTCACATCATTCTTAATTGTTTTGGCGCTCTCGCTTTCCGCTTTAGGGCAAGCGAGCGCGGATGTCGGGATCAAGGTCAACTTCGCGGGCGGGGAAGTCACGGCGATCGGGGACGGGAAGATATCACTTGCGACGCTCGACGGGCCGATCGAGGTCGTGCTCAACGACAAGACCGCCTTCAAAAAGATCTCGGCTGACAATCCGACGCTCAAGGCGGCGGTTGATTCGACGCTTTCGGAGATCGGTGTCGGCGACAAACTTCTGGTCACGGGCTTGGTTTCCGCCGACAAGAAGACGATCCCGGCAAAGGCTGTGTATTTGATGACCAAGGCGAGCATCACGCAGCGCATCTCGAAGGAGCAGGAAGACTGGCGGACGCGCGGGACATTCGGGAACGTCGTTTCGATCGATCCGCTGACAAACGCGATCACGATTTCGGTGCGCGGCGGGATGATGACGCCGGCTCGAAACGTGTTGGTCAAGTCCGGCGCGAAGACCGAATATATGCGCTATTCGCCGGACTCGATCGAGTTCGCGAAAGCCGTCAAAAGCAAGATCAGCGAGATCGAAAAGGGCGACGAGATCCGTGTTCTCGGCGACAAGAACGCCGACGGATCCGAAGTGGCGGCCGAAATGGTCGTCTCGGGCAGTTTCAAGACGACGAGCGGAACGATCAAATCGATCGACGCGGCCAAGGGGCAGGTGACGATCAGCGACGTCGTGACGAAAAAAGATGTAACGGTCACGATCTTGGAGACGTCTATCCTGAAGCAGTTTCCGGCGGAGATGGCGCAGCGCCTGGCGCAGTTTCAAATGATGCAGGCGGCCAGCCAGGGCGGTTTCCGTCCTCCGACGACGGGTGGACAGACGACACCGCAGACGACTCCGAATCCGCAAACGACAACTCAGCCTAACGGGCAGGCAAATCAGCAGCCGCGAACTCCGGGTCAGTTTCCCGGCGGTGGCGGCGGTCAAGGCGGCGGGATGCGTGCCGGAGTTGACGACACGAGATTTACCCTGATCAAACTCGCTGACTTGAAGGTGGGCGAAGTTATCGGCGTGCTGAGCACTAAACCGGTCGATTCGCACAAGATTCGCGCGATCAAGTTGTTCTCGGGTGTGGAACCTTTCATCAAGGCCGCGCAGGCGCAGGCGTCGATGGGCGGTGGCGGCCAGCGCGGCGGAGCAGGTTCGGGATTCACGATTCCGGGACTCGACGGCTTTGGCGCACAATAGTGTTTTTATTCGAATCGGGGCGCACATTCGTTTTTCAACGCCCCGTATTTCTTGATTAACAAGGGGATTTTATATGAGCAGATTCAAATTTTTAGCATTCATAGCCATTATGACCGTGATGACCGTTTCGTCGGTCCGGGCCCAACAGAACGGCTCGGTCGGCGGTCAGGTTTTTGACAGTCTCGGCGCGGTTGTCGTCGGCGCCAATGTCGTCGTCGTCAATTCGGCGGGAAAAGAAAAGTCGGTCATCACCAACAAGCAGGGCGAATTCCTGGTCGGCGGGCTTGCCCCCGGCAAGTACACCGTTCGGGTCATCGCGCCGAAATTCGCGATTTACGAACAGTCCGAAGTCGATGTGACGGCGGGCGCGAAGAACGAATTGACGGTCGCGCTGACCGTGCAGTCGGTGAATGAGAACGTCGAGATCAACAGCGACCAGCAGGTCGACAACGATCCGAACAACAACAAGGACGCGACGGTTTTGAAAGGCAAGGACCTCGAAGGACTTCCGGACAATGAAGAAGAACTCGAGGCGGCGCTGCAGGCGCTCGCCGGTCCGTCTTCGGGACCGAACGGCGGACAAATTTACGTCGACGGATTCACCGGCGGGCGACTTCCTCCGAAGGATTCGATCCGCGAGATCCGCATCAACCAGAACCCGTTTTCGGCTGAATACGATCGGTTGGGTTTCGGCCGGATCGAGATCCTGACGAAGCCGGGTTCGGACCGTTGGCGCGGACAGGCGTTTCTCAACTTCAACGACGAGATCTTCAATTCGCGAAATCCGTTCGCGGCGAATCGCGCCGATTCACAGACCAAGTTTTACGGCGGCAACGTTTCGGGGCCGATCGTCAAAGGAAAGTCTTCGTTCTTCTTTGACATCAGCAACCGCGACATCGTCAACGGTTCACTGCTCAATGCCACCGTGCTCGATTCGACCTTGAACATCGTGCCGTTTCAGCAGGAATTCTCGATCCCGACCAAACGTTTTTCGATCGGTCCGCGATTTGATTACGCGATCAATGACAAGAACACGCTCGTCGGCCGATACAGCTTCACTCGTGTAAAAAGCGACAATCAGGGGATCGGTGATCTCTCGCTTCCGACACGGGCATTTGGAACAACGAATACTGAGCACGAGATCCGTTTGACTGAAACGGCGGTGATCAATCCGAAAACTGTGAATGAAACGCGTTTCTCGTACGAATGGGAGAAGCGGAATCAAACGGGCGACAATACGATCCCGACGATCAGCGTCTCGCAGGCGTTCACCGGCGGCGGCGCGCAGATCGGTCTTAATACCAATCAGCAGAAGAACTGGGAACTCCAGAACTACACCACGACCTCGGCCGGATCGAAATCGGAACACGGGATTAAATTCGGTGTCCGGGTCAGGGGAGTCTCGATCAAGGACCGCTCGGAATCGGGTTTCGGCGGTACATTCACATTCCTTGGATTCTTTTCGCCCAATGATCCTTTCGATACGAATGCCGATGGCGTCGTTTCGGCCATCGAACAATACCGGGCGAAGGTGCTCGGCTCCGCGGATCCGCGCTACAATCCGACGCTGTTCAATATCACCTCGGGAAATCCGTTGGCGGATGTTTCGCAGGTCGACGTCGGCGCGTTCTTTTCCGACGACTGGCGGGTCCGTCAGGATCTGACGCTCAGTTTCGGACTTCGTTACGAGAATCAGAACAATATCAGCGACAAGATGAATTTCGCGCCGCGTTTCAGCTATGCCTGGTCGCCCGGCGCTGGCGGAGCGAAACAGCCGAAGACCGTCTTTCGCGGCGGTGTCGGAGTGTTTTTCGATCGTTTCAGCGAAAATCTGACGCTCCAGTCGATTCGTTTCGATGGAACGCGTCAGCTCAATTACGTGGTTTCGGTCAATGAGCCGGACCCGATTCGTCGCGCGGCGGCGATCGCGTTGCTCGGTCAGCCGACTTTCACGCTCACCGGCGTAACCAATGTTCCGACAGTGGCGCAGATCGCTTCAATCGTTCCGTTTTCGACGACACAGCGGACGGTGGCGAGCGATCTCAAGGCTCCGTACACGGTTCAGGGCGCGTTCGGCGTCGAAAGGCAATTGCCGTTCAGAACGACGCTCACGGCGTTCTTCATCGTTTCGAGGAACATTCATCTGCTCAGATCGCGCAACATCAATGCTCCGATTTGCGCGACGTCAACCAATTGCGACGGCTCGCTTCGCCCGAATCCGGCGCTTGGCACCATCAATCAATATGAGTCAAGCGGCGTCCTGAACCAGCAGCAGATGATTCTGAATTTCAGGACTCAGGTCAACCAGAAAATCTCGCTGTTCGGCAATTACCGGCTCGGATTTGCCAAGAGCGACACCGACGGCGCGGGAAGTTCGCCGGCTTACGCTTATGATCTGACAGGCGAGTATGGGAATTCGGCACTCGACGTTCGCCACAACTTTTTCCTCGGCGGTCAGATTACGCTTCCGTGGGACATTCGTATGAGTCCGTTCATCATCGCCTCTTCGGGGCGTCCGTTCAATATCACGAGCGGTGTGGATCCGAATGGCGACTTGGTCAACCTCGAGCGCCCGACGTTCGCGCAGCTCGCGATAAGATGTTCGGAGCGACGGATCACGGCTTCATACTGCAATACGGCGGGCAAGGATCCGAACGCGGTCGTTCCGCGCAATTACGGTCGCGGACCGGCGTTCTTCAATGTCAATCTGAACCTCAGCAAGTCGTTCGGATTTGGCGGAGAACGAGCGAGTACGTCTTCAACTCCGCAGCCGCAGCCGCAGGGCGGCGGTGATCGACCGACCGGCGGCGGCGGCGGTGGCGGTAACCGAGGCGGCGGTGGCGGATTCGGCGGCGGAATGGGCGGAATGTTCGGCGGCGGCGCCGGCGGAAGCAATCCCTACAATCTGACGTTCGGGGTTCAGATCTCGAATTTGTTCAACACCGTCAACCTATCGACACCGGTAGGTAATCTGGCGTCTTCACGTTTTGGTGAGTCAACGTCGACAGCCGGCGGCTTCGGCCCCTTCGGCGGCGGCGGCGGTGGTGGCCGGCGAGTCGAACTTCAGGCGCGTTTCAATTGGTAATCCGAAACGGCAAACTTGATCCGAGGGGCGAAAGGTAAACCTTCGCCCCTTTGATTGCGTATTGAGAACGGAATTTTCAACAAGGGGTACTGCGATAATGAAAGATATTAGATTGCTCGTGTTGTTGCTGATGCTATCGATGTCGGTGTCAGCCCAGAAAACGGAGAAGACGCCGGAGAAGGCGCCCGAAAAGGCAACGGAGACCGTTGCCGCTGCCGACCCGAGACTTGCGGAAGCGGTCGAACTTGCGCGCAAGGCGCTTGCCGCGCACGGCGGCGACAAGCTCAAGAATATGAAAACGTTGATCGTCAGGGGATCGGCCGATGTTTCCGGGTCGCCCTCGCAGACCTTTCCCGCGACGTTCGTTACGATCTACTCCGGCGACAAGTATCGCTTCGAACTGACGAACCCGTTTCAGCCGTTCAAGCAGATTTACGACGGCGAACAGACGGTTTCTTCGGTCCCGAACTTCACGCTTCCGCCGATAAATCGTTTGGGACTGCCCTTGCTTCAAAAACTTGACCAAAAGGAATACGTCGTCACGGCTCTGGCCGACGCCAAGAAGAAAAACGGATTTCGGATCACGTCGCCGGAAGGCTATTACACCGATTTCCTCGTCGACGAAAAAACCTTTGAGGTTAAAAGCTATATGTCGAGCTACACCTTCAACGATCGGACGGTGACAACCTCCGTCGATATCGACAAGCTTCGCGATGTTGACGGTGTCAAGCTTCCTGAAAAGTATTCCCAGCGCTTCGACCTTGGTTTCGCGACCATTTATTCGAACTTCAAAGCAAAGGACATCCTGGTCAACAACGAGGTCCTTGATGACGTTTTCTCGTTGGACAAATAGGAACCGAGTGAAAGCGACGAAGTGAATTGAAAGGGAACCGACGCGGAGTGTTGATCGCAGATTCCAGACCAGAAATTCCAGATTCCTGAAATTCCAGATATTCCAATTTCCGGATATTCCAGATTCGGGAGCTTTGAAGAACCAACGGGTTCTTCGTATTCGGGGCCGGGACGAGTCGGTGCCATCTGCGGTTGCGGATGGTTGAAGATCGGTTGGTATCAATACTTCGGTCCGGGAGTGCCGCAACCAACCATCCGCTACCGCAGATGGTACCGTCTCGACGCGATTGCAACGCGATGCGGGATTCCCAGTCTGGAACCCCTGGAATTCTGGAATCCAGATTCGGGAACTTTGAAAAACCTGCTTGATTGAAGCGACAGGCAATTTATGCAAGGGACGATCCGCCGTGGCAATTTATGCACGGGACGATCCTAAGCCGCGCCCGACGGATGGTCGAACCCCGGCAATCCGAAATCAGAAATCGAGAATCCAAAATCAGAAAAGCCGGTCGAGCGAACCCGACCGGCTTTTCCCATTCCAACCCATTCCAATAGGCGTCAGACGTGCATTATCTCCTGCTCTTTCGTCTTCGCCAGTTCGTCGATCTTACCGGTGAAGGCGTTCGTCATTTTCTGGACCTCGTCCAGTCCGAAGCGCTCGTCGTCTTCCGAGATCGCCTTGTCCTTGAGCATTTTCTTCAAGCCGTCGTTCGAATGATGGCGGATGTTGCGCACTGCGACCTTGTGTTCTTCAGCGAATTCGTGAACCTGCTTCGCAAGCTGTTTGCGGCGTTCTTCGTTCAGCGCCGGAATCGGAAGACGGATCATCTTGCCGTCGTTTGACGGGTTGAGGCCGAGATTCGCGGCGATGATCGCCTTTTCGACCGGGCCGAGCTGCGACATATCCCACGGCGTGATGGTGAGCATCTGCGGTTCGGGGACGGCGATCGACGCCATCTGGCTGAGCGGTGTCGGCGAGCCGTAATAATCGACGACGACGCTGTCGAGCAATCCGACCGTCGCACGGCCGGTCCGGACATTGGCAAGCTTCCGCTTGAGGTCTTCAATGACCAGTTCCATCTTCGGTTTTGTTTCGTTCAGAATTGTATCAACACTCATATATTCATCTCCAATCTCAGGCTGCCTGCCCGTCTTCACCGGTGGTCACGAGCGTTCCGATAGACAGATCGCCGCACACGGCCTTGATGATGTTGCCGCTGGATTTCATATTGAAGACCATTATCGGCAAATTATTGTCCATACAAAGTGAGATCGCCGAAGCATCCATAACCTTCAAATGCTTCTCAAGAACTTCCTGGTACGTGATTTGATCGTATTTGACGGCGTCCTTGACGATCATCGGATCGGCCGTGTAAACTCCATCGACCTTCGTCGCCTTGAGAATGACCTCGGCCCGGATCTCGAGCGCACGGAGAGCGGCGGCGGAATCGGTCGTAAAATACGGATTGCCGGTGCCCGCCGCAAAGATCACGACGCGTCCTTTCTCAAGATGCCGCTCCGCACGGCGCCGGATGAACGGTTCGGCCAACTGCGGGATGTCGATCGCCGACATCGCGCGCGTGTAAACGCCGAGTTGCTCGAGCGCGTCCTGCAAAACCACCGCATTCATCACGGTCGCGAGCATCCCGATATAGTCCGCGGCGGCGCGATCCATATTTCCGGCCGATTTCGAGACGCCGCGGAAGATGTTCCCGCCGCCGACGACGATCGCGATCTCGACGCCCATCGCCTGAACTTCCTTGATCTCGCGCGCCACGGCCTCGGCGACGTTGAGGTCGATGCCGTACGCTTGCTCCCCCATCAGGGCTTCGCCTGAAAGTTTGAGCAGCAGTCGTTTGAAAACAGGCTTCATTACGATTTTAGATTTTTGGATTTCGGATTTTGGATTCGGGACTTGATCCCAAATCCAAAATCCAAAATCGAACTATCCCACCATCGAGGCGACTTCGGCGGCGAAATCGTCTTGTTTCTTTTCGATGCCCTCACCCATCTTGAAGCGTGCGTATCGACGGATCGAGATGTTTTCCTTGATCGATGCAATCTTTTCCGTGACGAGATCGCCGATCGTTTTCGACGGATCCTTAACGAACGCCTGATCGAGCAGAACGTTGTCCTCGAAGTATTTGTTCAAACGTCCGTCGATGATCTTGGCCAGCACTTCTTCAGGCTTGCTCGCATTTTTCGGATCGTTCTTGAGCTGTTCCATCAGGATCTCGCGCTCTTTGTCGAGTTCTGATGCGGGAACTTCGTCACGCTTCAGGTAACGCGGATCGGAGGCGGCGATATGCATCGCTACATCTTTCACCAACTGCTGAAACTCCTCGCCGCGAGAGACGAAATCGCTTTCGCAGTTGATCTCGACGAGGACTCCGACCTTGCCACCCATATGGATGTACGATCCGACTGCGCCTTCAGCCGTCACGCGGCCTTCTTTCTTGCTCGCGGTCGCCATTCCTTTCTTGCGAAGGATCTCGATCGCTGCATTCTCATCACCGTTCGCTTCGACCAAGGCGTTCTTGCAATCGATCATTCCCGCACCGGTCTTTTCGCGAAGGGACTTAACTCCACTCGCTGTAATTTCTGCCATAATTCACTCCAAAAGGTTATCTAAAATTAATTTGAAAAAAAAGCGTAGCCCGTTTCGGCCTAAACCAACGGAAATCGCTACGCTATCTTGAAAAAAAGTTTAGCTTGCTGCTGCTTCGTTCGATTCCGCTTCGTCGGTTGCTGCTTCAACCGACGCTTCCGCTGCAGGTTCGACAACTTCCGCGACAACCGGTTCAACCGCTGCTGCCGGTTCGGCAACCTCGGCGACGACCGTTTCGACGGCGGCAGGTTCGGCAATCTCCGCGACAACCGGCTCAACCGCTGCGACCGGTTCGGAAACTGCGGCCACAGGTGCTGCAATTGCTTCGGTCTCGACGGATTCTTCTCCCGCACTGACGCCGCCTTCGGTTCCGAAGTTCTGGCCTTCGAGGATGGCGTCGGCGATACGCGAAGCGAAGAGGCGAATCGCGCGAAGCGCATCGTCATTGCCCGGGATGACGCGGTCGATCCCTTCCGGCGAGCAGTTCGTATCAACGACCGCGACGACCGGGATTCCCAAACGATTGGCCTCGGCGACGGCGATCTCTTCTTTGCGGACGTCGATAATGAAAAGCATATCGGGAAGTCCGCGCATATCCTTGATGCCGGCGAGATTCTTCATCAGGCTTTCGTGCTGCCGATCGAGTCCGAGACGCTCCTTCTTGGTGAGCATATCGTAACGGCCGTCCTCACGCATCGCTTCGATGTTCTTGATTTTCTGGATCGAATGCTGAACCGTCTGGAAGTTCGTCATCAAACCGCCAAGCCAGCGATTGTTGATGTAGAACTGCCCGCAGCGTTCCGCTTCTTCCTTGATGGCTTCCTGCGCCTGGCGCTTCGTGCCGACAAAGAGGATCTTCATATTGGGCCGTGCCGAAACAGCTTCGGTAACAAACCCGAGCGCGTCGCGGAAGAGCTTTTGAGTCTTCTGAAGATCGATAATGTAAATTCCGTTCCGCTCACCGAAAATGTATTCCTTCATCTTCGGGTTCCAACGGCGGACCTGGTGACCAAAGTGAACTCCGGCTTCGAGGAGTTCTTTCATCGTTACAGTAGCCAAAACTTTCTAATCTCCTTGGTTTATTGGTTTTTGTACTCGGCGCGACCGTGTTCAACCAACTAAATCGCGTCGATGGTTTTCGATTTGGGAATTGCGATCCCGGATCCTGGATTGAAATCGAACAATCCAAGACCCTAGATCCAAGATCCAAAATCGAATTAACGTTTCGAGAACTGGAACCGCTTGCGGGCTCCTTTCTGTCCGTATTTTTTGCGTTCTTTCTGACGCGGGTCGCGGGTCACGAGACCCGCTTTCTTCAACATGCCCCGAAAGTCGATGTTGTATTCCATCAGCGCACGTGTGATTCCGTGACGGACCGCACCGGCCTGTCCGGCCGTCCCGCCGCCCGCGACATTAACAAGAATGTCGAACTTGCCGGCGGTCTCGGTCAAACGAAGCGGTTGCCGAATGATCATTCGAAGCGCTTCGTTCGGGAAATACTCGTCAAATCCGCGGCGATTGACGATGATGTCGCCATTGCCCGGACGGAGATAAACGCGTGCTGTTGAAGTTTTTCTGCGGCCAGTGCCGTAATACTGAATGTCTGCCATAAATGTGATCGGTGCGTTCGGCGGTCGGGATCGGGAACCGATTTCCCGCCATCGCCACTACTTCGTTTCAATAACGATTGATTCAGGTTTCTGAGCCGAATGACGATGCTCGCCGTCCGCGTAAACCTTTAGTTTCTTGGCCATCGCCTTTCCGAGTTTGGTTTTCGGAAGCATGCCTTTGACGGCCAGTTCGATGATCCGTTCGGGTTTCGTGGCGAACATATCCTTGACCGATTTTTCGCGCAGTCCGCCCGGATAGAGCGTGTGATGGCGATAAACCTTCTGGTCGTTCTTCGAACCCTTGAAGATCGCGTGACGCGCGTTGATGACAACGACGTGGTCTCCCATATCAAGGAACGGCGTCCAGTCAGGATTGTTTTTGCCGGACAGGATCCGCGCGACCTCGGTCGCCAGACGTCCGACGGTCTTGCCCTTGGCATCGACCACAAACCATTTACGGTTTTCTGCTAAACCCTTTCCGCTCGGAAAATAAGTACTCATAAATACCAACTATGTTAGGAATTTTCGCCAAAAAGCGAACTGATAGGATAACGAATGGCGCCGTCGAGGTCAAGCCGAAGCGAGGGAAAACACGCTCAGATCCTTGAGACTGAGGATTCACAGGATCAAAAGCTGAATGTCCGCCCGAATCGCGCCGCCGCCAAGAGTACTCCGCAAATGGTTTTGGCGTCCCGAATTCGGTGGTCGTGGATCATCTCGAAGATCTCGTCGAACGAATAACGGGCAACGCTGATAAATTCGTCGGCCTCCAGCCGTTGCTCGGTTTCGACGAGTCCCGTCGCGAGGAAGACGTGCATCAACTCGGTCAAAAAGCCGGGCGAAACGAAAAACTCGGTAAGTTTTTCGAGGTTCGTTGCGGTCACGCCGATCTCTTCTTCGAGTTCGCGCCGCGCGCCCGTTTCAGGGTCTTCGCCGCGCTCGATCGTTCCGGCCGGGATCTCAAGAAGATATTCGCCGGCGGCGTGCCGGTACTGGCGCACGAGCGCCACCGTAAGATCGGCGAAAACGGGGACGATGACGACCGAGCCGGCGTGTCTGACGATCTCGCGGTCGTATTCGAGGCCATTCTCGCGAATCCGTTCCACAAGGACATCGAAGATTCGGCCCTTGTATATGTTTTTGGTCGAAAGTTTTTCAGGTTTCATCGAAATTTCAGGCCAAATTGGTTGACATCGGCGTTATACTTTAACCAAGCACGAACAAAGGGCAGAAGACTCCCAGCGAAACTTACTTTGGAGGCTTTATGCGAACTATCGGATTAACCGCCGTCGTCCTTTTCTTGGCCGCGCTCGCGTCGTTCGTTTGGGGATTTCTCAATCCAACTCGCTTTCAGTCCGCCGCCGGATTCGGCGTTTTCTTTTTCGCCGCCGCCGCGCTGATTCTTGCGGTCACGATCTGGCGCCGGACGAAGACCGAACGGATCTGAACTGATCCGAAGATCTTGTCGCTTATTCCGCGGCGTTTTCGCGGTCAGTTGTCTTCGTGCGCCGGACCAACAGCACGAGCCAAAGAAGTTCCTTGATCGGACTCAAAACCAGATATCCCGTCAGCAAAACGAACAATCCCGTCGATGCGCCGAGAAACGTCTCGTAGTACATTGCGTCCAGTGCCGGCGTCGGTCGGTGCCCGAAAAAAGATCCCCAGAGCATTTTCGCCGTCGCGAGCTTGTAGGCGAGGATCGAAAAACATCCTGCGGCCCACCAAAGTTGCTTGATGATCCACGATGCCCCCTTTGCAAATACCACGAACCGCGCGGCGAAGATTGTGGCGATCGCGAGATGGAACCCGACCATTACGAAGATGGCGGCCCGGTTCGCGCGAAGCCATTCAACGGACGCTTCCATTGTCATAAGGTGAATGAAGCGAACGATATCGATCGAAGCCGCAAGAGAGATCAGGAACGCCGCCGACATTGAAAGGTGACGCGTTTTGTGAAGCAGTCTCGAATAATTGCCGCAAACCTCACCGATGCTCATTCAGATAATCGCGGACCTTCTTCATATCGTCCCAAACTTCGCGTTTCTTGCTCGGATCGCGCAAGAGATACGCCGGATGAAATGTCGGCATCACCTTGACGCCGTAGTAGTCCTGAAAGATCCCGCGGATCTTCGTTATCCCCTCGCGCGAGTCGAGCAGGTTCTTCATCGCCGTATTGCCGAGAACGACGATCACTTTTGGCCTGACGACGGCGATCTCGCGGAGCAGAAACGGTTTGCACGCCGCGGTCTCATCGGGCAAAGGCGCCCGGTTTCCCGGCGGACGGCAACGGTTGATGTTGCCGATGAAAACTTCTTCGCGCTTGATGCCGATCGCCTCGATGATCTTCGTCAGCAATTGTCCCGCGCGTCCTACGAACGGCGCGCCCTGGGCGTCTTCGTCCGCGCCGGGCGCTTCGCCGACGAACATCAGTTCGGCTGAAAAACTGCCGGTGCTGTGCGCGATATTCGTTCGCCCGGCGCAGAGCGCGCAGCGCTTGCAGTCGCCGATATCGGCACGGATCGCCTCGATGGTTTCGCCTGTCGAGGGAAGCGCGGCCGTTGCGTCGCCAAACGGTTCGGCGGCTTTTGACTCTGTGGATTTCGGCATTTCAATTGTTGGCCGGCTGATCGTCGGCGGCGCGGCGGCGCGCGGTTCGGCCGGGACGACGCGCGAGAGTTTGGTCGATTCGAGCAGTCCGAGACGCGGCGCGGACACGCGGACCTCCTTTCTTTCAGGAAGCCGAGGAAGCACGCTCTTTAGTGTTTCCGGTTCGGGGATGAATTTCTCGAGCCGATCGCGCGGAACATCGTTAGCCGCCCGGGCGAGTCCGACGGGTTCCTCAAACGCCGGGACTTCGGCGAGTTCGACGGCGAGATTCGCGACGCCAAGTTCCTGAAGATACTGCACGTGTTCGCGGACGTCGAGCGCAAGTTCCGAAAGTTCCTGATTCATTTGGAGGCCCTCAGATCGGCGATCGCGTCGAGGATCTTGTCCGCCATTTCGCGTTTCGACTGCCGCGGAAGCGTCGTCGAGCCCGAAGGCGTCAGCAGTATCGCGGCGTTCTCTTCCGAGCCGAATCCGAGCCCTTTGTCGCTGACGTCGTTGGCGACGATCATATCGAGCCGCTTCCGCTCCATTTTCGAACGGGCATAGCCCTCGACATTGTTCGTTTCGGCGGCGAATCCGACGACGAGAAGCCGCGAATTCCGGATCTCGGCGACGGTCGAGAGAATGTCGGGCGTGCGTTCCAGTTCGAGCACCAGTTCATCGGCGTCGGTTTTTTTGATCTTTGATTCGGCGACCCGTTTCGGCCGGTAATCGGCGACCGCGGCGGCGCCGACAAAAACCGTCGCGCCCGACAGATATTTCAAAACTTCATTGAGCATCTGTTCGGCAGACTCCGCCCGGATGACCTCGACGCCCTCAGGCGGATCGACCGAGACCGAGCCGCAAACGCACGTCACCCAGGCACCGCGGTCGCGCGCCGCCTCGGCGAGCGCGAACCCCATTTTCCCAGACGAATGATTTGAAATGAACCGGACCGGATCGATCGCCTCTCGAGTGCCGCCGACGGTGAGCAGAATATGTTCGTTTCCAAGATCTTTCGATTTGGAATTTGGGATTTTGGATTTGGGATTTTGGGCAGCGGATTTCGCGGCATCGGGTTTTGCGGGCTCGATGTTCAAGAGGTCGAGTGCCTGGCGGGCGATGTTCTCGACATCTTCCAGTTTTCCGGTTCCGACTGTTTTGCAGGCGAGTTCGCCTGCGATCGGCTCGACGAACCTGACGCCGTCCTTCTTAAGTTGCGCGACGTTTCGCCGTGTTGCCGGTTGCTCCCACATCGTGACGTTCATCGCCGGCGCGACAAGGACCGGCGCGTTCGATGCGAGATACGTCGAAGTCAAAAAATCGTCGGCGATGCCGTTGGCGAGTTTCGCAAGCACATTTGCGGTCGCCGGAACGATCAGCAGCAGGTCGATATTCTGCGAGAAATTGACGTGCGCGATCGGGTCGGGATTCGATTCGTCGTAGTCGTCAACGAGGACGTACCCTCCCGTGAGAGCGCGGAACGTGAGCGGCGTGACGAATTCCGTCGCGTGGCGCGTCATCGCGACGCTCACCTCGCAGCCCGCCTTTTGCAGCAGGCGCAGAACCTCGACGGCCTTATACGCGGCAATGCCGCCGCACACGCCAAGCCCGATTCGGATTTTCGACTTTGATTCGCCCATAAACGTAAGGAAATTCTACACTAAAATAGCATTAAGCTGTGTTAATATTCCAATGTACTTTGGGTTACTTCGAGTCGCTCCGACAGGTCGTTCGCGTCTCTTTGGACATACCGATGCGATCCGGCGGCGAGGTTCGAAAGGGAATTTCTGCACGTTGGAAAGTATGCAGCCGAGTTTGTTTGAACCTAAAGCTGAACTGACCGAGATCGAACGGGTCGTGCTCTATGCGCTCGGCGATTTTCAGTCTCGCAAAAAGGTTCTTGCCGAACGCGAACTTGCGCTCGACAGGCTTCGCGGCGCGTTCAGGCGCGCGTTTGAAAAGTTCGGCGTCGAAGAGATCTCGGACGAATCGATCGCGGAGGTGCTCGGAAAACTGGGTGCAAGAGTAAAGGAAGTTCCGACATTCGTCGCCAAACATCCGTTCCGCGTGACGATCCCGGACGAAATGGCGGCAAATGGGCGTGGGGAATTTGAGCGTTCGAAGAAAAATACCTGACTAAGAGACCTTGGAGGGGCGAATTCCGAAATCAGAATTCACAATTCCCAAATTCGTTGATGGAAAAACAATCTGAAAAATTTGCCGCGCTCGGGAGCTACGTTGAGCGTTATCGGCCGGCGATCGAAAAATCGCTGCGCGAACATTTGCCGCTCGCGCCGGTGCAGATCGAAACGCCTTTCAACGAGGCCGTCGAATATGCCTTGTTCTCGGGCGGGAAGCGCTTGCGGCCCGTTTTGACGCTGCTCGGCGCCGAACTCGTCGGCGGAAATGCGGAATCGGTCCTGCCGGCCGCCGTCGCCGGCGAATTCATACACACAAGTTCACTGATCTTCGACGATCTGCCGTGTATGGACAACGCGCCGAAGCGGCGCGGAAAGGATTCGCTGCATCATAAATTTGGCGAGGGGTTGGCGGTGCTCGTCGCGATCGGCTTTTTGAACGCTTCGTACGGGCTGGTTTTCGTCAATCACGCGAACTTGCCGGAACGCGCGATGCTCGCCCACGCCGAACTCGTCGAGTGCATCGGCGCGTCGGGAATGGTCGGCGGCCAATCGGTCGACCTCGCGTTGGCGACCGGCGCGGGCGGCGAGACGAGCGCCGTTTCGGAATCGATCAGGAATCTGAAAACATCGGCCTTGATGCGCCTTTCGATCCGCGTCGGCGCGATCCTTGCCGGGGCAAACCCGCTCGATCTCGTAAAATTGTCGCGGTTTGCGGAACTTCTCGGCGATGCGTATCAATTGAGCGACGACCTTATCGATCTGGATGAGGACGAAGCGATCTTCAGCGCCGATCAAAAGACCTTCGCCGGCACCGAGGGCAAAGCCGCCGGCGAGATGCGGCTGAGGAAGATAGTTGACGACGCCAGGCGGATTCTGATCGAAAACTTCCCGTCGAGCGAAGCGCGGAGTTGTCTCGTGCAGTTTGCGGATTATCTGGCGGAAAGGAGGGCTTGAGATGTTCAGATTGATTAAGTCATTGCTTATCCTTGTTGTCCTCGGCTTCGCGTCTGCGGTGCTTGCGCAACAAGGTGATCACAACCGTGGACTTGTGCTGAAAGGATCCCTTTACGCTTGGAAGACGACAGAGATCCAATCGCTCGACCTCCGCTCCGACGGCGTATGGCCGGGATTCGTCGCGTTGCTCGAAATGGAACTGGCAAACAACGGCGACGAACCGCTACTCGTGCCGCGACGTCTTGGTTGTTTCGCCGAGATCCGCTTTATGGCGGTCGGCGGTGCAGGAGATGTGAATACGGAGGTCGTTCACCCCGTCGAAAGCCCGTTCTACTGCCGACTGCCTTACTTGCAAGAAAAGGAACCGCGCGGGGATTATTTCAAGGTGGTCGAACCCGGCGAGTCGTTTCGGTTCGCCGAAGAATTCAGGATATGTGCAGTTCCGGAGAATAAGCGGGATGCTTATCTCAAAGGACTCAAGGACGTGACACTTTCCAAATCAAGTCTCGAAACAGTTTGGAAATCGACGCATCTGAAATTCAGATATCGTGGCTGGGCAGGAGACGGAAAAGATCCCGAGTTGCTCCGCAACACCGCAAATCGCTGGGAACGATACGGAGTTTTTCCGTTGAATGACGATGGCGAGTTTACGATAACGTCGCAGCCGATTCCGGCGAACATCGATTGGTTGAAGTTGGAGGATCGGAAATAGACCGTGCGGTTCACCATGGTCGAGGTAAACTCAATTGACTTCTTCAAGCGTGCGGAGCACGCGAGCTTGCGATAGCACCACGTGAAGCGGAGCGGAACGTGGTGGCTGATCGCGCCGATTTCCGGAGCGTGTGCAACACTCGCAACTATTGTGCTTGCAGATTCGTCAGCGGGTTACACGCGCTCATTGAGTTCAATTTCCAAAATTCGCGACCTTGATGCTTTCGTCTTCAAATTCAAACGTTCTCTCAAGGGCTTACGAATACTGCGAGAGCGTGACCAAATATCACGCCCGCAGTTTTTATTTCGCGGCCAAATTTCTGCCGCCCGAAAAGCGCCGCGCGGTCTATCCGATCTATGCCTTCTGCCGGCACGTCGACGATGCGGTCGACGAGGCGGACGAATCCGCAGAACGCACGCCGCGCGAGGTTGTCGGGATATGGGAAGAGCGTCTGCGCGACGTTTTCCGGGGCGACGTCAAAACCGAGAACGAACCGACCGAACAGGATCTGGTGTTTATCGCCTGGCAGGATTTGCTTGGAAAGCACCGGTTTGCCGAGAACCTGCCGCTCGAGCTGATAAAGGGCATTGTCCAGGACACCAAGATCAATCGCTACGAAACCTTCGATGAACTTTACGTTTATTGCTATCGCGTCGCGTCGACCGTCGGTCTGATGTCGTCCGAGATACTTGGATACAGCGATCCGAGGGCGCTCGATCACGCCGAGGCGCTCGGCATCGCGATGCAGCTGACAAACATCCTGCGCGACGTAAAAGAAGACGCCGCGCGGAACCGAATTTATCTGCCGCAAGAAGATCTGCGCCGGTTCGGAGTTTCCGAGGAACAGCTGTTCGATAACCGTGTCGAATCGAACTTCGTCGAAATGATGAAATTTCAGATCGCCCGGGCGAGAGAATACTATCGCAAAGGCGATGCGGGAATTCGGTTTCTTGAAAGAGACTCGCGTCTGACGGTCGGTCTGGCGTCGACGATCTATTCGCGCATTCTCGACGAGATCGAAAAGCAAGATCACGACGTCTTTCGGCGACGGGCGCACACGAGCGCCGCGCAGAAGCTCTTGACCATCCCGCGCGTTTGGTTCGATCTTCGCCGCGGTTCGTGAATTGAGGGCGTTGGTTGTGGTAATCTGACAGGAATCGTAGGGGTAAGATTATGAAGAAATTGGTTTCGTTTTTGCTGATGGTGTTCGTTTATGCGATGCCGATCGTCGCGCTCGCGCAAAAGGGCGGATACGCCGGGATCACGCAGCTTCAGTCGCCGCAGAATCCGCGGCTCGGGTTCATTATTCACGGCGGTGCCGGCGTCATCAAGAAGGGCACTTTGACGCCCGATAAAGAAGCCGAATACACGAAGAAACTGGAAGAAGCGGTGCTCGCCGGATACAAGGCGCTGCAGGACGGCAAATCCGGGCTCGACGCGGTCGAGATCGCGATCAGGATCCTCGAAGATTCGCCGCTCTTCAACGCCGGCAAGGGCGCGGTCTTCACCGCCGACGGGCGCAACGAACTCGACGCGTCGATTATGGACGGAAAGACGCTCAACGCCGGTGCGGTTGCCGGCCTTCATACGGTCAAGAATCCGATCACGCTCGCCCGCGCCGTGATGGAAAAAAGCGAACACGTGATGATGGTCGGAGACGGCGCCGAGAAGTTTGCGAAAGAAAAGGGAATCGAGCTTGTCGATCCGAAATACTTCTGGACGCAGCCCCGTTGGGATTCGCTGCAGCGGATCATCAAGGAAGAGCAGGAAAAGTCGAAGAAGGAGACCATTGAAAATGGGAAAAGCGAAAAGGTCGATAAGCCTTCGAGCCGGAATTCGAGGGGTATTTCAAAAGACGAACTCTATGCTTCGATGACCGAAACGCAAAAACTCCCCGAGAACAAGTTTGGAACGGTCGGAGCGGTCGCGCTTGACAAGGACGGCAACATCGCCGCCGGCACATCGACGGGCGGGATGACAAACAAGAAATACGGACGTGTCGGCGACGCGCCGATCATCGGCGCGGGGACGTATGCAAACAATGCGACGTGCGGAGTATCGGCGACCGGCTGGGGCGAGTATTTCATACGCGTCGGTGTCGCGCGGGACATCTCGTCGCTGATGGAATACCGCGCTCTCCCGGTTCAGCAGGCGGCGGACATCGTGATGAACAAGGTCAAGGCGCTCGGCGGCGACGGCGGCGTGATCGTCCTCGACAAATACGGCAATATGGGAGTTTCGTTCAATTCGGAGGGAATGTACCGCGCCTATATCGGGCCGGACGGGAAACCGGTCGTCAAGATCTATACCGATTAGTCTCTTTTGGTTCCAAAAACGCAAACCGCACGAATGGCCCGAACCATTTCGTGCGGTTTCTTCTTCTTTTCTTCTCAGAAGCTATATCGTGTCCCGTCCGCCCTTAGAACTCTCATCGAGTTCGTAGCGATTTCGGTCGCGCTTGGCGATTTTCTCAACAAACTCGAGCGGCTCGTTGTCGGCAAAGTCGATCCCGACGGCGTGCGCATTCTCTTCGACATCGCTCTGATCGGGTGTCGGATTATGCCCGAAAACGGATTCCGCACCGCTCGTGTTGACTTCTTCCCACGAAGCATCGATATCACCACCCGAATCTGCCGGACTCGATGAATGATGATTCATAAGGCGATCGGTCAGGCCGTGCGGCGCCTGCGGCACGTGGGCGATCTCGTCGTCCATAAATTCTTTGATCTCTTCGCCGGGAGGTTCTTCGCGTTCGTAAAACTCAAGGTTTTTACCCGAAATCATAGTGATACCTCTTGATGCTCTTCCAAAATGCCGAAGGAACTCTGAGGCTGAAATCACCGCTTGCACCATGGCATTTCGGATTGGATTTCTAGTTAGAGAATAGCACAAACGAAGGTGTGTTGGCAGAAGTAAATCCACCGTCCCGACGCTTAATTCAGAATCAAAAAATCCGATCTATTTATCCCGAGAAGATGCGCGGTCGGTATCGTCCTCAGCCACGGGCTCAATCGGATCTGAATCAAAAACGATCGATTATGGCAGCGAAGTCACAACGACGAAAGAAAGTCTTTGACACTTCAAACCGAAAAGATCACCAAGATCGACTATCGCCTGATCCCCAACACGACGGTCGCCGAATACGGACTGGTAAGCGAGGTCCGCGTCAAAGACGGGTCGACGAATTTCTTGCAGAAGAAGTCGACGACCGCCTACAATCTCAGTACGGCATATGTTTCGAGACGGATTCTCGGATTGCCGTCGAAGACCGTTTCCTGGGGATACGATCAGTCGAACAGCCAATTGGAAAAGGTTTCGGAGGTCGATTAAATAACGACTATTTCATGAAATATCTACTTGAGAAATGCCCTGGGGTCGACGTTGGAGAGGGAGGTTCAAACCCATGAGAATGATGTTATTTGTGCTTCTGATGACAATTGGTGCCGCCGCTTGGGCGAAAGAGCCAGTTTGGCTCCGTGAGATCAAGACGATCGTCCCATTCAAATCAACACGTGATGATGTTGTCCGGCGTTTCGGACAACCTTCGTGGAGCGCTGACCCTCATTTCAACGAATACATCCTTCAGCGGGGTACGTTATCTGTATTTTATTCGCGGGGACTTTGTTCGCAAAACCCGAAAGCTCAATTCGACGTCCCGGAATTCGTCGTTGTTACCATTGAATTCGAGCTCAAGAAACCAAGGAAACCAAAGCACCTGGGAATCAATCTTACTGGTCTTGAGGCATCTCACCCATTCGACGGTCCAAAAGCGACGTTTTACTCGAACAAGAACCCGGGGATTACCTATTTCGTGAATTCGCGCGGATTGCTCGAAAGCGTGAGCTTCCACATATCAAGTGGGTCAGATGTTCGCGCCTGTAAGCGCGAAGATGCGAGAACAGAAAGAGAGATTATTCGTGAGACTTGGCGGAATGATTCTACAACCGTTCGAGCGAGTTGTACTAGTGATGTGACAAGGTAGTGTGCATATTACACCAGGGTTTTGGCGACTGTTGGCTTACTGACGGCCGCGTTCTATTGTGGTGTATTTATGTGCCGAAGCGGCTTCCAATCCCGCACCAATATCGATATCCAAACTTGTGTTACGCGCACGCCGCTAGGACCGTTTGACTTGACTTTGCTTAAATTGACGATTTTTTTCCGATCCGCACGATTTCTCGCGGCGCACAAAAACCGGGCTTTCACCCGCCTTGATTCGCCTCCGGCCGGACTAAGTTCGCATCGAACCAAACTTAATCCGCCGACGACCGAACTTGATCCGCCGCCGACCGAACTCAGCTCGGAGACGACCCAACTTGATCCGCCGACGACCGAACTCCGTCCGGAGACGACCCAACTTGATCTGCCGACGACCGAACTCCGTCCGGAGACGACCCAACTTGATCCGCCGACGACCGAACTCCGTTCGGAGACGACCCAACTTAATCCACCAAGGACCGAACTCAGCTCGGAGACAACCCAACTTAATCCGCCAAGGACCGAACTCAGTTTGCGGACGACCGAACCTAATCGGCCGTCGACCGACCTCAATCCGCCGAGGACGAAACTAAATTCGACTCGACCGTGTGCGGGTCGGCGGGATCATCGCCGCCGTCGAACCGGTTCCGTTTTTGCTTCAAACGGAACAATCAACAGCCGGCGTTCCCTGCACTTCAGTGTGCGAAAGCACACGCACGTACGATAGCAACATGTGGAGCGAAGCGGAACATGGTGCCGGTCGTGAACGCTCGAGCGAGAAATCGATTCAGTGTGCGAAAGCACACGCACGTACGATAGCACCATGTGGAGCGAAGCGGAACATGGTGTCGACGCGCACCGACGTACAAAGCGTGTGGAACACGCGTGACTGTTTGCACGCGTTTGTCAGCATTTTGTTGCAAATCTAGGCTTTTAAGCCGCGCCTGAGCGAAGGCCCGATGACTTCCAACCCCGGCGCGATGGAGCATTTCGTGCAGGACAACCCCCAAATATCGCTCCCGCGTTGTCCATCGCTCGTATTCGCTGGATTTGCCCGACTCCGGGCGAACTCCGATGGGAAAATTTCCGTACTTGTTACTATTGTACGGGGTTCGCCCGCCAACGCTCGCCGGCAGCAGGTCCGGACCGAGTGCGATAATTCCCACCGCGAAAATCCCGTCATATATATCTTCAACAGTCTGTTTGATGCCCAGATTAGCCCTAACTGAATCCAAGAATTTGCGACAACGGCCTCCGTCCTCATCTAACCGACGAACAATCATTTCTCTAAGGTCAATTCTCGAAGGTAGCGGTTCGTACAGGGTTTCGTTATCCCAAATGCCCGATTGTGCGAGCCTCCGCCCCGCCTTAGCTTCTTGCTTGCCGATCTTTCGGTGCTTTAGAGTTGGTGCTTCACGAACCGTTGCCGATTGCGTGGTCTGTGAGCGATTTGGCTGCGCCGGTCCGTCCCAAGAATTCCACGACCAGTGTCCGTAGCCGGCATAAGTTGCGCCGAGTGGCAGGCAGCCTTCATAACCGTCAGACGAGCGAATTGTACGAAATCCCGAAACCGGCGTCGAGACCGGCGCGGCCCGCAAGTCCGACGAGCGACGTTCCCCACGCGAAGTTCCGCGAATAAAGATCCGTCCCGCCGGTGATCGCTTTCGTCCGGTGAACCGATTGCCGATCGTGCGGCGAAGACCTCTCTTGCGAGCCCTTCGGCCAAAGGCGTGCCTTTATCATCGGCGTCGACCGTTGATCGCGCAGCTCAACCGCTAGACGACGCGAAAGGACGCGAAATCTACCGGATCGGGAACTGCTGGAAAACGTCGCGCGTTTCGCGTCGTTCCGTGTACGGTTTGATTCAGATAAATTGGAAATCCCGGGAGCCCGGGCGTCGCCCGTCAACCTTCGAGGAAGCGTGTGGAACCGAGTTCCGACAACTCCTGATAAAGGATATGATATGGATGAAACCTACAGTTTCTATTTCAGCAAGCTAATTGGATTGGTTTGTGGTAAGGAGTGGACCAATGAACAAAAATAGCCGTCTTACGTCGTTCTTGTTATGTTGTTTGGTTGGAGGCTTCGTAACTTCAGCGCCGTGTCAGCAACTGGACCTGTGGCAAGGAGCCAAGCGAATATCGCTGCTAACATCAACCGAAAGCGACGTGATCGGCGTTTTGGGCAAGTCGAAACCATCTGAAAACCGCTTTTGGACGGAATACCAAACCGAATTCGAAGAGCTCTTCGTCGAGTATTCGCGTGGGTCGTGCAAGCTCCCGAATGATTCAGGATGGCGAGTCGCCGAAGGCGTGGTTACACGGCTTTTCTATTCACCGAAACAAAGACGGAAACCGTCCTATTTTGACCTCAAACTACGTCTGTTTTCGAAGAAGGAGGTTTCGGACGCCCCTGAAAACTTCGTTTATGAATCCGACATTCGAGGAATTTCATTTGGCGTCCGTATTGACGGAACGGTAGAATCGATTTTACTTTATCCTGGTTCAGAGTTTGATCATCTTCGATGCGGACAAGATTTGTTGAGCACCAGATGAAAACAGCACGACGGTCTCGGATCGTCGCGCCGTCGAGGGCGCAGCTGGCGTCGCTAAAGGACGGAGTAATCAAATTCACTAACGGTGGTGTTCAAGCAGAGCGCGTTTGATCGAGATGACGGGCCGTTTGGCACTACTTTTGTCCATGCGTTGATGCGTGTTGCCGGTGTTGTCGAGATACGAAGACGGCAGAGGCATTATCCCTTTCCGGGTTGTCCACGATGCATCGAACGAATTACCCCTTGGAAGCCGGAGGATGGATTTATCAAAGACGAAACGGACAGCTGATTCTTAGAACTGCGGACAGAAGTAGAAGAATGTCAAATCAAGTCGATCTCCGCAACCCGCCCCCCGTCACCGGTGCACGGTTGATCGCCTTGTTTCATACTCATCCGTTTTCGGAGGTAACACAGATTGACGCGATGTTAACGAACGTAAACGGATTCTTAGCCCCTTTCGAAAATACGGGACCGTCGTTTCGTGACACCAAGGTAGCCACATCAACAGGGGTTCCGAACCTGGTAGTTTATGAGGCGAAGGACGATGAATTGGGCGGAAGCGCCATTTGGCGTCGCGGCGTCGGACCCGAGCGAGCTGGATTCAACCCCGAATTGGCCGAGCCACCGGTTGACGGATTTCCAGGGAACTCATTGGATACGAGGAATTGCAGGTAAGCAATGTTAAAAAACATGAGTCATTTAAGAACCGTATTCGTCGCCTTCATTTCAATGCAACTCTTGGGCTGTTCGCTATCAGCGTATCGTGAACCCAACAGAAACATTATCGAATCAAAGACCGAGACGGCCCGGATTTCAAAAGAAACTGCGGTTTATGTCGCACGCGGTTACCTTATTTACGATTATGACTTTCGCGGTTGTGATGTCGAGGTCATCGATGAAAGCGCTTGGAAAGTGGCGTTTAGTCTCAAAGTTGAATCCCCAGGTTTGATTGGAGGATGTCCGACTGTTTGGATTGACAAGAATGATGGGTCCATTATTAACGTAATGCACAACAAGTAACCGTGAATTTCCAAATGAAACTCGGAATCCGCGCTAACGATAATAATTGGCTCTCGGATCCAAAAGTAGAAAAAGATGACGGCTCGTTTCGAATTCGGGGACGAAATCTATGGCCCGGAAAAAGGTGTCTTGGACATATCGGATATTTCAGGAAGGCGATTCTCTCCGGCGTTTTGAGACAGCAGGTATCGTAAATTTCGCTTTCGCCGGTTGGTATTCATCCTTTCCAATATCGTGCGTTCGGCCAGATCAAGCAGATGGATTACCTGCTTCCGACCGAGACTCCGGAGATCAAACTCGGCTATGACAACCGGTTACGGGTGAACCACAACGAAGTCACAAAACCGAACGGATTCGTGATGAAGGCCGACTTCACGCACGGCAACGACTCGCGGGTGACGGCGAAGAACGACCTGCTCGATGACAAATGGGATCGGACGATGAAGTACGATTTCGCCGGACGGCTGACCTTTGCGCAGTTCGGAATGGGCGTTGGGACGAACAACCAGAACAAGCGCG
Organism: Acidobacteriota bacterium; assembly: GCA_016715115.1. Taxonomy (NCBI): domain Bacteria; kingdom Pseudomonadati; phylum Acidobacteriota; species Acidobacteriota bacterium. The sequence goes on from JADKBM010000011.1 coordinate 94,303, forward strand.
TTTATGAAGAGTCGATCGGGTATGACGGGTTCTCGATGATGAACGACAGACAAACCAATCATTGGGAGAATGATTCGGGATTTGCCGAAACCTACGTCAACGGGCGGATCACGCCGTTTGTTGGAAACTATGATGCCGCCGGGAACATCATCCGGCAGGGCGATGTTCAGTCGGACCCGCATACCTTCGTTGACACGAACTACGACGCATCGGGACGACGGACTCGGATGTTCGACAAAAGAAAGGGGAAATTCGGAAACGTGCTCAACATGATCCAGGAACATCTGAGCGAGTATGTCTTCGACGGCGACGGCCGGCCGGTTATCGAGAAGGAAGGCTTTCAGACCTATCATGTCAACGACAACCCGCCGTCGTCGCCGTTGACCGCAGCGGCAAAGATGTATCAGGTATGGTCGACGGTGCTCGGCAGCAGCCTGACGTCGGTCAAGCCGGACGGATCGAAGTGGGAAACGAAGATCTTCGCCGGCGGGGCGCTGATCGCCAAAGAAGGCGCGACCGGTCCTCATTGGCTGACTTCCGATCCAGTGACGGGATCGACGGCGACATGGCGCAAGATCGATAATGACTGGCTGACATCGGTCGAGGAAACGGAGCCGCTCGGTCAGAAGATCTACAACGCCGATCCCGATCCGCTTCCCGATCCGAGTTATGACAACTCGGTCGGTAATGCTGATTACCCACAGTGGCAATGCCAGATGCCGTCGAAGTTCTACGGTAACTTCTACGCGATGCCGTGGCATTGCCAGTTTGCCGAGATCAAACGGAGATCGTTCGAAGGCGGTCATTACGTGATCGAGGAACCCGAGACGAATCCCAACAAAGTATCCGGACATACAACGGGATCAGCCGGCCCGGCAACTCCAACCGGGTCCGCCGGTCACGAGGCAGGCCATCAGATGGCATTCAGCCGCCTGATGAATTTCACGCTCGGCGCAACCCGGAAATCGACCAAAGAGACTGGCGAACACACCGGCGACGATGAAGATCCGATTGCCCGCGTCGAAACCCGAGTACCGAAACTGAACCAAGGCGAGCCGGGCGGTGCTCCGTTTGATACTAAGTGGGTAGAACCGGGCACTGTCTTGATTCCACCGCAACAGGCGCCTACTCCACTCAAAGGCGATAGTCTTAGGGAATGGGAATCAGAACGAGATAGGCTTGTTTGGGATCTGCTATCGCACGTTAAGGGAGGTAATGTACCCAAATCGAAGTGTTTGGAGTTTTTGGAGTCGAAATTTGGCGAAGATGGTGTGAAGAAGTTGATTGAGAGTTTAACAAATCAAACGCCATATGATTTTATGAATTCAATAAATCCTGATCCAGCTGGCTTTTTCTCAACAATGAAGGAAATGGCCGACGTTTACTTGGCAAATGGTCTGCAATTACCCGACGCAGTGACCGGCCAAACCACCGGAAATATTTACTACAACCATACCGGCCTGAGGTTGTCAGTAATCTTGCATGAAAACCTTCACAAGAACTTCATTGAGCCATCGAATCCGTCAATACTTCTGTTGGACCAAACACTGGCCGAGAAGTTAGAGGCCATCCCTAAAGGTTCAAAGATCTTCGCGGTAACGAATCCCCGTGGGAGCAAAATAATTGGTGATAAACTGGAGGCAGAAGGATGCAAATGAGGACTCCTTTTTTGATTGCAAGTCTAACGGTCGTATTGTTTTGTTTGATTTTCAATTCGAGCTGTTCGAGCGGTTTTTCGGATAGAGTATTGGCGCAAACTCAATCGAATCGTCTGAGTCCGAACGTCAACGGATCGGAACAAGCTGACACGGCCCCGGAATATGACGTTCTCCTAGGCAGAGAATGCCTTAAGAAGAGAAGATGCTTTGCTTATCTGGTTGTCGAAAAAGAACTCATTACGAAATCGCGATTGATTGCTTTGGTAAAGCATCTCAAAGCGATGAACAAGAAAAGAGAGCTCGTGAGGATAGCGATCTTCGATGACGCCGCGGTGGCCAACGATTATCTCAACGGAAGACGCGAAATTCGTGAGATCGACAATGACATAAAAGGGCTTTATTTTCTTGACTCAAAGGGAGAAATCCTGAAGGCGAAACTGGGAAATTCGGCGCAATTTGAAGTTGTCCTGCAAAATGGTCAGATTGAAGGTTGGATTACGGAAACCCGATGAAGTTGCAAGGTTATTTGCGTTCATGCCGATCTTACTTTTGTCGGGCACACCTCGAACTATTCGTAAGACAACACGAACCGCAGTCCGTACTGGAGTTACGACGCCGAGGGGAACGTCACCATCGACGACGAGGCGAGCTACACGGTCGATGCGGCCGGACGTCTGGTCAGGACGTCGCAGTTCCAAACCACAAGCAGAATGAACCTGTGAGGACGCACCGATATGAACTCTATTGCAAAGTGGTTGGTAATCATCTTGATCTTTCTCAGTTCTTGCGACACCTCAAATCACACGGCGGAAGGGGTTGAAATTGGGATCTCGCGCTTACCGGCGATTACTCCGACACCAAAACTGAAACGGACCCCGAATGTAAAGGCTCCCGATTTTCGGAATTTCAGCTTCCCGATTTGTTTTAAGTCGATTCCGGAAATCGCTCCGGAACTGAAGAAGATCACATTGAAAAACGGGAAGATGTTGCTGGATCAAGGTGACTTTGGGTTGACCGAGCAAATCCTCGGATTCGAGCTCGTCAATGTCTCGACAAAAGATCTTACCGGAGATGGAAAAGACGAGGCGCTTGTAACACTTGGCGTTCGGTACTTCCAGGGTTTTACAAGCGCAATACTTCTTTACGATCTTTCCGGTCGGCGCCCTCGCTTGATCTGGACCAGAGAGTTCGGCGACGCCGCTTTTGGCGGTCTTAGGAAAATCGAGTTCACAGACGACGGCCTGATCACCGAAGAATACGGGACAGCCCGTGCCAGAAATCACCCGACTTCCTTCATTCGAAAGCGGTACAGGCTGAAAGACGGAAAAATTTCGGAGACCGAATCAGCAACGACCGAAGTCGACCTTGATCAGGCGAAATTCCTCGGTTTTCCAGACACGAACGAAAAATAGATTCGAATTACCGATTTGAAAAGATTTCGGTGAAGTACGTTCCATCATCACCTTTTCGATTTTGATCGCCATGATCGTGTGTTCCTGACAAATCCACTCCTTGGTGCATAGCGGTGGGAAATCAGGACGTCAAATCGGCTATTTTTCCCGATCATGGGAGGATATGTTTGTAACTGGATACCGGCCAAGCGACCTTCATTTTCTGGGAGATTTTTACGATCAGATAATTGCCAAATGTGCGAGAATCAAATCGAGAAAACCCGCTGCGAAGCCCTACAAGAATGCGGCATAGTCGGTAAAAATGAAATTCAAACATTACACTCTGTTTTCGGCATTCGCCGGCTTATTGACAGCCGCTTTTTATTGCGGTGTGTTTGAAGGTGTGAGAGCCGTTTCTGTTTTGAATAATCTTCACGATGCGGTGCCTGGTCTGAGTACGTCGGTACATCCGATCGCGGGAGAGTACCGAGCGGCGACCTATTTAATAATCGCCGTGTTGCTTTCGGCTTACCTTCTTCTGACTCGCGCTCGTTCTTCGTTAACCGCACAACTCTTTCGGATCGTAATCTTGGCACTGACTTTGATGCAGTGCCGGATATTGGTTTTCGTTTCTGATCCGATACCGGGCGCGCTCATCTCGAACTCGATTGCAATTCGAGCAGTATCCAAAGCGGATTTCGGTTTATTTATGAATTGCATCGCCTTGATTTGCCTTGAATTCTATCTGCTGATTAGAGTTGCTCGGTTCAAAGCGCATTTGAAAACGTAAATATGATACTGAGAAGGAATTCATCCGGCAGATCAAGCAGATGACGTATGCGATTCCGGACGCGGCGCCGACGATCAAGCTCGAATATGACAACCGTCTGCGGGCCGACTATTGGGAGATCGCCAGATCGGGCGGTTTCGAAGCGAAGGCCGATTTCACGCACGGCAGTGACTCGCGCGTGCTCGCGAAGAACGATCTGCTCGATGACAAATGGGACCGTTCGATGAAGTATGATTTCGCCGGACGTCTGACGCATAATCAGTTCGGTATGGGGCAAAGCAACAACAACGGAAACGTGCGCGTTTACGAACAGGCGATCGAGTACGACGGTTTTTCGATGATGGCGGAAAGAGAGGTAACAAACTGGGGCCAAACCGGAGGATTCGGCGATAGCTACGTCAACGGGCGTATTCAGTCGGGCGGTTTAACGGATACCTCAACATGGTTCAGGAGCATGTCACGGCATACGATTTTGATGGCGACGGCCGACCGGTTGTCGAAAAGGACAACCAGCGGACCTATCCGCGGAACGATCCGCCGTCGGGAGGGCTCGTTGCAACGCCGAAGGTCTTTCAGATTTGGTCATCGGTTCTCGGGTCAAATCTTGTGACGTTCGGCGGTTACACGGGTGGCACGAAGGTATTTGCGGGAGGAACGTTGATCGGAACAGCGAATGCAAATGCGGGTTCGCGCTGGGCGACCGCCGATCCGGTGATTGGGACAACCGTCAGATGGGCGGGATCGAACGGCGTTTGGGAAAAGGCGGCCGAAGAGACCGAACCGCTCGGACAGGTGATTGCCAACACCGATCCCGACACTGAAAATGATCCGGGTTACGACTTCGCCGCGCGGAATTCGGCGTTTCCCCAATGGCAGTGCGATCTGCCGGACGACGTCCGGCCGATGGAATGCAGAATCCGCGAGGAGATTGAAAGCTCGCTCAACGGAACGAGCATCAAATCGATCTGGGACCCGAACAAGAAGGACGGCGATCCGTCGTTCATTCACGTCAATGACCCGCCGCCCGATTCCGCCCGGGACATGCCCGGCACCGTCACGCATCAGGCGACGCATTCGACGGCAAAACCGATCGACCAGGCCGCCGACGGCGCGACGACCGTACCGACCCAGAATCCGGACAACTGCGACGGCGACGTTGACCTCGAAAACAACCGAGTCAACATCCGCTGCGGCGATTCAACAATTCCGGAGGATTTCAAGGATGCGAGTGATGGATCTCCGCCAATCGATGACGGTGATCAGCTCCAGCGAGCCAACCAAGCACTCGATGCGGTGGAAGAGATTTTGTGGGGTGACAGTCAGTGTTCGAGGTTCTTTGGCGGTCCCGCGTTGTTCGCATTCTATCGTTTGAAAAGGCAACTTATCGGTGCAAACGTGACTTCATTTGCGGATAACGACTACGCCGGCATCCGAATGGATGATACCGGCGATTCGAAACCACCTACTACGATTCAAACGGCCGAAGACAGAAGGGGTATGGAGTAAATACTGGATTTCGAGTGTTCGGAAGGGTTCGAATAGAGCAAAGAGGACCATTCTTCAACGGGCAATCTCGTGCGAAAATCGGCGGATATGACGCGAACACCTTTGAGTCTCGAATTCTGCAGATCTTACATGAACTCGCCCATATGATTTACAAGCCTTATCCGGGAACACGTTGATTGAAGACGATGGCGGAGATTCCAGTAAAAGCAGCTCGAATACCAATAAAATTAAGGATACAGGAGAGGGAAATGGAGATTGTAAGAAGGAAATTGATGCAATCGCAAATCGGACTAGGAATGCTGAAAGCTAATTTGAACACTAGACCAATGAGGAAGTTGGCTATTTCATATCTCCGACGTATTCATCTGATTCTGGCAATCTCGTTCTTAAGCACAATTGCTTATTCGTTGAATATCACAACATTGACTGGTCGAGTTGTCGGAACGAATGGTGAACCAGTATGCGGAGCAGACGTCAACATCGGACGCTTTGGTGGCTTCCCGTTAGCCTCGGGCGAGAGCGGAGAGAACGGGAGATTTCGAATTACGTTTGCGGGCCCTATTCAGGAAAGCCTCTTCCTTTACACGAGCGTTTCGAAGCCGAGAACACACACGGACGCTTTCTTGATCTATCCGCCGTTTATGAGTGTCTTTAAGATGGATCAGTATTACGTCGGTAAACGGTTCGATATCGGCAAATCGGAGACGTTTGACGTCGGCGACGTACCCGTTCAATATTGGTTCGGAGATGTGCACGTTAAGCTTGCCCTTCGCCGAAGGAATCTGACAGCTTCCGATTGGGAGAAACTGTGGGTCCGGCTACTGGACAAGAAGGGACGCTTGGTTTACCAGGAGAGCTTCGCCCCGACGATTGAACCCAACGCGGATGTTGAGTCCTCTGAGATGCGAATAATGCTTCCCGAGGGAGAGTGGAGTTTTGAGTTTCAGAAATACGTCTATTCAAGAAACGCGCTATATCCGAAAATCCTCGGCAAAACGCCGAAGTTCGTAATCGCTAGAGATAAGGAAACGCCTCAACTGGCCGTCGAGTTGTCACCATTCTAGAGTGTAATGGGTTGTCATTTTACGAAAGGATTGCAGGCGGGATCATTGGCATCGCCGATTCGGTTCAAGTGAGGAAGCATGAAAATTGCCGTAATGTATTTCTTTGCTTGATTGCAATCCCGGTATTAGCCAATTCGGTCTGGAGCCAGAGCCCCTTTCCGGCGCGGAATGCCGCGGAGAATGTAGAGATTCGCACCGAATCACTGGATAAGAAGTCGATTGAGAGCGGAGATGAAGAGGTTTCGACCCTTGAGTTTAAGCTAAAGTTGACATTTTCCAATGATGGGACGATCCCCATTTTATCTACAAAGGATGGGTTTCAGCTTCACATTTCTGGATTTCAAAATCTGAGGCGGAAGCCCGCAAGAAGGAGTTTGAACTAAACAGCAGCGTGTCTGTCTTGACGGATAACACGAGAGCGGAACCGACTTTTTCGATTGACGATTTCGCGACGATCTCTGGTAAACAGACGTACTCCGAGGAACTACTGTTCCGAATCCCATTCTTGAAGAGTCGTTTAACTCCCGGAATCCACGTTCTTATGCGTCAGGTCGAAACTTGGCGATTTGGTAAAGAAAGCGAAAAAGAGACACGGGCCCTTGCGGCGATCGGGCATGTTCTGACCGACCCGGTTGTTACCGAACCAATGATCTTTCGGATTGAATGACTCCGCAATAGCTGCGCACTTACTGGCAAACAGATTGCTAGTGATTTGGGCGAGCGATTCGGTCAACGGCAACCGAAAATAGAACCGGAAACTACGCCGGCAACATCCAATATCGTGCCTTCGGCGGGATCAAGCAGATCGACTACCTGCTTCCGACCGAGACTCCGGAGATCAAACTCGGCTATTACAACCGGTTGCGGGTGAACCACAACGAAGTCACAAAACCGAACGGATTCGTGATGAAGGTCGATTTCACGCACGGCAACGACTCGCGGGTGACGGCGAAAAACGACCTGCTCGATGAAAAATGGGACCGGACGATGAAGTACGATTTCGCCGGACGGCTGACCTTTGCGCAGTTCGGAATGGGCGTTGGGACGAACAACCAGAACAAGCGCGTTTATGAAGAGTCGATCGGGTATGACGGGTTCTCGATGATGAACGACAGACAAACCAATCATTGGGAGAATGATTCGGGATTTGCCGAAACCTACGTCAACGGGCGGATCACGCCGTTTGTTGGAAACTATGATGCCGCCGGGAACATCATCCGGCAGGGCGACGTTCAGTCGGACCCGCACACGTATGTTGACACGAACTACGACGCATCGGGACGACGGACACGGATGTTCGTCAAGAGGAAGGGGAAATTCGGAAATGTGCTGAACATGATCCAGGAACATTTGAGCGAATACGTCTTCGACGGCGACGGCCGGCCGGTGATCGAGAAGGGAAGGCTTTCAGACCTATCACGTAAACGACTCGCCGCCCAATTCACCGCTGACGGCCGCGCCGAAGATGTATCAGGTATGGTCGACGGTTCTCGGCAGCAATCTGACGACGGTCAAGCCGGACGAAACGAAGTGGGAGACGAAGATCTTCGCCGGCGGCGCGGTGATCGCCAAGGAAGGCGCGACCGGCCCGCATTGGATGACTTCCGATCCGGTCACCGGAACGACGGCGACATGGCGCAAGATCGACAATGACTGGCTGACCTCGGTCGAGGAAACGGAGCCGCTCGGTCAGAAGATCTACAACGCCGATCCCGATCCGCTTCCCGATCCGAGTTATGACAACTCGGTCGGTAATGCTGATTACCCGCAGTGGCAATGCCAGATGCCGTCGAAGTTCTACGGTAACTTCTACGCGATGCCGTGGCATTGCCAGTTTGCCGAGATCAAACGGAGATCGTTCGAAGGCGGCCATTACGTGATCGAGGAACCCGAGACGAACCCCAACAAAGTATCCGGACATTCGACGGGATCAGCCGGCCCGGCAACTCCAACCGGGTCAGCCGGTCACGAGACAGGCCACATGAGGGCGTTCAATCGCATAATGAACTACACCCTCGGCGCAACCCGCAAGCCAGCCAAAGACACCGGCGAACAGGCCGGCGACGATGAAGATCCCATCCGTGTTGAGACCCATACTTCCCGCGCACCACTCGAAACGGGATGGGTTGAGCCTGGCGATGACACGGTCACTGTCAAGTTTTCCAGTACGTCCGATGCGCTTTCGGCATTAGAGGAGGTTGTCAAGGGCACCTGTAAAGAGAAGATAAACGAACTCTTAAGGAAGATTGACTCAAAGCCGGTCGGATACAGTAACCCTGTACGAGCCAGTGACATATTTGATCTTTTCGAGAATATTTCCACTCAATCTGGAGGTGGCGGACTGTTTTTTGATTCGACAATATCCGAAATAAATGCGCAGTATCAGAGGATCTGGGACGGGAAAGTCTCGGGGGCCATCGCAGGCGGAGGCGGAGCCACATTCGGTGACCCTGGCCGACGTCCTGATGGTCGGATTAAACAATTTGGCGACGGAATGCAAATGTATGTTTATGTTTTTGAAGCCGAGGCAGGCGTCAGAGGCTATTCAGGACCATTGTCAAAGACGCAAATTAGAAAGAATCGCCAGGCCGCAAGAATGCAACTCACTCGGAGGCTGATCGAGGAATTGATACATGCTGCGGGCACTAACAAGACAATAAACCACTCTGAAATGGATCTAGCCGCTTTGGCTGCGGATAGTACGTTAACGGGCACGCCAAGAACAGATGAGCAAGAAGCACCGGTCTTTGGGAGTTTTCTCAGGAAACACTGTGGGCTTTGATCGTCTTCTCGAGGAAATATGAAAATCACAACGATTCTGATTGTAATCCTATTATTCGTTGGCGTTACCGGCACTGTTCACGCACAGTTTGAGCCGCTTCAAGTCAAATTGCTCAAAACGAAGCGGCTCGAGATCGAGCGTCGTTTTCCTGTTTCCGGATCAAACAAGTGGTCAGTCAAAATTCCAACGGAAAGCGGTCGATTCACCGTCTCTTTCATCACAAAACGCTGCGAGGAAGGCTGGAACGTTGAACCGGATGTCGTCTCCAGCGTTCGGCTGGAATACGACTCGAATTTCGTGAAACCGCCGGATGACATTCGAACTGGAAGGTACTTCCCTTACACAAACGATATCGCGCAGCAGTTCTTCTTTGATGAGGTGAGCGGACTGACATATGAACTTGATTCAAGCGCTGAGTACGTCGTCTCAATCATCAAAGTACCGCCACTCAGCGAGCCTACGCCCCGTTGCAAGGGTTTTCCCACCTACAATCCGGTTTCGGATCGATATCCGAAGACCGAGAAAATCACGATACCCGGAAACGCGGACTTTACCATTGAGATACCAATGACCGTCGCCGCGCTCCGCGCTACCCCGTCAAAAAGAGGCTATGTTTTCGTTTATTGCGGGAAACGACGCACGGCAAAATGCAGCGAGGTAACGCGGGAGCTTGAGAAATACGTTGCATGGGCTCTGAGATCGATCAAAACTCAGCCCGTTGAGGTCGTTGTGGGCGGATTCCGGGATGAGATCGAGATAGAAACCTTCGTCCTTGATCCAAGATGGTCGCCTCCGGTTGCCCGGCCGCTATACCCGGTAACCAAGAAGATTCGAAAGACTTGGTCTAATTCGCCGACGAAATCACCTTTAACTTGTCGCATCTTGTTGTTTCCCCCCATCTCACGTGATCCGCGGCCCGGCAACTTCAATCGGGTCCCGCCAGTTCAGCGACTAGCTATCAGATGGCGTACAGCCGTTTGATGAACTTCACGATCGGCGCAAGCTGAAAGCCGACCAAAGACACCGGCGAACACGCCCGCGACGAAGAAGATCCTATTCGTGTTTGAAACCCACACTTCCCGCGTAATCGGCTCGGCGCAAAAGCGAACGATCGAGAGAATACAGGAGGAAAATCGTAAGGCAGGGCTCGACGAAATACTCATAAAGCTCAGATATGAAAGACGATCAATCCGGGTTAGTGAAAATGAAGTCGAAGAAATAAGCCGGCAGTTTTTCAAGCATGTCCAGAAGTCTGGCACAATTGAATCGGCGTCAGTGAGACAGATGAAGCAAAAAGAGTGGAACCTCGTGCTTCATGCCGGATCCTATTCTGCTTCATTCGACGGAACATCTTCGATAGAATTGTCAACAAGCGGAAATTCGATCACTTCGAAACGATCTCCCGTCGAGCCGCCGCTCGCTGACTGGATCAGACGGATTTACTTGAAATTCCTGAGCGATGGATGAACAATATCGAGGCTCACAGCAATTCAGCGATCGATGGTGAACGAATGAGAAATACTCTTGAGCTGACGGTACGAGCCCGAAAGACGATCCGCCGTCGGGAGTGCTTGAAGCAACGCCAAAGGTCTTTCAGGTTTGGTCATCGGTTCTCGGGTCAAATCTTGTGACCATCGGCGGCTACACCGGCGGCACGAAGGTATTCGCGGGAGGAACGTTGATCGGAACGGCAAATGCAAATTCGGGTTCGCGCTGGACGACGGCCGATCCGGTCACCGGCACAACGGTACGATGGGCGGGATCGAACGGCGTCGGGCAAAAGGCGGCGGAAGAGACGGAACCGCTTGGACAGTTGATTTGGGCAAACTACGATATGCTTCGGTCAGAGTCAAACAATCCGAAATTTGGGCTAACGGAAGGGCAACGGAAAACGATCATTGGCGAAGAAAAACTTAACGGTCAAGCAATCACGATCTTTGAGCTTCCCGGACCGGTTCTGACATTCTTCAAACCGAACGCTTTCTTCGATCAAGGTTCGTTCCCGACCGCCGAAGTGATAGCGCATGAAGCGATTCACGAAGTCGGCGTAAGAACCGATACTGCGATACGGCTTTTTCTTCCGCCTGTTAACACTGGGATTCCAAATCCGTTTGCCGCGCACGATCTATCGTCTTATCCGTACTATAACGACATTATCGAGAGCTGTTCCGTGAATAGGTAAATTTATGTCCGTACGATCTCTTTTTCAAATCACGGCTATCGGCCTTTGCATTGTGCTCGCCTTCCTGGCAGGCAGTTTCCGAGGCTATACGTTCGGTGTTACGGAATATGCTGGGTTTGGGTTCGGCGGTGAAAGCGGCTACGATCTGATCGCATATTCGTACAACCAGATTTGTGCCTGTGTTTTGCTCGCAGTCGTATTGGGGCTCGGAAAAGGGATGCCTTGGCTTCGCTTGCTTTCGTTCTTTGCCTTGATCCTGGCGCTCGTTCCGATTCGATCAATATATTTGCAGAAAGCGCTGTATTTTTCCGATGATCAAACGATCACCGCTCTTATGCGAAATGCTGTCTATTGGGATCTCGCTTGCGGCTTGTTTTACTTGTTTCTGGTATCGGTCAGCGCGTACCGGGTAGTTTCAGAATTCAAAGATAGTCGCGTGAAAATTGAATAGTTTGCGGACCATATTTGTCTCAGATTCATCCTGGCAGAAGATCGAAAGCGTCGAACGCGGTCGAGGAAACGGAGCCGCTCGGTCAGAAGATCTACAACGCCGATCCCGATCCGCTTCCCGATCCGAGTTATGACAACTCGTTCGGCAACGCCATCCGATATTGGAATTCGGATTTCGGATGAGGGCGATGCAGTATTTTGATTTCCCAAAACTGCGATTCAGTATTTCGAATTGGTATGCTCGAAGCAATCCAAAATCTCAAATCCGAAATCCAAAATCTAACGGGCGGTGATTACGTGATCGAGGAACCCGAGACGAATCCCAACAAAGTAACCGGACATACAACGGGATCAGCCGGCCCGGCAACTCCAACCGGTTCAGCCGGTCACGAGGCAGGCCATCAGATGGCATTCAGCCGACTGATGAATTTCACGCTCGGCTCAACCCGGAAATCGACCAAAGAGACTGGAGAACACACCGGCGACGATGAAGATCCGATACGAGTCGAAACGCACACCAACCGCGTCGGCGCAAAAGGCGAACCCGGCGGCGCACCACTTGAGACCGGGTGGGCCGCGCCGGGCCAGACCAGCCAAACCGGACAATATGAACCCTTACCGGCAAACGCCGACCTTCGAAAGAAGCTGGTCGCACTCTTGGGAGAAAATGATGGTATGTGCCGGAAATTCCTCGATTCCGTATTCAAATATCTAGAGATCAACAAGTCCGTTGAGGAAGTGTTCGATGACCGAGTTAACGACGGCGGATTTGTCGTTGTCCCTAATCTAACGGTTGCCGGCGAGCGGCTCAACGGCGTCCACAAGTATACCGAGGGGCAAAAGAGTCCATACCCTATAGGTTTGGATGCACAGTCGTTGGCGACCGACGATCCCGGCAAAAATCAGCGTATTTTAACCTACCTAATCACGATTATTCACGAATCGATCCATCGTGAGGGGATTTCGGGCCACAACTCGTACGCCAAGGCCGCCTACAATGCGCTAACTACTGATGAGGCGACGTTGAATCCGTTGCCGAAGAAAAAGGACCGCGAGCGAGGTGAATCTATGGACGATGCTCGGTCACGGTATTTCAGATCCATAATCAATACAAAATGTAAAATTGATCCGTATTCGGTCAATTGGTAGTTTCATATGAAAAAAGACATTCGACTCAAAATCTTGTTGCTGGGGTTACTCGCCTATCTGTCAGTTGGCGTGACATCGGCAGCTTCGCCGGAATGGCTCGAGAAGATGAAGCAGATCAGACTGCTCGAATCTAAGAGACAGGATGTTGTCGCGCTTTTCGGCCCTGCGAAACCTGCTGGAAACGCCCTGATCGATACCTGGGGATTGGTAGACGGCAGTCTTTCAGCCATATACGCGAGCGGAGAGTGCGTTGCAAAAACTGAGAACGGAAAAACCAAATTACTTGGCTGGAGAGTCCCGAAAGACACGGTGATTGAGATCAGCTTTTCTCTCAACAAACCGGTTTCTCCGAAGAAGTTAGGGATCGATCTTTCGAGACTCAGGGGCGAACAAGTAAGGGACCAAACTGGCGCACTCTACTTTGATGATGAAACCGCCGGTGCATTCTACTACGCAGTCAATGGCAAGATCACGGAAGTTGGCTTTTATCCGCGGACTGAGTTGGACTACCTTGACTGCGAACCGCAGTCCGAAGGACAACGCTGATGAAATTTCCGGAGCATTTTGAGTTGTCTTTAGTTGGTCCTGGTCCGGCGCATTCTTTTCGAAACAGTTCGGACATCTCCCAAACATGAGCAGAACCGATGTCGGCGAAGTGGCGGACATAGGAATGCCGTGCGCCGGGCAACGACTTTTGTGTCGGGACAGCCACGCACTACTTTCAGCTAGACTCATCCTGGGGCGCGTCGAATTTGATGGGAGGCCTTTCACGACGGACCGGGCCGTTAGGGCCCGAGACTCCACGTCGGCTAACGACCGCTGAACTGGCGAAAATTGCGAGCGACATGAAGTTGATCCTCGACTCGTCTGAGAAATGCCGGAATCTAATCAGCGATGTTTTGAATGCGGCGGAGCGCGAGGACAACCCGATTGTCAGCACAAATCTTGTCGACGTCTTTTGGGCGGTTGCGCTTCAAAGCGATGGGGTATTTGAAAGACAATTCAGTGATCGCGGAGCTCAAACGATGGGAGATATATTCAGCCGTACTGCGGTAATAGAATTGGGCGTCAGAAATCTCGATCTGCCATTCAAAGACGTTACGAAAGGCGCTCGGGCACGATACAAGCGGGATCAGGAACTGTTGCGCGCTCTGGACGCGATCGGGGAGTCGATACATCAAGCCGGGGCGTTAACTTATAACGACCGCGACCTGGCAATTGCGTACGCCAAAGTTAAAAATATCGACCGTCCGAATTACGGATGGAAAACACAACAAGATGTCTTGAATTGGTCGATGTGGTTTCATTCCAATTTCGAGAGAGATTGCAATACTCAGAATGTGAAGAGGTGACTTATGAAAATCTGCTCAATTTACTTTGCTGTCCTACTCGCTTGTTGTTCTTTCACCACGCGGGCCCAGGTCCTGAACTGGAGAAATCTCAAGCCTCTGGTATCAACACGCGAAGTTGTCGAAACGAGTTTGGGGACGCCGAGCGCCCGGTTTCCCTTTTACGACCAGTTTGATGACAACGTTGGTGAGGTTCACGTTTGGTACAGCGCCTGTTCGTACACGATCAAACGCGGTCAATCCGAACTCATGATTCCGATTGGAAGACTCGAGCGATTGGTGTACTTTCCAAAGAAACACGCGCCTTTCTCCGAGTATGCCGCCGAAACTCGTGACTATAAACGAGAAGACTCTCCGGCGGTAAAAGGGCGGTTTCTTTATTTGTCCAAAAATGAAGAGATTATGTTCGAAACGGCATTTCTGGCGTCCGGGGAAGAGGTAGTCATGTCAATCGAATTGTCTGCTCCGGATTTGCCGCCTGAGGCGAAATGCGAGCAGCGTCCTAAGCAGGGGCAATGAGAGCAAAAGCTCATTATCAAGTTGAAGGAGTATCAGATTCGCCCTTCTTTTCATTTTGGCTGGATTTTGGATCGCAGGCGGGGTTTAACGAGCAAAGTGCGCAAAAGCAACCGATTCGTTGGACTCGGAAACCAAACAATTGATGCGATTCGATGCGTCGGCAAAATCCGCAATCACAAATCCGAATTCCGAGATCGCCTCGGCGACGGTCAAGCCGGACGAAACGAAGTGGGAAACGAAGATCTTCGCCGGCGGGGCGCTGATCGCCAAAGAAGGCGCGACCGGTCCTCATTGGCTGACTTCCGATCCAGTGACGGGATCGACGGCGACATGGCGCAAGATCGATAATGACTGGCTGACATCGGTCGAGGAAACGGAGCCGCTCGGTCAGAAGATCTACAACGCCGATCCCGATCCGGTTCCGGATCCGAGTTACGAAAATGCGATGCGAAACGCGGATTTCCCGCAGTGGCAGTGCGCCGTTAGCGACGATGACAAGGATTGGGGGGCGTTTGACGCGCTTCCGTTCCATTGTCAGATGCAGATCCTGAAAGACTTGTCGCGTTCGCTCGACGCAATATATGGCTTTTGGAATCCGAACAATGAAACCTCGCCGAGCAACGTCCCCGGCCCCGATCCGACGCCGCCGGCGACTCCCCCAAGCTACGCTCCGCCGGCGCAATCAGTATCGAGCCGCCTGCTCGCAAGATTCAGTTATTCGACTTCCAAACGTAACGATGAAATGAGGAAGCCAAAACTCCGTCCCGAGTTCGTCGATATCAAAATCGATGAATTGCCGATTATTGATATGGAGGATACGGGGTGGGTTGAGTCTGCAATAGAAAACCGGGACGATGACTTATCAAGTCGTTTGGTTGATGACTTAGCGGATTTTCTCTTAGCTAACGAGAACTGCGGACTATTCTTGGACTCTGCTGTGAGGGATTATTTCAATATTGTAGATCCTGCCGATAGCGATGACTCGCTAGCTATTCTGCTTTCGACCCTTCAAATCGTCGACGAAACATCGACGGATGGCTACGGTGCCATAGGTCGGGGAATGAGAAACGACGATGATTCGCTGGGCGGGCGTATTCGGATATTTATGGATTTCATTGAGTGGGGGAAGAACGTCTCCTCAACCGAGCGTGGAAAATTCGTGTTTCACGAAGTTCTGCATATTCTCTTTGGCGGACACCGCGATGTCGTTGAAAAACTTAGCTTAAAACACCCTCCTTTTCCGCCGATTCCGCCACAGCCGATGGACGGATTCTATCGATATTCCGACGAAGGTTGGACTGCTTTCAATCGAAGAAGAGACGGATCAGACGCCATTGCCGATCGAGCCATGCGCGACTGGATCGACAACGATTGTGCGAACACACTGGCCGAAGGAGAAGAAACGAAATGACGACAATTCATATGCGCCGCGAAATCCGCTGGACCGATAGGCTCCTCCTGATAATGCTTGCGTTGGTCTTTATTCACACCGGATTCGGTCAAACGCAAACCCGGATACCGTCCGTGGCGGTCCCCTACTCAATTGAAAAAACGAAAAAAGACGGCCGAAGTGAAAACAGTCTGATTCTGTATGTGTTCCTCTCCGAAACGCACTTCAATCGTCCGAACCTGCGGAAGGTATTCCGAGAACTGGGTGAAAAGTATGCAAACGGTGCGCTTTTGATTCGGGTCTTTAGCGACAAGGAGATGTTGATTTGGCATGATCGCGGTTCCGAGGTGAACTTCGGCTACACGGTTACGGAGAAAGCGGCGAAGGCAGAGGAGGACTTCTACCGAACAGCAATGCCCCCGTCGAACGGTTATTTTTCGGCGTTCTACAGTCGAACCTTGACTCGTGAGGCATTCTATTTCAGCCCGACGAAGCAATCCGGTCCAATTGCGATTGAGATTATCAGAGATAATCGTGCCTTCGTTGCGGGTGATGATTCTCTTTTCGACGCGACGAAAACGGGGTACATTGATGCTGTCAAATGGTTAGTCACAAACGGACAGAGCGTCAATGTCATTGACAAGGATGGGAATACGCCATTGAGTTGGGCCGTTTGGCTCTACCAAAACGACATCGCGAGGATCTTGATCGCGGCGTGCGCAAACCCCAATTGGAATGGCCGCGATGGGAATTTACCATTGATGAACGCGGTCGCTGCTGGTAATTATGAAGGCGTCAAGTTGCTGTTGGAGAGTGGGGCTAACCCAAATCTCGCAAACCGAGCCGGTGTCACCCCGTTGATGACATCCGCTGAAAGCTGCGACCCCGAAATCACTAGAGTGTTGATCGTGAACGGAGCTATCCGAAACGTTCGGGACAAGAACGGCAAGAGCGTCTATGAATATGCCTGTAAGTCGCAGGCGATTCGGGGCCTGCTGGTCAATTAGGCCTGGACTACTGACGCCGGTCGACCAAGATGAGCGACAATCCTGATGGAAACATAGGTCGAAGCAGGAGCCGGGATGAAGGCTCAATAATCGAAAGCAGGAAACTCCGGTGAACCATTACTTCTTGTTCTTTGCGTTATTCATATGCTTCGGGTTGCTCTCGTGCGCGCCCGTTCTGCAGTTAAGGTTGCGGTCAAAGCAACCGTCTCAAATCCTGGATGGATGGGCGTCGAAACGAATGGGCTCGGTCCCAATCGGAATTGCTGGCGGTACGGAAAACTTCTTAGGGCTGAAGACGCCCTCAACGAAGCAATGCATCAAGCCGGAGCGTTTGCGTTTGACGATCGTGACCTCGCCCGTGCGTATTCGAAAGCGAAGAAGATCGACGCTCCAGATTACGGATGGAAGACTAAAGCTGATGTCGAGACAAGAAAAAGTAGTGTGCGGCAAAGCGAAAGAAACGAGTACGGCCGTTTGTTGAACACCGCGACATTATGATGTTGCAAGGGTCGAACAATCAACGACTTACCTTCGACCCCTTCAGGGTCGGCCTCTCATCTGACTAAAATCCTGGGGTCACGCTTCGCTCACCCCAGGCTATTATCTGATTCGCTTTCAGCGAATTTATCGACTTTTCAGACAGCCTCAACACCGTTTTTGGATTGGGGATTGGGGATTTTGGCATTTTGGATTTTGGATTTTGGATTTGCGGTTGATGCGAAGCATCGAAGCCCGAAGTGCCGGGAAGCAACCGATTCGTTGCACTCGGAAACCAAACACTTGATGATGCGTGAAGCGCAGATGAAATCCGCAATCACAAATCAGGAATCCGAAATTGACTTGGTTTGGTCCACAGTCCTCGCCCGACCCGGGCGATTGGTTCGACGGCAACGGTTGGTCTGCGATCGAGAAACTCCGCAGTTTCTTGATCGCGCGGACGGTTGCAACGGCGGACCGCTAGATAAAAACCACGGTTTGCGATGATGGAATGTCAAACCGGCGGCGGCAGCGCATATTTTTGCACGCCAGCATATCATCGACGCGAACCATATAGTCGCGCGAGCTGTTGAACCTTGCAAGGTCCTGTTGGTTCAAATTGCGCGGCGCCTGGCGCTTTTTCGTGCGTTTGACCCAGCGCACGTCGTAATCGTTTCGTTCGCGGCAATGCGGGCAACTGTAGTTGGCGGATTTCGTCTCCTGCCGTTCATCGAAGATATCTTTTTCGTTCAACATAGACCCCTCGTTTCACCAGACTTCTGAAAGTCAGGCGTCTTCCGAAATTTTTCGAAGATACTGAAAACTGAAAATTCCCGTGTCGTGCCCGTCGGCGAAATGGAAATTCAGCGCGTAACGGCCGACGATCGACGTCGAAGTGATAGTCAGGTCGTCCGGAATCGACGCATCGCTGAGCATCTTTTCGCCGGTCCACTCGTTGACGCAGGACGCGCACGGACAGGCACGCCGAAGTGCCGGCGCAATGTGCCGTGTGACGACGCCGTCGTTCCAGGTGATCGAGATCTCGCGATCGTTCTCTTCAACTATCTGCGTCGGTTCTCTCATCAATTTACAGCCTCCGACGCCAGAATTGCGGCGATCTCGTCGCTCGAGACGTCATAATGCGACGCCTGGTAGACGGCGCGGCCGTGCGAGACGACGATCGCCTGCGGAGATTCGTGCCGCACTCCGAGACGCGTCTCGACCTCGTTCGAAACCCCGCGCGCGTGCTGAACGACGATAACGTTGATTTCAGCGGAGAGTTCGCGGACATCGCTCAGGACGTGCGAACTGATCGGGCAGGTCGTGCTGTGTTTGAAGAGCAAGACCGGTGAATTCTCGGACCTTTCGAACAATTCGACAAGTTTCTCGTTCGAGTCGATTTCATTGAGAGTAGCAGTCATAAATCACCTGAAAGTTCCCGCGTCCTGAAATACATTAGGCGCGGGCGGGACGTTCGTTGATCCCGGGGCCGGAAAGACCTTCCGATAGGCTAACACATTGCCGGCGATGATGATCGGGATAACGAAATAGATTCCGACGCAGAAGGCCAGCATTCCGGCAAGACTCAAAACGAAGCCGACGCCGTAAAGCCCGGCGACGCCGCCGAGATTGTTCCAAACCGCCCGGGCGCTGAGCGACATCGCCGCAAACGCTCCGAGATTGCGATCGACGATCAGCGGAAAGCTGAACATCAGAAGCGTGTGAAAGCAGACCATCGCGACGATCAGGACGAGATCGACGCCGAAAGCGCCGGCCACAAGGCCGATCAATTCGCCTTCGCTCAATTTCGAGCCCATCACGACCGCCGCGATGATCGGAAGATAAAGAACCACATAAACGATTATCATCGGTACGATCATCGCCAAGCCGACGATCAAGCCCGGAAGCCACCACTGAAACCCCTTCCAGAGTCCGTCGAAGACCACCGGTCGTCCGTCGATCCGTTCGAGATAGCAATAGAACATCCCGCACATCATCGCGCCGAGCAGGATGTACATCGTCATCCCGCCGATCAGCGCGCCGACCAGCGTGACCGCGAAAAGAAGCCAGTAATCGGCCTTGATGAGCTCGAAGGCCTCCTTCACACATTCGATCGGGCGGATCACGCCAACCTGGAATTCGCTTTGATTCATAAAAAAATGGCTACGGTTTTAGTCCGTAACCATTATCCGATAATTGATTTCGAATTAACAGTAGATTTTTTCGACGTAATCGCGGACCATCCGGTCGCTCGAGAACTGCGTCGTCAAAGTCGCGAGCGCATCTTTCATACGACGCAGCCATTCGGTCGGAAGGCCGTTCTCGTCGCGCGAATAATAGGCCGGAACAATCTGATTTTCGAGTACGCGATAGAGCGATTCGGCGTCTTCGAAATCGATCAGCTCCTGGTCGTCGCCGACGTTCAATTCGCCGATCGAAAAACCGTTGACCTCGTTGTAGCCTTCTATCCACCAGCCGTCGAGGATCGAAAAATTCAAGCCGCCGTTCATCGCGGATTTTTGCCCGCTCGTTCCGCTCGCCTCAAGCGGCCGGCGCGGAACGTTCATCCAGACATCGACGCCCTGTACGAGATACCGTGCGACCTCCTGATCGTAATCCTCGATGAACACCGCGCGTTTCTGCCAGTTCGAATCGTGATTTATGCTCATCAGATTCTGGAGAAGCTGTTTGCCGGTTAGATCCTGGGGATGCGCCTTGCCGGCGAAAACAAACTGCACCGGACGTTGCGGGTCGTCGACCAGACGCAGGAGACGTTCGAGATCCGTCATCACCAGATTCCAGCGCTTGTAGGCGGCGACGCGGCGCGCGAAGCCGATCGTCAGGACGTTCGCATCGAAGAGTTTTCGCGTGTCTTCGCGTTCGTTGATCGTGTCGAGAAGTCCGGTGTCCTTGGCGAGCGTGCGCTGTCTGATGAACGAGATCAGGAGTTGCTTGAGTTGCTTGTGGCTATGCCAAAGCTCGGCATCGGGAATGCTTTCGATGCAGGCGCGCCACGCTGTTTGATCCGTCAGAAGTGACGGCCAGTTCGGGCCGATATGCCGTTCGTACAGCGCCTTGAGCGACGGCGCGATCCAGGTCGGCGCGTGTACACCGTTTGTGATGTGGCGGATCGGAACGTCGTCCGAATCGGTACCCTCGGGAAACATCTTGAGCCAGAGCCTGCGCGACACCTCGCCGTGCTTTTCGCTGACACCGTTCGCCGAACGCGTCATCCGGAGCGCGAGCGGCGTCATCCCGAACCATTCGGTCTCGTCGTCCGGCTCGGTGCGTCCGAGAGCGAGAAATTCCTCTTCCGTTATCCTCAGAGACGAAACGAAGCCGCTGCTGAAACAACCGCGAAGTTTGTCGGGGGAAAAAACGTCGTTGCCGGCTTCGACCGGCGTGTGGGTCGTAAAAACGCACTTCTCGCGGACCGCGGCAACCGCATCCTGAAAGGTCAGTTCCTGGTCGGCGGCGAGAAATTCCCGCGCCAGTTCAAGCGTCAAAAACGCCGAATGACCTTCGTTCAAATGGTAGACCGATGGTTCAATGCCGAGTTTGCGGAGCAGCCTGACCCCGCCGAGCCCGAGGATCTTTTCCTGGACGATTCGCGTTTCTGAGTCGCCGCCGTACAAATGGCCGGTGATATAACGGTCGATCTCCGCGTTCTGCGCGACGTTCGTATCGAGGAGATACAGTTTGATCCGTCCGACGCTCGCAAGCCACGCCTGGGCCAAGACCTCGCGACCGCGGATAAACACCGTCACCGTCAAACGCCCGCCGTTCTCGTCAAGCACCGGCGTCAAAGCGAGCTCGGAATCAAAAACGTCAAGATAGCGTTCTTCCTGCCAGCCATCGTGCGCGATCTTTTGCCGGAAATAGCCGTAGCGGTAGAGCAGGCCGATCGCAACCAGCGGAACGTTGAGATCGCTCGCCGACTTGAGGTGATCGCCGGCAAGAATGCCGAGGCCGCCCGAGTAATTCGGCAGGGAATTATGGACGCCGTATTCGGCGCAAAAATAGGCGACCGGGTTTTCGGTAGAGAACCGCCCTTCATTCTTCGCAGGCTCGGCAAGATAGTCGTGCATCGAATCCGTGAAACGTTCCAGACGCGCAACGTAATCGGCATCGAGCGATTTCTGCCAGAGTCGGAATTGCCCGATCCGTTTCAGAAAAACGCGCGGATTCTGTTCGCACTTTTCCCACAACGACGGTTCGATCTCGCGAAAGAGTTCGACGCCCTCGCGGTTCCACGACCAAAAGAAATTCCGGCTCAGCGTGTCGAGATGCCGCAACGTCTCCGGCAATTCGCGCTTAAACTCAAAATCGTCCCGAAAACTTTGTTCGGGCTTCAAACTAACTGCTGACTGCATAATTCCAAATCGCTCGGATTCCATCTCCTTCATAGTAAATGCCGAATTATCTATTGATTCATTAAGGAAAGCACGAAAAACTATAAACCAACGAGCCGATAGATTCAAATGATTCGCGGAAGAAGGTTTCGACGAAGATCAAAAAGCGTGATTGCGAAGAAAGGTTTCGGAATCGCGGACAGAGAAGAAGACGAGTCGGATCGAGACTATCGAAGGGAATTCCTCAAGAAATGAACGGATCGCCGCAGATGAGATCTGTGCGGCCTCGGATGACGGATAACCGAACGCCCCGGCCGATATCGAAGGAAAGGCAATCGAATTCAGACGGAATTCGCGCGCGATCTCGAGCGAATTGCGATAGCAACTCGCAAGCTGCGCCGCTTGATTCGCGCGATCGACGCCGTAAACCGGACCGACCGTATGGATTACATAGCCCGACGGCAATTTGCCGGCGTTTGTGATCACGGCCGATCCGGTCGGCAGGCCATCGGGAAAACGGGTTCTCCTGATCTCGCGACATTCCGCGAGAATTTCGGGCCCGCCTTTGGCGTGGATCGCGCCGTCGACGCCGCCGCCGCCGAGCAGCGTCGAATTCGCGGCATTCACGATCGCGTCCGTTTTCGACTCGGTAATGTCGCCGATCTCGACAATCACGCTGCCGGCGGCAAATGTTTCGATCATTCGCTTATTTTACGATTTCAATTCCGTTCGGCAAGCGCTCCGACCCGCATATAGCGATGGTGAATCGCAACAAGTGCACCGAACAATGCGCCGATTACGATCAGAATCGCCGTGACCTTGAGGTAATTCGTAAAATTTCCGAGTTTCATCAACCACCAGATGAGTCCAACTGGTATCCCGCCGAGTCCGAAGAACACCGGAAAAGCAAGGTTTCCGAATCGGAACGGCTTCGCGGGGTAAGAACGCGTGCCGAACAGAATCGGTTTCAGACGGTCGTAATCCCAGGCGACAAGGTACGTCGCGGCGAGCGTCATCAGAAGCGTGATGAGCCACGTTCCCTTAAATCCGACCGAAATCGTCAGGACCGCGATATTGGCGATTATCGGAAGGAACATCAGCGCTCCGAGATGAGCGGTCCGCGGGAAGAGAAGCAAGATCGCGGCGGTCAGCTGTGCCCAGCCGATGAACTGATAGTAAAAGCCGGTTTGATAGAGCGCGTTAAAATAATGTCCGACCGGATGCGAATCGGGAAGCACCGTGAACGGCTGGTTCAGGATCTTCGTGATGCTCGGCGGCGTGAAACCCGCGAACAGTAGGATGCGTGTCACGGCGGTAAGAGCCTGAAGATGTTTTACGGCGGTGATCCGTTCGTGCAGTTTGTCGAGCGTTGTTTCAAGTGCCATCGAAATTCCTCCGCGGGTCTCAATTGATAACGCGTGTTCGGCGGAAAAAGGTTTCACGTTTCTTGTTTGTCAGTTGAAATTTACGTAAGATTTTAGTTTCGTAATTTCAATGGAAAGACGGCCAAAGCCGACAAAATGAGAGAAAACAAATGATCATACCTGTGAAATGGAGTGACGAAGGCGTCGTGATGCTTGACCAGCGATTGCTTCCGACCGAGGAAAAATGGCTTGTTCTTAAAACCTACAACGACGTTGCCGATGGCATACGCGATATGGTCGTGCGCGGCGCGCCGGCGATCGGCGTTTCGGCGGCCTACGGCATTGCACTCGGGGCGAAGCAGTTCGTCGGGATGGACGTTGCGGATCTCGAGGACGAACTCGATTATGTTTGCGACGTGCTCGGCAAAACTCGTCCGACGGCGGTCAATCTGTTTTGGGCCATCGATCGTATGAAGCGCACCTTTCAGCAGGCGAAGTCAGCCGGCAAGTCGGTCGGCGAGATCAAGCAGATCCTGCTCGACGATTCGAAGGCAATCCACGAGGAAGACATCGAAGCGCAAAGGATGATCGCACAATTCGGCGGGGAACTGATCGAGAATGATTCGACCGTTTTGACGCATTGCAACGCCGGGGCGCTGGCGACCGGCGGAGTCTGGGGCACGGCGCTTGGCGTCATCCGCGGCGCGATCAAACAGGGCAAGACGGTGTCTGTGATCGCCGACGAGACGCGGCCGTACCTTCAGGGCGCCCGTTTGACGGCGTGGGAACTCGATCAGGACGACATCCCGGTGACGCTCATTACCGACAATATGAGCGGCCATATGATGAAGAAAGGCAAGGTCCAGGCGGTCGTCGTCGGTTCGGACCGGATCGCCGCCAACGGCGATGTCGCGAACAAGATCGGAACTTATATGGTCGCCGTCCTCGCGCATCGTCACGGAATTCCGTTCTATGTTGCCGCGCCGCTGTCGACCGTCGATATGAATTGTCCGACGGGTGACGAGATCCCGATCGAAGAGCGCGATATCCGCGAAGTGACGCACGTCAAGGACATCCAGCTCGCGCCCGATGGAATTTCCGTCAGCAATTACGCTTTCGACGTCACGCCGAACGATCTGGTGACAGCGATCATCACCGAAAAAGGCGTCGCCCGCGCGCCCTACACGGAAAGTTTGCGAAAGCAGTTCGAGGATTAGACTTGGGCCTGAGCTTTGTTTATTCGCGCGTCAGATACGCGACGCGCCTTTTGTCCTCGGCATAGAACGAACGGCACCACTCGCCGAGCTTTGCCACGATCCCAACGTTGGCGACCTCGTTCCGGAACTTGAACGAGGGGATCGCGGTCGCCTCGACCGCCCGACGCCGGAGTGCCTGCGCGAATTTGCACGGCTGCATCCCGGATCCGGGGTTAGCTCCGCGTCACCTTCGCCGGACCGCGCTGAGCCGCCGCGCGAGCTCGACAGTACGGGCATCGTCGGGACCGAAGCGCGACTCGAACCACCCGTGGCTTTCGAACAGCAACGCCGTCCCTTCGCGGGTCTTTCGACCGGCGGTCAGACACTCCCCGAGCGTGGCGTTCAGCTCGTGGCGAATCAGATCGTTGTTTCTGAGCGCCCCGAGCGAAGCGAGAGCGGAGCGGATGATCGACTCCGCGCGTTCCGCGCGCCCCAGCGCCAGTTCCGATCTTGCCCTGATATTGTCCGCTGTGAAGTTGAGGGCCTCTGATCCCGGACGCGGGTCACGCTCGCGCGCCACGAGCGCGGCGGCCTCCACAAAGTTACCACGCGCGAATGCCAGTTTTGCCAGGACGAGGGAAAGCGACGGCAGATAGGCGATGTCGGGCGGGTTTTGTTTGAGCATTTCTGAGTAACGCCCCAACTCACGCTCGGCCGCCTGAAGATCGCCGCGCCGTAGCGCGATATCGATCAGGATATCGGACCCGATCGCGCCTCCGCCGGAAACAGACTCGCTCGCTTCTTTCTCGGCCTGCTGGAGGTCGCCGCCGATCAGGTAGTCACGGCCGAGCAGTCCGTGGAGACTATAAACCAACGGGTGGGCCGGCCCGAACCTTGTCCGGAAGAGTTCGAGCGCCTGCCGGTGGGCATCGGCAGCTGTCTCAAAATCACCGTACTGCCCAACCCGGAAACTGCCATAATCGGTCAGCATGAACGGGAAGTTGTTCGTTTCGTTCGGATGCCGCCGCTGGATCGCAAGCGCGTCCGCAAGCAGACGGTACGACTCCTCGGCGTTGCCCTGTTCGTTGTAAACCCCGCTCAGGATGTACATGCTCTCAGCCACTTTCGCGTTGTCTTCGCCGAAGATCGCGGTGCGTATCCGGAGCGCTTCCCGGAGGTTGCGTTCGGCGTCAGAGCTGAGCTTCTGCGTTCGGTAAACGTCGCCGATCTGCTGGTAGACGTCTGCCTGCAACTCCGGGTCGTCGGCAAAATCGGCGGGTATGTGTTTTTCGATGTCGCGCATCGCCTCAAGCACGCTGACGTCCTTTCGCCCGTTTGCACGGCCGAACCAATCGGGATTGGCGTAGGCGAAGATGCTCTGCATGAACTTGTTGATCTTCTCCGCGCGGACCTGCGCCGTTAGGGACTTGTTGCGCTCCTCGTTCGCAACTCGCGCATGTTCGCGGGCAACCTCGGCCTCCCAAGCGATTGCTGCGGTGCCCCCGACGAGGCTCAGGAAAACCAAAATGCCAGCGCCTGCCGCGAGCTTGTTGCGCTGCACGAACTTGCGTGCCCGGTAACCGATCGTGTCGGCGCGCGCGGCCACCGGCAGATGCTCCCTGTAACGCCGAAGATCATCCGACAGTTTTTCGACCGACGCATAACGTCGCCACGGTTCCTTCCTGAGCGCGAAGAGGATGATGTTCCTGAGATCCGAGTCAAGCCTCGAACCGTCGATCTTTGCGGGAAAGACGGGTTCCGCTTCGCAGACCAACCGGAATACTTCCTGCGGCGAGCGGGTCGTGAACTGATACGGAAGGCCACCTGTCAGAAGTTCGTAAAGCACGACCCCGAGGCTATAGACGTCGCCTGCTGTCGTGATCTCGTCTCCGCGAACTTGTTCCGGACTCGCGTACTCGGGCGTCAGGACCCGGTTCAGAGTTCCGGTCAACGCGGTCGCGCCGGGTCCTTCACCGAGCGTCTTGGCGATCCCGAAGTCGAGCAGTTTCGGGTTGCCCTCGGGAGTGACGATTATGTTCGATGGCTTGAGGTCCCGATGGACGATCAGCAGTCCGTGAGCATAGCTGACGGCAGAACAGATGTCCCTGAAAAGGCGGATCCGTTCATTCGCGGACAGGCCGTTCAGTGTACAGTACTTCATCAACGGCAACCCTTCGACGTACTCCATCACGAAGTACGGAAGGCCGTCGTCGGTTGCGCCTCCGTCAATCAGGCGCGCGATGTTCGGGTGGTTGAGAAGCGCCAGGATCTGGCGTTCGCGGTTGAAGCGGCGGACGAGTTGGTCGGAATCGATCACGCGTTTCAGGACCTTGATCGCGACCAGTTGCCGAAATTCGTCGCCTTCCCGCTCCGCCAAAAGGACGACACCCATTCCACCGCGGCCGATCTCGCGAACGATCCGGTAACGCCCGATCGATTTCCCGACCAACGGTGCGCTCCCCGAGAAGATCGGCTCCTCGATGAATCCCCGCGCGGGCTCGATCGATTCGATGAGGCACTCAAGCTCAGCGCGCGCTTCCGGATCGTCGCCACATTCAGACCTGATGTGTCCGAGACGCAACTCGGGCTCGAGCTCGCTTGCTTCGTGAAAGATACGCTTGATCTTGTTCCACGTGTCCGGAGACGTCATCACGCACTGTCCTTCAGACGCGAATAAAGCCACGTCCGGGCCATCGTCCATTCGTTCTTGACGGTCGCCGGCGAGAGTTTCATCACTTCGGCGGTTTCATCGATAGTGAGGCCGCCGAAGAACCGCAGTTCAATGATACGGCACTGCCTCTCGTCCAGATCCGCGAGTTGTGTAAGCGCCTCATCCAGGGCGAACAGGTCCAGGTCTCGTTCGGCGGCAAAGGTGATGGCCTCGTCGAGAGCGATCCGCGGCGCCCCGGAGCCGCGTTTCGCGGACCGGTGGCGGCGCGCGTAATCCACGAGGATCTTTCTCATCATCTGCGCCGCGACAGCGAAAAAATGGGCGCGGTTCTGCCAGCCAGCATTCTTCCAATCCGCCAGCCTGACGTATGCCTCGTGAACAAGCGCCGTCGTCTGAAGGGTATGCCCCTCGCGCTCGTTCCGCATATAGCCGCTCGCAAGCCTCTTGAGCTCGTCGTATACAAGCGGCAACAGTACCTCCGGCGCGCGGTCGTTGCCGTCGGTCATTTCCCGCAGAAGAAGCGTGACATCATGCATAACCAATCAGGTATCCGACGCAACTACAGTATACAAGCCGCAAAAACAAAAAACTAGCCTATTAGCCGGTGAATTCCGCCTTGTATAACAGAGAAAAGAACAAGGAGTGCGTGACGCAATGAGAACTCTTGAGAGATTCCGCGGATGGAACAGCACGATGATCGCGTTCACCGTCGTTTTCTTCGGTCTGGCGTTGCTATTGCCTGTTGCGGCGGATCTTGCCGGCCTCGATCCTGCGGAGTCGCCGGCGACGGTCAGAAATGACCCCGGCACGCCGACGATCCGTGCCGAAAAGCGTGGATTCCCGAACATCAGCCTTAAGGACGGCGTCGATCTGGGAGGCCATGCGCCGGGAAGCGCACCCGGAAGGCGTTTGGCCGCCGGGGACTTCGATTCCGACGGCACGGCGGACCTCGCGATCGCCGGTTCCGACGGCGGCGTTCGGATACTGCGCGGCAACCCCGCGGCAAAGAACTCCCTGACGGACGAGGCCCGCGGGCTCGCGGCGCCCGAGCCGTTTCTCTCCGTCATCGCCATTTCGGATGCCGGCGTTACGCCGGATTTCTTCGAAAGCGGAGACTTCAATGCCGATGGGCACGCGGACCTTCTGGCTGCCGCGAAGGGCGAAAGCCATCTGATCCTTCTTGCGGGTTATGGTAACGGTAGCCTCGCGTCGCCGCAGACGGTGCCGGTCGCCGGCCGGATCACTGCGCTGGCCGTGGGCGAGATCGGGCAATCGGACGGGCAAACGGACATTGCCGTCGCCGTGAACGGAAAGGCTGGCGCTCGGCTGCTTGTCTTCGAGCACCCTGAAGGCGCGTTTAAGTTCAAACCGGAAGTGCTGCCGCTCGCCTCACCCGCGGCCGACATTGCGGTCGGCGACCTCAACGGCGATCATTACTCCGATATTGCGATCGGCGGCGGAAACACTCTGACGATCATCAGCGAACGCGGTCAGGCGTACCCCTGGGACCTGGCGCCGAAACTCGGTGTCAAACGGCCGCCGGCACTGATCGAACGGCGCGCGATGCCCGGCGGCGTCGCCGGACTTGCGATCGGCGATTTCAGCGGCGCGCGCGGGAGATCCCTCGCCGTGCTGACCGACGACGGAACGATCTACCTGCTGAAGCCGTCGACGCCTAAGGAATTCCGACAGATGCTCCCGGATAGTGTCCGGGGCAAAACGGTCGCCCCGTGGTTCGTGCCGACGCAAACCGACGGAAAGTTCCTCG
The DNA here is from genome assembly GCA_016715115.1 of Acidobacteriota bacterium. Taxonomy (NCBI): domain Bacteria; kingdom Pseudomonadati; phylum Acidobacteriota; species Acidobacteriota bacterium. The sequence goes on from JADKBM010000011.1 coordinate 123,368, forward strand.
GTTTGCTCCCCGAACCGGTCCCGGACCCGCAGGCCGCTGAAGCGAACGGATCCCTAATGCTCGATGCGCGGCTCTCGCCGCAGGAAAAACTGGAAGCGCAGAACAAACGGATTGAAACACTCGCCAAGGATTTCGCGGCGCTCGACAGCACGGAACGGGACCGCCTGAAATCCATGAGCACTCAGGCCGGCGGGCTGGGTTCCGACCGCGCCAGGAAAGGGTTTCTCAGAACGATTTCCGCAAAGCCTTCGAATCTCGGCAGTTGGGAAATTGACACGCTGGTCGCCGGCGTCGGTTCCGGCTTTTCGGCGGTTGCGAAAGGACTTTCGGCGGCCCGCGTTTCGGTGAGCGGCCGGGACGACCTCCTGATGCTCGATGCGGCATCGGGCCGTGTCAAGATAATCACGCAGCCGATCGGCGAAGACGGCCGGCACGGTGCTGAGGTCGTCTCGCTCGATTCGGACACGGCGCCGCAGGCCGTCCTGCCGATGCGCCTCAATGGCGACGCCCTCGACGATCTCGTCGTCCTGCGCGATGGCGCGGATTCGCCGACGATCGTAAGGACAACGCCGACCTTGGTCCTGATCGTCGACACCGATGCCGATTCGGGCGGTGTCTGCGACGGGGTCGGCCCGTGCACGTTGCGGCGCGCGATCGAGATCGCCAACCTCAACCCCGGCACGGAGGTCGCCGTCTTGATCCCCGGAACGGGCGCACACACCATCGTGCTTTCTTCCGAACTCCCGGTAGTTCGAGCGAACGGAACCTATCTCGTAGCGGACACGGATCCGAACACGGGAGCCCGCCTCGTTGAGATCACCGGCGGGCTCGCCGGAATTGCCGACGGGATCAAGATCCGGGCTAGCAACTGCACGGTCAGAGATTTTGTCATCAGCGATTTTCACGGTTTCACGGACCCCGACACGGGCAGCGTCACCGGTTCGAACGCGATTACCGCCGAAAGCACCCTTCTGTCGCCAAACAACGGTTTCAACTTAATCACCGGCAATTACCTCGGGACCGATCTGACGGGCAACTTGAACAAGGGGAGCGGAACCGGGGTCCTTGTCTACGACTCCGACTCCAACACGATTACGGGCAACGTGATGTCCGGGAACGGTACCTCGGACGAATTCGGCATCGGCCTCGACATCACAGCCGGCAACGACAACATCGTCAGCGGGAACCTGATCGGAACGAACGCCGCCGGGAACACCCGGCTTGCGAACACTCACGGCGTCTTTCTGTCGGGCGCCAACAACCAGATCGGTGGCGACGGGGCCGGCGACGGCAACACGATCTCCGGCAATGGCCGCGACCGTTTGCCGGGAAATCCCGATTATCCCGGCTGCGAAGGGCTCGGGGTCAGGATCGTGCCGCTCTTCGATCTGGCCACGGGCGAACAGGTCACGGCTTTCAACTCTCTGAAGGGCAACCGTATGGGCACAAACCGCGACGGCACCGCGCCGATCGGCAACTGTTACCGGGCGGTCGAGACCGTCCCCGAATCGACGACCGTGATCGGGGCGATAACGCCGAACGGCCGTAACATCATCTCCGGAAACGGATACGATGCCATCTGGTGCGGCAGCCCGTACAGGCTCGATTTCACAGAGGACGGATTTTGCGCGATCGTCGGCAACAATATCGGCACCGACGTCACCGGGACCGTCGCCATCCCGAACGACCAACGGAATGTCCGCGGCGGACTCAGTCCGCTGACCGCGATCGTTACGTTGGTCAACAACCAGACCTTCTCGAACATCGGGGCGCCGGGAGGAACGACGCCCGGCGGCGAGTGCAGCGGGTTCTGCAATCTCATTTCGGGGAACTACAATCCGGCGGGATCAAATACGTTCTCCGTCGGGCGTCTGGGACTCGGCACGGTCCTCGTCATAAACAACTACGTCGGGACGAAGAAGAACGGGTCCGAACCGCTTGCGAACTACGGAAGCCTTATCGCCAACGCGGCGGCGTACGACGTTCCGACGAGCTACATCGGACTCGTCGGCTCGGACTCCAATGGTCAGCCGATGTCCTGGGGCAACCTCGTCTCGGGAAACGCTTACGGAGCGGTCTTCTGCGGCGGATATTATCTCAGCAACGGCAACTGCGATATCATCGGGAACCTGATCGGCACGGACGCGACCGGGATGAACGCGTTGCCGAATTTTGAACTCGCCGACAACCCGTTCGGGATCTCGCTCGGAGCCTTCATCGGGTTTGGAGTCACGAATATCGGCGACGGTTCGTCGGCGCTAGGACGAAACATCATCGCGTCGAACAAGGGCCACGGGATCGAGATCCGGAACATCGGCGGAACGGTCAAGGTCACAAACAACTTCATCGGCGTGAACAAGGCGGGCGCGCCGCTCGGCAACGTGCAGAACGGGATAAATGTGACGATTGGCAGGGCGAGCATCGGCTCGGCGTCACCCGACGACGCAAACGTGATTCGGAGCAACGGAGGCGCCGGCATCCTCATCCAGCCGGTCTTCAGCATTCTTCCGAACGCCGATATCCAGGGCAACCGGATCGCCGACAACGGCGGGCTTGGCATCGACATTCAGCGGAGCGGTATGAGCCAGAACGGCGACGGAGTCAACGTCAACGACTGTCAGGACGAAGACACAGGGTCGAACGGGCTCCAGAACTTCCCGGTGCTGTTCACTCCGACGTTCAACGGCGACGGCACGGTCACCGTCGACGGAACGCTCAGCAGCATCCCGGACAGCCCCTACCGGATCGATTTCTACTCGAGCCAGACGGCTGACCCGAGCGGATACGGCGAGGGCGAAACTCCCATCGGCTCGGCGACCGTCACGACGGACGGCAACGGTTTGGCGTCGTTCACGTTCAACTCGACCGCCGCGGTCCCGAACGGCGCGGCGATCACGGCCACGGCGACGGACAGCCTCGGAAATACTTCGGAGTTCTCCTGCTTCGCGGGCGGATCCTGCACGCTCGGACTAACGTTCGAGGAATTCAAGGCTTCGCCGTCCGTTACCTGTTCCGAGCCGATAATTGTGAACGTCGTCAGCGACGAACCCGATGCGAACACGGCCGACGGTTTCTGCGATGTCGACACCGGCAACAGCGGCCTTCAGTGCACGCTCCGGGCGGCAATACAGGAGGCGAACGCGCGTGAAGGCTATGACTATATCGAGTTCAACATTCCCGGCGGCGGAATCCACACGATCGCGCCCGCAAGCCCGCTGCCACTGATAAATAAACCGGTCTCGGTCCGCGGCGAAACGCAGCCGGGTTATTCGGGGACGCCGCTGATCGAGATCGACGGCGTCAGTACGGTCGGCGCGGTGGGTCTGGCATTTTCGACTGGGAGCGGTGGGTCGAGGCTCGCCGCCGTCACCGTTCACCGGTTTGACCAAGCGGGCGTCTCCCTGATGAGCGGCGGCAACACAATAACGCGTTCGTTCATCGGGCTTAAACCCGACGGACTGACGATCAGCCCTGCCCGGCGGCAAAACACCGGCGTTATGATCGGAAACTCGGCCAACAACAAGGTCGGCGACGGTGTATCAGGACACGGGAACGTTATTTCGGGCAATGTCAGCGGCGTCGCGCTACTTTCCGCCAACGCGAATTCAGTGGTCGGAAACTTCATCGGAACGGACAAGGACGGCAACCAGCTGCAGTCAGAGGGCTCCGCCGTACTCGGAAACACGATCGGGATCGCGGTCGGGAACGGAAACAACAATGAGATCGGCGGGTTGAACGGGAGCGCCGGATCGAGGAATGTGATATCCGGCAACAACGCGGGCATCGCCATCGGCTCAGCCTCGAGCGACTCACGGGTAACGGGCAACTACATCGGAACGAATGCTGCCGGCACCGCTGCCGTCCCGAACGCGAGCTTCGGCGTGACGATCTTTTCAGGCGCGCAAAACAGCCAGATCGGTGGTCCGGGCGGCGGCGGGAACGTGATCTCGGGTCAGAACCTGACGGGAGGTCCCGCGGTCCGACCGGTCGGAATCTTGATTGGCAGCGACGCGGGCGGCGGCAACGCGATCCTCGGAAACATCATCGGTCTCGACGCGAACCAGCAGAACGCGATCCCCAACAACTTCGGCATCATCGCGTCAAAGGACTGTACGATCGGAAGCGTTTCGGCGCCGAACGTCATCGCGGGCAATACGAGCGACGGGATCGCGGTGGGCGACGCCACGGCCACGGTTTCGGGCGTCACGATCACCGGCAACCTGGTGGGACTCAACGGGAACGGCCAGCCGTTCGGGAACCGCTCGGGCATCGTTCTCATCAACGACACGCAGAATACGGCGATTCGCGACAACACGGTCTCCGGCCAAACGGATTTCGTCGGGATTCTCATCGGCGACGGGCCGACGCGAAACACTGTCAGCGGAAACCGGATCGGCACGGATCAGGCGGGAAGCACGGCCGTCGGAAACAGATTCGGCGTCGTCATCTCGCGCGCGAACGAAAACAGCGTCACCTCGAATCTGATCTCGGGAAACCTGACCTTCGGCGTCTACATCGGCGACACGCTCGAACTCCCGCCGCCCGGTCTTCACGCATTCCCGACGATGCGGCCCTCGGCCGGAACTTACACGACGGGAAACAAGGTCCAAAAGAACCTGATCGGGACGAACTCGGACGGGACGGCGAAGATCCCGAACATTGTCGGCGGCGTTGGGTTGGTCGAGAACGCGCGCGACAACCTGATTGGCGGAAGTTCGATCTACGGCTACGGCAACGTCATCTCCGGTAACGGCAGCGAGCAGCCGAACAGTGGCTTCGGTGTTTTCATCGGCGCCGTTCTGCCGAGTCCCGCGTCAGATTCGCTCCCTAGCGGAAACAAGGTGCAGGGCAACCGGATCGGACTGAAGAAGACGCTCAACGAGGCGCTCGGAAACACGACCGCCGTCCAACTCGCTCACGCGCGGGACAACGTCATCGGCGGAGACTCCGCTGACCGCGCCAACATCATTGGCGGGAGCAGTGTCGACGGGGTCTACGTAATCGGCGCCGATACGACCGGGAACGTTATCCAAAACAACTACATTGGCTTTTACGGAGACTCTCCGGTCGCATTGCCGAACGGCGGCGACGGGATACACGTCCTCGAAGGCGCGGTCAATACGACGATCCGGGGCAACTCCGTCGGCGGCAACGGCGGCCACGGGATCAATATCGAGAACGTCGAACCGGTATTTCTGCAGCGGCGACCGACAGACCCGGCGCCGATCAGCGTCAGTATCGCGGGAAATTCCGTCGGGGTCTTCATCGGGCCGGATGGGCACGCCTTGCCAGTGCCGAACCTGAAGGCCGGGATACAGCTTGACTGCGTGTCGTTTGCCGTGATCGGAGTGACGATGGCATACCAGAATTTGGCCAACATTGTTGCCGCGAACCGCGAGGCCGGGTTGCGCATAGTCCGCAACTTGGGCGTCCGCACAGACGCCATTCCGTGCCCGGGCTCGTCGTTCAACGTTATCAGCAACACGTTCATCGGCACCGACGCGAACGGGACTCCGGGACTCGGCAACGCCGGAAACGGGATCGAGATCGTGGGCTCGTCGGACAACGTCATCGGGGACGCGAACGCCGGCAACGTAATCGCAGGAAACGAGGGCAATGGTCTCAAGATCGAGGGCGGCGGAACCAATCGGATATTCGCGAACAAGATCGGCATCGTTCCGCAAGGCGAGAACTTTAGCGCCCTTGGAAACGCATTGAACGGCATCGTCATTTCGGATTCCGCCGACAATCAGGTCGGCGACACCGACGATGCGAAGTCAAACCTTATCGGGGCGATGAACGGCTATGGAATGGTTCTCGAAAGCGTAACCCAGCTAGTGAAGGTCCGGAACAATCTGATTGGTACGGTGATCCGGAATGTCCGGGTCCGCCGTGTCACGCCGACGCAGCTTATTGCGGACACGCAGTTTGGAAACGGAACGGGGGGTGTTCTGATCACTTTGGGCGCAACGCGCAATGTTATCGGAGGGACGATTCCAAACTCCGGAAACAGGATCGCCAATAACGGAGGTCCGGGGGTCTGGATCGACACGACCGCGGGGTTGTACAACAACGTTGACCCGAACTCCATTTTCAACAACTCAGGGCTCGGGATCGATCTCGGCTTGGAGGGGCCGACCGACAACGATCCGGACGACGCCGACGATGGGCCGAACAATTTGCAAAACTATCCGCAGATCTCGAGCTTTTCGATAGACGGCAACGGCGACCTCGTTGTGACCTACTCGGTCGACTCGCTTCCCGGGAATTCAGATTACGGCACGGCCGGCCTCTATGTCGAATTCTTCAAGGCCGACGGGCGGGGTCAAGGGCAGTTGTTTCTCGGATCCGATCAATATACAACGTCGGACCACAACGGTTCGCTCGCCGGAGCGAAATCCATCAATCTTGGAAACGCGGCAGCATTGGGCTTCTCTCCGGGCGACGTCGTCACGGCCACGGCGACCGACGCGCAGGGCAATACTTCGGAGTTCTTCCCGCCATTCGGGCCGACCGCCGCGCATGTCATGGTCGCCGGAACAGTTCGGGGAACAACCGGCGCGGGGATCGCGAACGTGCGGATTCTCCTTACCGGAACTAACGGCGTGACGCGGTATGCCGTCACCAATCATCTCGGCTACTATCGATTCGACGGCGTCGAGGCGGGCCAGACATTCGTCGTCACCGCCTCGCACCGGAAGTTTAGATTCAAGCAGCAGTCATTCGTTCTGGAGGTAAGCGACAGTATCCAGGACTGCGATTTTGTTGTCCTGGAGTGAATTTGGGACTGACGAGCCGCCGGAAACCGATGAGGACTACGGACGCTCGATTCCGGATTTGGGAGCGGGTCTTTGTGGAATCCAAATGCCGTTGGTTGGAAGTTGCCGTTCCCGAGCTTGAGTCTGCTTTTGTGACCCGCGGCGTTAAATGTGATGCCGCCCAGATGAAGAGGTGACGTTCGGCACTGTGGAACCCGGCGCGAAGCAAAAACGGTGGAGAGAGCGGACGTTTGGGTTCGCTCAATGACGCGCGTCGCGTCGTTTCGTCGGTCCGAATGACTCCGATTCGCTCAGACGGATTCAGAACGATCGGCTTTGCGATCGGGGCCTCCGATTTCGTGCCGGTTTCTGTGTCGGCGCGTCGCTCGCTCGCGCGATCGCCCCCCAAAACGCGCGGGGTTCCAAATTGAATTTCTCCTGTTTTAGATTGCAAACCGGCTGTTCTTCCACCAGTCGATCGTGTTGATCAGACCATCCTCGAGCCCGACAAGTTTCTTGTAGCCCAGGCATTCGACGATCCGGTTGTTGTCAGCCTGCGAATGTTTGACGTCGCCGGCTCTTTCCGGCTGATAGTCGGCCATCACATCCGGGTTTCCCGTGATCTTTTTCAAGACTTCGAGGAGTTCATTGAGAGTGATCCGGTCGCCGTTGGCGCAGTTCATCACCTCACCGAGTCCGTTGGCGGTCTGCGCGGCCCTGATGTTGGCGTCAACGACGTTGGCGACATAGGTGAAATCGCGCGACGTCTCGCCGTCGCCGTAGATGACCGGCGTTTTGCCGCCCATCAGCGCGTCGACAAAACGCGAAATTACGCCCGAATACATCGATGACGGGTTCTGGCGCGGACCGAAAACGTTAAAGTAACGCAGCGAGATCGTTTCGAGTCCGTAAACGCGGTTGAAGATCTGGCAATAATACTCGCCCATCAGCTTCGCCCCGGCATACGGCGAAAGGGGTTCCGGGCGCATAGTCTCGACTTTCGGGAGCGTCGGCTGATTGCCGTATGCCGAACTCGAAGCGGCGTAAACAAGGCGGCGAACGCCTGCCTCGCGCGCCCGGCAGAGAACGTTGAAAGTCCCGTTGACGCAGGCGTCGTGGGTTTCCACCGGATTCTCGACCGACCGCGGAACGCTTGGGAGCGCGGCCTCGTGAAAGACCACCTCGACGCCGTCGAGCGCGCGTTTGAGCGTTGCGTCGTCGTTGATGTCGCCCTCGATGAAATCGACGTCGCCGTTGATCTCCTCAACGTTCTCGCGAAAACCTGTGACCAGATTGTCGATGATGACGACCTTCGCGCCTTGGGCGAGCAAGCCGTCCGCAAGATTCGAACCGATGAATCCGGCGCCGCCGGTGACCAGACATTTCGTTGTAAGTGCCATAATAGCTAACTTTAAGAATAGTCAGATTAACACAGATTTTCCGCGTCAAAAAAAAAAGGGATCGAAAAATCCCTCATTCAAATCGATTCCGGCCGAAGTTAGCGCCCGACGCCAACATATTCGAAACCAAGTTGGCGCATATCTTCCGGTTCATAGATATTGCGGAGGTCGGCGACCTTCGGGGCTTTCAAAAGTCCTTTGACACGTTCCATATCGAGCGCGCGGAACTGATTCCATTCGGTCACGATGACGAGCGCATCGGCATCGCGGATCGCATCATATTCATCTGTCGCGTATTCGATATCGGGAAGCGAATGTTTCGCCTCCTCCATCGCGACCGGGTCGAACGCGCGAACGGTCGCACCGCGTTTCTGCATTTCGCGGATGATGTCCGTTGCCGGCGATTCGCGCATATCGTCGGTCTCGGGTTTGAACGACAGACCGAGAACTCCGATGCGCTTGCCGCTAAGGTCGCCGACGAGCTTTTCGATCTTCGGCACCATCAGCTCACGCTGATGGTCATTGGCGGCGATAACGGCATCGACGACCGTCGTCTCAACATTGAATTTGTCGCCGACCTTGGTGAAAGCGCGCGTGTCCTTCGGGAAACACGAACCGCCGTAGCCCGGGCCGGGATGCAGGAACTTGCGGCCGATGCGGTTGTCCATTCCCATACCGCGGGCGACATCGTGGACATCGCAACCGATCGCGTCGCAGAGATTGGCGATCTCGTTGATGAACGTGATCTTTGTCGCCAAAAACGCGTTTGCAGCATACTTGATCAGTTCGGCGGCCTCGAGCGAAGTGATGACGATCGGCGTTTCGATCAGATAGAGCGGACGATAGAGGTCCTTCATAATGGCGATCGCATCCGGTTCGTTGCTGCCGACGACCACGCGGTCGGGCCGCATAAAATCGTCGATCGCGGCGCCTTCACGAAGAAACTCAGGATTCGACGCGACTCCGAAATTCGTTTTCGTTTTTTGATTCTCGCTGACAAAATCACGGAGCCATTTGCCGGTTCCGACGGGAACGGTCGATTTCGTGACCAGAACCTTGTAACCATTCATTGACTCGGCGATATCCTTGGCTGCTTGTTGGTAGTAGCTCATATCGGGCGAGCCGTCCGATTTCGGCGGTGTCCCGACCGCGAGAAACACGACCAGCGCCTGTTCGACGGCCATCTTGATATCCGTCGTGAAGTGAAGCCGCCCGGCCTTGAAGTTCTTTTCGACGATCGTATCGAGCCCCGGCTCGTAGATCGGCATAATATTGTTCTTGAGCCCTTCGATTTTCTTTTCGTCAACATCGACGCAAGTCACTTCAACGCCGAACTCCGCGAAGCAAGCGCCGGTGACCAAACCCACATAACCCGTTCCAATTACTGCGATATGCATATTACTATTAATGATACTGTTGATCTATATTGTTAAATTATTCACAAACCGGAACAAAGCGATGCGGGTCATGTTGGTTGCAACTTGACCCGCATCGTTTACCTTTGAAATTACTGTACGATCGGTTTTAGCGAACTGTACTGACAACGGTCGTTCCGCCGCCTGTCGTCGTGTCGCTTCCGCCACCAAGAATGATGGCCGTTCCGACGCCGCCGGCTGCCGCCAAAAGAATCGCAATCAACGGAAGAGCGCCGATCGAAGCGGTCGGCACGCCCGGTCCCGGACGAACACACGGCTGGCAACCCTGCTGCGAAAGATTTCCTTCCACTGCGTCGGTTCCTGCCGCAACCTGCCGATCATTCGATCCGCCGCGAAGAGTGACCAAACCACTGAACGTGTCGACGTGCGTGTGCGAGCACTCGACTTCAACTTCAAAATTATTGGCCTGACCCGAATCCGCAATCACTGCTGCGTTTCGCGTTGTGATCGACGCGGCGATGCCCGCCGAATTCGCAACACGAACTTTGCCTTCGTTCAGGATTCCGGTGATGCCGGACTCGCTGAACCGAAGCGTCAAACTTGATTTGGACGAGAGTTCGATTCGTCCCGTTTTGCCGAGGCTGACAGTGGCCGACCCGCCGTCACCCGTTGTAATGATGCTTCCGGAAACGACGGTCGATCCCGAAACCACCTTCTGCCCGTTCACGCTGACATCGCCGCTGACGGTGATCTCTCCGTTGAAATCTTTCGGCGCGGCCAAAACCACCATCGAACTCACACACCAAAACGCGACGGCGGTTAGCAGGGTCACAGACTTGATAACCAAATTCTTGCTGAGCATCTAAAAAAATCCTCCTAATTCAATCTTCTTCAAAGATAAGGCCTGCCCTATTCGGGAGGCTTGCAATGCCGCTTCTTAGCGACTCGGGCTGACAACGGTTCCACCGCCGCCCAACGCCACGCGATTGTTGTCCGAAGTTGCTGCGATCACGACTCCCGCGACGGCACCGCCAAAGATAGCTGCCCACAGCCACCACGCCGCTCCGCCATCGTCATCATCGTCGTCATCGTCATCTTTTGACTTTCCGGTTGAAACTGATTTTCCGGCCGGGACGCTCTTGGTGCCTTCCGGAGTCTTGATGTTCACCGATTCCTTGGCGCCCAATACCGTAATCGTGCCGCTGGCAAGATCTCCGGTGATCCCTTTTTCGTCGAACGAAAGCGTAACCGTGGTGTTCGGTGCAAGTTCGATCTTACCAAGCGTTCCGACGCTGACCACAGCTGTCGCGGATCCCGGGGTTGTGATCGTGCTCGCCGAAAACACAGTGCGACCGCTCTGCGCATCCTGTCCGTTGACGGAAACGCTCGACGATTTGCCGGAAACCATAAGTTCACCGGTGATCTTTCCGGTTCCGGCCAAGGCGACCATTGAATAAGTTGCGCAAACCGCAACAATCAAGCACATGGAAAGTGCTTTGCGAATCAGTGTTTTGCTGTTCATATTTCTCCTCTGTATACCGTTAAGTCAATAATTTCAAATCATTCAAACCTTTAGGGTTTTAACACGAAATCGTTTCCTGTGTCAATAAATATTGGACAGAAACGCAAAACTCTAAGGCAAATCCAGTCGACGCCGGACGGCCCAAAAAGCTTAATTTGCATTAGTTTATAACACAGAAAAGTGCACATTGGAAATGAAAAATGCGAAAAATCCGGAGATTTTTGGCTCTCTGCCGGATCGGTTTCATTCGACCCGTCCAAAAGCCCGGCACGGGCGCGTAATTCAGCTTGTTTGCGTGATACTTGAAAGGCGTTTCGGATTGAGCTAGATTAGTTTCGTAAGACCAGCCAAACCACGGGCCGAGATTCAAAATAGTAATAAATTGTTCAAGAATGGGGGATTCAGGGTAATGATCAAGGAGTTTAGATTGTTTCGAAGCACTACTAAGTGGGTCAAGGTGGCATTGGTTACCGGCATCGGCGCGGCCTGCGTGTTCTTGTTTGCGGACCGCCTGGCGAGCAGTCAGGAACTCGGTGCCGAAGACTATCAGCGCTGGATCTCCGAGACCTACGATTTTCGCTTCGGCGCCGACAAGCCGTTCAGCCCCGGGAACGCGAATACGTTCAATGGCCAGTTTATCCGCGGCGAGAACTTCATCTCCTCTTCGCGATGTGCCGCGTGTCACACGGACGTTCATCCGCAGTGGTCTCAATCGGCGCACCGAAACTCATTCCGTGAACCCTTCTATCAGAAAAACGTTACCGACCTTATCAAGCAGCGCAACATTGCTTTTACCCGGCATTGCGAGTCCTGTCACAATCCCGCGGCCCTTTTTTCGGGCGCGCTGACTGACAAACCGCAGTTCAAGAAACGACCGTTCGACGAGGAAGGCGTTTCGTGCATCGTTTGCCATACGATCGAGTCGGTCGACGGAAAGGGAATCGGCGGCTATGTGATGGGACAGCCGGCGATGCTGCAGCGGGCGGACGGGACGAAGATACTCGATGCGCCGGACCAGGAGATCCTCAATAATGTTGGCGATCACCGCCGGGCGATGATGCGCGATCTTCTCAAGAAACCGGAATTTTGCGGCGCCTGCCACAAGTCGCAGGTTCCGAAAGAGCTTAACGACTACAAATTCCTTAGGGCGTTCGCCGTCGCCGACGAACTGCAAATGTCTTCGTTCTCAAAGGAATCGCCGCACCCGTTTTACGTCCGCAACAAAGAGACGTGCAACACGTGCCATATGAAGGACGTCCCGACCAAGAACTTCGACGTCTCGGCAAAGGACGGAACGATCTCGTCGCACCGCTTTGCCTCGGCGAATACCGCCATCCCGACGTTCTATGGCTACAAGGAACAGCTTGAGGAGGTCGTCAATTTCCTTCAGGATGACAAGATGGGTGTCGATATCTTCGCGCTTCACCATCGGGCGGAAGGAAAGAGCCGCGACCGACTGATAGCGCCGGTCGATCGCCGTAACTTCAAGATCGGCGCCGGCGATACATTAACCGCCGATGTCGTCGTTACCAACAAGAACATCGGCCATAGTTTTCCGCCCGAACTTCGGGACTTCTACGAGGCTTACGTTGAATTCACGGTGACGGACCTTGGCGACAACATCTTGTATAAGTCCGGATTTTTGAAACCGACCGGCGAACTCGATGAAAAATCGCACGCATATAAAACGTATCTCGTGTTTCCCGACGGTTCCCTCAATGATCTTCACCATATCTGGCGGACAAAGGTCGTGGCCCATAATCTGGCCATTCCGTCGGGGCGTTCGGATCTGGCCCGCTACAAATTCACCGTGCCGACGGGCATCACGGGAGCGATCAAGCTGACCGCAAAGCTTCAGTACCGAAGGTTTACGAGAGTATTCAGCGACTACGTTCTTGGTCGATCGGTCGATTATCCGATCGTGATGATGGCAAAATCGGAACGCGTGATCCAGATTGGCGAAGAAAACAAGGCACAAACTCCGGATCCGAAATCGATGCCCGACTGGCGGCGCTGGAACAACTATGGGATCTCGCTGCTCGATCAACGGCAATTCCCGCAGGCCGCCGACGCGTTTGACGAGGTCATCGATTCGAATTTCAAGGATTATCAGGCTTTTGCGTTTACCAACAAGGCGTTGGCGCTGATGGAAATGGGCGGATGGAAAGAGGCGGAAAAACTTATCGATAAGGCGATCGCGCTCGACGCCAACAATCTTCGCGCCGTCTTTCAGGCCGGCCGCATCGATCGCGTTCAGAGCCGGCTCGAAGATGCCGAAGCGAGATTTATCAGCGTTCTCGAGAAGTTTCCGCGAGACCGCCTGACCCTCCAGCAACTCGGCGAACTTGCGAAGATCAAGGCAGATACGGTGGCGCCCGAATTGCGCAAAGATCAGTTGGGCGTGGCGCGCGGGTACTATGAGCGGATCCTTGCGATCGATCCGGAGGATGTCGGCGCTCATTATAATATGATGATCATTTTTCAGAAGCTCGGAATGCGGGACGAGGCCAGGCACGAAGCCAGGATATTTCAGGATTTGAAAGAAGATCAGCAGGTCACATCATTAGCAAGCAACTTTTTGCAGACAAACTGGCACATAGGAAACGAGTCATTGCCGTTCCACTCGCACGAGTTGCAGCCGTTTCAGATCGCTTGGCAAAAGTTGGATTATCTGGCAATGTTGAAGTGATTTTTGCACGGAAGAGTTTTTAACCTATGCGTATCGCGATCAAGATCGCCAGTTGTGCGGTCATTATTGTTCTTGTCATTTCGGTTTGGTTTGCATCGCCGGCAAACGTCGAAGCGACGGCGGCTTCCTCGGCGGCGTCACGCAGTTTATTCGTCAGCAATTGCGCGCGTTGCCACGGTGCCGACGGTGGGGCCGACACGGAAAGCGGTCGGTTGTACGACGTGCCGAACATTGCCGGCGGCCGGTTGCGCCGCAAAAGCAGCAGTCGCTTGACGGCGATCATTTCGAAAGGCGGCCGCTCGATGCCGGGCTTTGGAAAGAAACTGACGAAAAAACAGATTGCATCGCTCGTCGGATACATTCGCAAGCTTTAATTTATGAAGACCATATCGGCCGGACTTTTGCTCTTTGTTGGATCGCTGATTCTGGCGGCGGATCTGACCGCGCCTGATGCTTCGGCCGGACTTTCAGAGACCGGGGCGGAATTGTTCAGGAACAACTGCGCGAGGTGTCACGGAGTCGACGCGAAGGGCGGAGAGGGTCCGGATCTGACCGACCCGGAGCGGAAGCAAAAATGGAAGGATTCCGACGAACGGATCGTTTTCAAAGTAACCAACGGCGGGCGTCGTATGCCTTCGTTCAGCGACAAACTGACTGCCGAAGAGATCAAGGAAATCGCCGCGTTCGTTCGCTCGCTTTAGTCTGAGATCTCGGCCGGAACAACGACCAAAACTACCAAGAGCAGCGGTTTTGCTCTTTTTTGTTTGCCTGAATTGAATACGAAACGCCACCTTTGTTTATTGTTTTTGTTGTTTCCGCTTTTCTGCGGATCGATACTTTTTGCCCAAACGGCGACACCGACTCCCGAAACCACGGGGAAATCGTACGATCTGTCCGAAGTCAAGCGCCCTGCGACCGCCGCACCGCAATTCCCTTCGCCGGTGACCTTCAGCGACATCACCGCCGCAACGAAGATCGATTTTCGCCACGTCGCCTCGCCCACAACTCTCAAGTATCTCCCCGAAACAATGAGTGCCGGCGTCGCGTTGATCGACTTCGACAATAACGGCCTGCTCGATGTGTTTCTGACAAACGGAGCCTTGATCGAGGAAAAAATGCCGTCCGGCAAGAATCCCGAAAAAATCGATCCGAAGTATTGGAACCGTCTCTACCGGCAACTATCAGACGGCACATTCGAAGATGTCACCGAACGCAGCGGACTGAGGGGCGAAGGATATTCGTTCGGCGCCGCGGTCGGCGACTACGATCGTGACGGCTTTCAGGATCTGTTCGTCACGCGCTTTGGCGGGGCGACGCTCTATCGCAACAAAGGAAACGGGACTTTCGAGGATACGACCCAAAAGGCCGGGATCGCGATCGACGGTTGGCCGACCTCGGCGGGATTCTTCGACTTCGACCGCGACGGCCGGCTCGATCTTTTCATCGCGCGTTACGTCCAATGGAATTTCGAACTCGGCAAGATCTTCTGCGGGGATATGCGTCCCGGCTACCGGGCGTATTGTCATCCGGATAACTTCCGCCCATCGACCAACGTTCTGCTTCGGCAAAAACCCGACGGCACATTTGAGAACGTCAGCGAACGATCGAAGGTCGCCGATTCGAAGGGCAAAGCGCTGGGCGTCGCGTTCGGAGATTTTGACGACGATGGCCTGACCGATGTTTTTGTCGCGAATGACAACTACGAACAACAGCTGTTTCGTAACAACGGCGACGGAACTTTTGAGAATGTCGCATTGCCGGCCGGCGTGGCCTACGACGAACGAGGCCGCAGATTCGCGGGAATGGGCATCGATATCGCCGACTACGACCTTGACGGGCGGCAGGATGTGATCATCACCGCGCTTTCGAACGAGACCTATCCGCTCTACCGCAACGTCGGCGAAATGGCCTTTGATTACGTCACGCAAACCAGCGGCGTGGCGCAGATCTCGATCCTTGGCGCGGGTTGGGGAATCAAATGGATGGATGCCGACAACGACGGACGGCGCGACTTATTCGTCGCGCAGAGCCACGTCCTCGACACGATCGAGAAAACGACGACGTTCATCAAGTACAAACAAACGCCGCTCCTGATGAGAAACACCGAAAAAGGCTTTCAGAACGTATCATTCGCCGCCGGCGAAGCCTTTCAAAGAGATTTTTCGGCGCGCGGCCTGGCAGTCGGCGATCTCGATAATGACGGCGACATCGATATCGTTCTGACGCAGACCGACGGACAACCGCTGGTGCTCCGCAACAACGGCACGAAAAATCACTGGATCGGTTTCGATCTGCGGGGTGACAAGAGCGCGCCGAATGGCGACGGCGCCCGGGTGACTCTCAGCGAAAGCGGTGGTCGGCGCCAGATCGTCGATGCTTCGAACTCGGGCAGCTATCTTTCGGCCCACGATCACCGGATTCATTTCGGAATTGGTTCCGGGACAAGCGTGAAGTCCGTTGAGATACGTTGGCCGAGCGGGAAGATCCAACTTCTGGAAGCACCGGAAATCGACAAGTATCATCTTGTGAAGGAAAAATGATCATGAAGACAGTCCTTTTTGTAATCTGCCTCGCGTTGCTTTTTGTGACCGCCGTGTTTGCGCAGGACGACCCGCAAGGCGGCGTGTCGACGGGCGAGGCGAAAGTCTATACGTCGCGCCGGACGACCGGTATCGTCGATGACAAGGCCGCGCGTGTTTTCGAGAACGTCACGGCCGGCACGCCGCTCAAGGATTTTCGATGCGTTTCCGGAGGGAAGGACAAGGAGTATATCCTCGAAGCGACCGCGTGCACGGTCGCGGTCCTGGACTTTGACAACGACGGCAAGCCCGATATCTTTCTTCTTAACGGTTCGACGATCAACGCTGAACTCGGCAAGGAAGCCGCGCCCAAGTCCGCGTTATACCGCAATCTGGGCGACTGGAAGTTTGAAGATGTCACCGCGCGGGCGGGCGTCGCCAACGAGCGCTGGGGGATGGGCGTCGCCGCCGGCGATTTCAACAATGACGGCTTCGCTGATCTTTTCGTCGGCAACTACGGCACTTCACGGCTCTATCAGAACAACGGTGACGGAACCTTTACCGATGTCGCCGAAAAGGTCGGACTGGCGGTCAAGGGTTGGCATACCGGCGCGAGTTTCGGGGATTACGATCAGGATGGAAGGCTCGATATTTTCATTCCCGCGTACATCGATTTCGATTTGAAAAAAATGCCGCCGTCGCCGCTCGATGTCGGCAAGGAAGGCAGCGGCGGGCGCAATTTCTGCCAGTTTCGCGGCCAGCCGGTGATGTGCGGGCCGCGCGGCTTGAAAGGCGCGAAGGACAAGCTATTCCGGCAGAAGGCGGACGGCACATTTGAAGAGGTCGGCGACAAGGTGGGCGTCAAGGACGACGGAAACTACTACGGCTTTTCGTCTGCCTTCGTCGATGTCGACGACGACCGTGATCTCGATCTGCTGGTCGTCAACGACTCTACCGCAAAGCAGCTTTACATCAATAACGGAGACGGCACGTTCGAAGAAACGGGTTACCCGTCCGGCATCGCGCTCAACGAAAACGGTCGTGAACAAGCCGGAATGGGGCTCGGCGTCGGCGACTATGACAACGACGGCCGCGTGGATTTCCACATCACCAATTTTTCCGATGATTCGAACACGCTCTATCGTAATGATGGCGAAACGAATTTCACCGACATCACGTTTCAGGCCGGACTCGGCGAAACGACGATTCCGTTTCTCGGTTGGGGAACGTCGTTCATCGATTATGACAACGACGGATGGAAGGACGTGATCGTTGCAAACGGTCACGTTTATCCGGTCGTCGACAAGTTCCAGTGGGGCACAAGCTGGGCGCAACAGGTTCTACTGTTTCAAAACAAGATGCCCGACGCGAAATCTCGTCAGATTCGATTCGAACGCGTCGCCGCGGCGCCGAAAAGCGGACTTGCGGAGTCGGTTTGCGGACGCGGGATGGCGGTCGCCGACTTCGACGTTGACGGCAAGATGGATGTCGTCGTCAGCAGTATGGACGGGACGCCGTTGCTGCTCCGGAACGTGAGTCCGCAGCAAAACAATTGGCTTGCGGTCAAACTTGTCGGAGACCCGGCGAAAAAGACGCCCCGCGACGGGATCGGCGCAACGGTCTTCGCGACGGTCGGGAAAGTCCGCCAGCGTTTTGACGTTGTAAGCGGCGCCGGCTACGCGTCGCAGAACGAACAACTCGTCCATTGCGGGCTCGGGATTGCCGAAAAGATCGATTTGCTGGAGATCTTCTGGCCCAACGGGCAGGTCGAGAAGGTTGAAGTTCCGAAGCTCAACACACGCCTCACCGTGAAACAAAAATGAACGGTAATTAGTTCTATCGTTATGTCATTGATGTCGGGCCGAATTGAAAAATCCGGCGAAAAGGTATATCAATGAACATCGTTTGCGCTGGTTGTGTTCAAGCAAGCGCCGCGAAAAGATGAAAAGAATCTACCTTCAACAGGCCAAAACGCAGATCGCCCGGCCAAACACGATCCGCGACATCAACAAGCAGATTGTCCTGAATTACGTCCGTGATCGGGCGCCGATCTCGAGGGCCGAGATCGCGCGCGAAACCGCGCTCCAGCGTTCGACCATCTCTGCGATCGTTGAGGATCTGCAGAAGGCCGGATTGATCGAGGAGATCGGGACCGGTGATTCGACGGGCGGCCGCAAACCCACATTGCTCAGGCTTTTAACGCAAACTCCGGTCGCGATCGGGGTCGATGTGGCGCCGCGGATCACGACCGTCGCGATCGCCGACCTTGCCGGCAACGTGCTTGAAATGGAACAGTTTCCGTCATTGCCCGATATGGAGCAGATGACGCGCGCCATCATCGAGCGAGTCGCCGCGTTCGCGCTAAAATACAAGAACGCCGAACTTGAGGTCGGCATCAGCGTCCCCGGAATTGCCGATCAAACTTCGGGAAACGTTGTTTACATCCCGTTTTTCGGTTGGAGCGACTGGAATATCGCCGATGCGATCACACACGAAACCGGCCTCTCGGTGACAGTTGAAAACGATGCCAACGCGATTGCCTTGGCCGAATTGTGGTTCGGCGAAGAGAAGATCCGCCGAACATCGAATTTCATCACGATCCTGGTCGCCGATGGCGTCGGGACGGGAATTATCTTCGACGGGCAGATCTACCGCGGTGAAAAGGGCGCGGCCGGCGAATTCGGGCATATGATCGTCGGCAAGAATGCTCCGGTTCCGTGCTCCTGCGGGAGCCGGGATTGTTGGGAGGCGCACGCTTCGGAGCGGGCTGTCCTCGGTCGCTATTTGAGCTACAACGGAAACGGCGAGTCGGTTGATCTTGATTTTGACGGTATTGTCAGATTAGCCGGGAACGATGACGCGCACGCGGTTAGGGCGTTTCGAGAAACGGCCGGATTTCTCGGAATCGGCATTTCGAACCTCATCGTCGGGCTTAGTCCGCAGGCGATCGTGGTCGCGGGCAAAGTTACCAAGGCTTGGCATTTGATCGAATCTGAACTCAATGATATCGCGGACCGCAGCGTTCGCCGCGGTTTACCGAAAACAACGATCTCGGCGTCGACCCTCGGCGATCTGCCGACGCTGATTGGCGCGCTGAGCTTGGTGCTTGCCCGAAAGTTCGCATCGGCAAGTTAAATTCGATAAATTTGTCATAATTGTAGAATTATTCTTGACACAAATTTAAGTTTAGGTTACAACTTTGTTTGCTCTCTCAACAAACTGAAATTTTCAGTGTGGAACATTGGAAAAGCAGCTTGGGAATTCCTTCGAGTTCTTTGAGGGAAGAGAGGGGAAATAGGCCATTCGGGAAGCGTGCGGTAACGTGAGTGAACCGCCATTGGCCGGAAGTCAGATAAACCACCAACCGAAATTACGGAGGAAGAGCGTGCGATTCTCGGGAATCACATAGTGTCGTTTTATAGTTTCAGGTTGGATTTGGCCATATTGGCCTGGAAAGAACGAAGTTTGGTTCTTAGTTAATTACGCGAAATCCAAAAAAAAAGAGAGGAGCGGGCGAAACGAAAGTCGAGCCCAAACGAGGTCTTACCAAATATGACTGATTCTGCAAACATCGCAAAATTATTAAGAACGCTGGCCGGGTCTTTGCTCGTGGTCCTGTCTGTTGCCGTTTTGGCAATGGCGCAGACCAATAAGGCGACGATTTCCGGTACGGTTACCGACTCTCAGGGCGCGGTCGTTGGCGGTGCGAAGGTTACGGTGAAGAACACCGCGACCGGCGTCGCCCGCGAAGTCACGACCGGCACGGAAGGATACTACGAGGTTCCTCTCCTTGAGATCGGCAGCTACAGCGTTACGGTTTCGAAACAAGGCTTTTCAACCGTAAAACGCGACAGCATCACTTTGCAAACCAGTACTGAAACCAGAGTCGACGTTCAGCTTCAAGTCGGAGAGATCACGAATGAAGTCATTGTTACGTCGGAAGCTCCATTGGTTCAAACGGAAACGAGTGAGCGCGGCAGCGTTATTTCGGGACGTGAAATTACGGAACTTCCGATTTCGGGACGTAACTTCACGCAGTTGGCGACTTTGACGCCGGGCGTGGTCCGGTCGAGCAACGTCGGTGTCGGCGGTGGTCCGGAAGCGCGTTCGTTCAACAACGGCGACACGCGAGCCGGCAACGGCGGCCCGGGCGGAAGCAACGAGAACGGAAGCACCGAATCGTCACGCTTCAGCCGTTCGGGCGGCGCGAACATTTCCGCCAACGGTCAGCGTGCCACAAACAACAACTTTTCGCTCGACGGCGTCGACAACAACGAACCCCAGTTCGGCACGATCGGCGTTTTCACGAATCCCGACTCGATCGCCGAGTTCAAGGTCTCGACGAGCGTTCCGCAGGCCGAGATCGGCCGCGGTTCGGGCGCGATCGTGACGGTGACGACCAAGTCGGGCGGCAACGCTTTCAGCGGGTCGCTTTACTACTACGGCCAGAATTCGGCGCTCAACTCGTACAGCCCTGTTTTGAAGACCAAGCTGGCCGAGATCCTGGCGACGAACAATCCGAATCCTTTGGCGGTTGACGCGCTTCAAAAGGCGACGCAGCAGATTCACGAATTCGGTGGCACCTTCGGCGGACCGATCATCAAGGATCGCACCTTCTTCTTTTTCGACTATCTCGGACAGCGCAACAATCTTCCGTTCCCGACCGATACCGCGGTTCCGACCGCAGGCGCTCGCAACGGCGATTTTTCGCAGTATCCGACGATCCGCGATCCGCGCACCGGTCTCGCGTTC
This sequence comes from Acidobacteriota bacterium, assembly GCA_016715115.1. NCBI lineage: Bacteria > Pseudomonadati > Acidobacteriota > Acidobacteriota bacterium. The sequence goes on from JADKBM010000011.1 coordinate 144,384, forward strand.
ATCAACAACCAGATTCCTTCGGCGCGTATCAGCACCGTCGGTCAAAAGTATCTTCAGGCGTTTCCGCTGCCGAATCTGAACGTTTTCAGCCCCGGCAAATTCTGCAACTGCAACGGCGCGAACTATTTCACGCAGCGCTCGAACACCGAAGAGATCAACAACTACCGCATCAGAATTGACCATCGCTTCAACGATAAGAATTCGATCACCGGCAGTTTCAACGATCAGCGTCTGACCACTCTCCGCGCAAACATTCTTCCGGGCAACATCCCGACGGCCGGTTTCGGCGCGGGTGAAGAGCGCGGCAATACGCGTTTGATCACGGTCAGCGATATTCACACGTTCAAACCGAATCTTCTTAACGAATTCCGCTTCGGTATGTCGGAGATCCAGATTTCGATCTTCAACTGCGGAGTCGGCGGCGCGTGCGGCGTGAGCCCCACGTTCTCGCGCGACATCGGAATTCCGAACGCCAACGACGGTTCGCTCGAAGCTTCGGGCGGCCTGTTGATGGGCGCTTTCGGCACCGGTTTCCAGGAATTCACCGGCGACGGTGGACTCTTCCAGGTCAAGAGCAAAAACCCGTACTTTGCCGATACGTTGACCTTCATCAAGGGCAATCACACGATCAAGGGCGGCGGCGAACTTCGCATGCGCTTCCTGAACACGATCGACGGCGGACGCTCGGGCGCGCTCAAAGGGCAGTTCCAGTATGGCGACAACGGTCCGGCGACCGGCCCGAACGCGGCCTGTCCGGCGGGCTCCGGAACGACTACGGACTGCTTCGTGCGTCCGGACGGAATTCCGTACGGCGGCACCGGAAACGCGACGGCCAACATTCTTCTTGGCCTGCCGGCTCTTCAGGCCGGAAAGGGCTCGATCAACGGCGGCCCGTTCAATCTGCGTTCGCAGGAATGGGGCTTCTTCATTCAGGACGACTGGAAAGTCAACGATCGTTTGAACTTCAACCTCGGACTTCGCTATGACGTGTTCACGCCGTGGTCGGAAAAGGACGGACGCTACAGTCTTTATGACGTTTCGCAGCGCAAGATCCTGACCGCCAGCGGCGGCGGCGACGGAATCGTCAAGACCGATTTGAACAACTTCGGACCGCGTGTCGGTTTTGCTCTCGCCTTGAACGATGAAAAGACGATGGTGATCCGCGGCGGCTACGGACTGATGTACACGCTCGACGGAACCGATTATCCGCCGGGAGTCAGAAACGCTCCGAACTCGAGCAAGACCCTTTTTGATCAGATCGATTGGGGATCGGGCCGCATTGCCGGTCCCGCTTACGGAATCACGCTCGGACCGCCGCCGGTACCGACCGCAGCGGACCCGAACAACATTCCGTCCGGACTTTCGGTCTATGCGCTCGACCTCGATCAGCGCAACGGAATGGTCAACCAGTTCCAGGCTGAATTCCAATATCAGTTTATGAAGGATTATTCGCTCAGCGTTGCCTACGTCGGCAATCGTGCGAACAATCTCCTTTATTCATCGAATATTGGTTCAGGCGGAACGGGCGCGGCGCGAAACGCCGCCGGCCAAACGCTCGGCGAAGCGATCCTTTATACCAACGGCGCGAGATCGCAGTATGACGGTATTCAGGTTCAGGTTCAGAAGCGTCTCTCGAACAACTTCCAGGGACAGATCAACTACACGTACAGCAATACGAAGGACAACTCGACCGGTGTTTTCAACGGTCTTGGAGACCAGCGCACGAGCCGTCAAGGACCTCTCAATCCGTTCGATCTGAACGCCGATTGGGGCAACTCTTCGCTCGATACGCGTCAGCTGATCAACGGCAGCGTTCTCATCGATCTCCCGTTCGGAAAGGGCAAGACCTATCTGAATCAGGGCGGCGCGGTGAACGCGATCTTCGGCGGATGGCAGATGAACTGGATCGTCACGGGACGTACCGGCCTTCCGTTCAGCGTTGTCAGCGACAACAACGGTCTCGGCCGTCCGTCGCTGATCGGTGATCCGTTCAAGAACGTTCCGAACGGCAAGTACCTGAATCCGGCAGCGTTCAGCACCACCACGGGCATTACGACCTTGGTGAACGGCGCCGGAAACACGATCCGATTTGGTAATCTCGGACGCAACACGTTCCGCGGCCCGTCACAGTGGTTCGCCGATATGTCGATGTTCAAGAATACCCAATTGACCGAGAAATTCAGACTCCAGCTTGGAATCGAGTTTTACAATGTGTTCAATCGGACCAATTTCACGGTTCCGAACAACAACATCGGTAACGCTTCGAGCCCGAATGGAGACTTCGGTGAGATCAAGTACAACGCTTACTCGGGTCGTGTGATCCAATACCGTTTGAAGCTTCTTTTCTAAAGAGAGGTTTCGCTCATTGAAAGAAAGGCTTTGGGTGCAATTTACCTGAAGCCTTTTTGTTTATATCGATTGCGGGGTTCGGTGCAAAGTATTCAAATGAGGAAGTTCGTCTATGTCCTGTCAGCGTTGCTCACGGCGGTTTTCGGCGCCGTCGCGCAGACGCCGGAAGCGACGCCCGTTGCCGTCAGACGAACCCACGTCGATCGTTTTCGCTCTCCCGAATCCCGTGCGCTGAAGACCGAAGCCGAAGCTACCGAAAAGTTGAAGCAGAACCCGGCATCTGCGGAAACGGTAAACGACCGGGCGGTCGCGAGAATGCGGCTTCAAAATTTCTCTGGCGCGCTTGATGATCTCAAGCGCGCCGTTGAACTCGATCCGAAAAACGCGGAGTATCGTGCCAATCTGGGATACGTGCTCTGGAAGGTTGGCCGCGGCGAAGATGCGATTGCCGCCGAACGCGAGGCGCTTCGGCTCGACGAAAAGAACTACACCGCAAATTATCAGCTCGGACGATTTCTGCTTCGCACGGGCGATCGCCAGGTACTGCCGGAAGCGATCCAGAAGTTCAAGCGCGCCCTCGAACTCGACCCAAGGCTCTATGAAGTTCGTTTCGAACTGATCGCGGCCTATCGCGAGATCGGCGATTTGGCCTCGGCCGGCAATCAGCTCGCGCTGCTTCAAGACGCAAAGCCATCCGAACCTCGGGTGATTTACGTCGACGCGCTTCTGAGCGCTGATCGCGGCGATATGAAGACGGCGGTCGAGAGGTTTCGGTCGGCGCTCGATAAGGATCCCGAACTGTACGGCGCGTGGCAGGATCTCGGGCTCTTGTATCTCAAACTCGGTCGCTGGGAAGACGCGGCGGCGACCTTCGCCGAACTTGCGAAGCGTCAATCGAATTCCGCCGAAGCTGCGTATCTCGGAGCTCTCGCACTTTATAATCTCAAACGGACGAGCGACGCCGAATCGGAGGTTCGCCGCGCATTGCGTTTGAATGCGGGTTTTGCCGACGCCCGGACACTTCTCGGCATCATTCTGTCTTCAAAACCGGACGGGATTCAGGAAGCCATTGAATCCCTGACCCAGGCGATCGCTCTCAAGCCGAACAGTTTCGACGCGAATTTCTATCTCGGGCGGCTTGAGTACACCGAAGGTCGTTTCAATTCAGCCTTCAAACACCTTGAAACCGCGGCGAAGATCAACCCGGCAAACACCGAAGCGAGATTCTTTCTGGGAACCGTTTTCGAATCGCTAGGCGAAAGCGAAAAGGCTCTTGCCGAGTATCAGGAGATCGTCAAGCTTGAGCCGGCGTCGTTCTTCGGTCAGGTCGGGCTTGGCGCCCTCTACGTCAAACAGGGCAAGCTCGACGAAGCCGTCGCCGCGCTCTCGAATGCGCTCAAGACGGAACCGAACAGCTTCGAGGCGAATCTGACGATCGGCCGCGCTTTCATCCTAAAGGAAATGTTTCCGCAAGCAGAAGAGTCGCTCAAACGGGCAGTCGAACTTCAGCCGAAACGCACCGACGCGCGCTACCAGTGGGCGATCGCGCTCCGGCGGCTGGGGCGAAACGATGAAGCGAGACGCGAATTCGAATTGGTTGAAAAACTGAATAAGGAATTTCGGGAGGGAAGGGAAAACCAGTGAGGATCGCTAGCCTTATCTCTGTTTTGATCTTCTTTTCCGTTTGTGCCACGGTTCTTTCCGGCGTCGCTTCGGCGCAGCGGACCGCGCCCGTGAGGAAACCGCCGGCGCAGGTCGACGACACGCCGCCGGCGACAAAACAGGCGATCGACAATGCGATCCGTCTGCTCGAACAACGGGATTTCGCCGGCGCCGAAGCCGAAGCCCGAAACGCGGTGAAACTCTCGCCGCGTTCGGCGGTAGCATTCAATGTCCTCGGGATCGTTCTCGACGAACAGGGAAAATCGGCTGATGCTCTGACGGCGTTCTCGACCGCGATCAAACTCGCGCCCACGTTCATCAGTCCGAAGAACAATCTCGGGCGTTTGCTCGCCAATCAAGGCAAATTGGCGGAGGCTCTCGCGCAGTTCGAGGCCGTTCTGAAAATCGAACCGACTCATTTGCAGGCACGCTACAACGCTGCCGCGATCTATGCCGAAACATCGAAATTCGACAAATCGGCCGAATACTTCGCATTGCTGTTGAAGGCCAACCCGGCGGATCTTCAGCTTTCAATGGCGTTTCTCAACGTCGCGTACCGCGCGAATCGCACCGACGAAGCGAATGCGCTCGCCGATTCGCTCGAAACTCGGTTTTCGACCGAACTTCGCGGACTTTTCTCACTCGGCGTCGTGCTCGCTCAGGGACAACAGTATGAACGGGCTTTGCGTATCTTTAGACGCGCGAACGAAATTCAGCCGAACACGTTCGAGATCCTCTACAATCTCGGACTTGTCCTCGACAATCTCAAGCGGCAGGACGAAGCTGTCGAGTTGCTCGCGCAGGCCGCCGACCTTAAGCCCGAGGCGGTCGAAGTTCACTTCCGGCTCGGCGTTATCGCCAGCGAACGAAACGATCATTCAAACGCTGCCGAAGAATTTCGCCACTGCATAGATCTCGATCCGAAAACGCCTATTACTATTCCTTGCTTGGACGCGAGTTTCTGAGAACGGGTTTTTGGGAAGGGGCGATCAAGAACTACACGGAGGCGATGAAACTCAATCCGAATGACATAACGTCGGTCGTCGGACGCGCCAACGCTAACTTCAGAAAGGGCGAGTGGATCGGTGCCGCAGCCGATTACGATCTAGTCGCCAAACTCGATCCTAACTTTCCAAAGATCGACTATTTGCGCGGCTTCGTTCACAGTTCGGCGGGGAATTTCGACATCGCGCGGCAATTGTTGGAAAAGTTCGTCGGCAAAAACGCCGAGAGTGTCGAAGCGCTCGCGGCGCTTGGATACGTCGCTCTCGAACAGGGTCGGTTTGACGACGCCGAAACGGCGCTCAAAAAAGCGATCACGCTCGATCCGGCCGACGCCTCGTCACTCTACGACTTTGCGCGGCTCGCCATCAAGCAGAAGAATTACGCCGAAGCCGTCGTGCGGCTTGAAAAACTGGTGACGATCAACCGCGTCAATCCGCAGGCCTTCTACCAGTTGTTTCTGGCTTATTCGCGCCTCAAGCAGACCGACAAGGCGAACGTCGCGCTCGCCGAGTTCAAACGGCTCGACGCGCTTGAAAAACAGGCGCAACAGGAACGGATCTTTGATGAGAAGTTGCGAACGCAAAAGCTATCCGCGCCGCAATAGGAGGAACTATGTCAATTCGCCGAATTTTGCTGTTGACGATCGTTGCCGTTTTGTCCGTTGGAAATCTTTACGGGCAAACTGACTGGAAACTGAAGGCCTGGGATCAATGGGACAAGTCAGACGTTGAGAAGATACTCAACAACTCGGAGTTTGCCAAGAGCCAGGAGGTCAGGCTGCAATACGAGCCGACGCAGGTCGTCGCGGCAGGTTCTTTCACGCCGGCGACGCTCGCCACGGGCAACTCCGGCGGCGGCACGACGCGCGGAACCGTGAACACCGTCAATCAAGGCGCGATCCAGCCGACCGTCAGTTTCGTCTTTACGCTTCGGATGCGGTCGTCGCTCGCGATCAGATTGGCAATGGTCCGTAAGAATCAGCTCGAAACCGACGTCGAAAAGATGACCAAAGAGGAGCTTGAGCTTTTCAACAAACGTCAGATCGGGCTTTACGACTGTCCGGCCTGCGTCAATAACTACGTGCTCACGCTGACCAGCAGTTCGAGCGAGAACAAGAACTTTGACGCGGTTTACTCGGCATTTTCAAATGCAAGGATAGACGATTTGAAACGATACATTTATCTCGTCAACGACAAGGGTGAGAAGCGCGAACTGGTGAATTTCGTCGCTCCGAAAAGAGCCGGCGACGAGGCTGTTTTCTTCTTCCCCAGGCTTGACGCGAAAGGCGCTCCGCTGTTCACGATGGACAGCAAGTATTTGATCTTCAACGTGACCAACAATGATGTCAATGCGGTTACGAATTTCAAGGTCGAGATCCCGCCGATGATCGTCGGCGACCATATCGAGTTCTGAGAGGTGAAAATGAAACGGTTTTTATTTTTCGGCATTGTCCTTCTGTTTTTTTCGCAGGTCGCGTCGGCGCAGGATTTTTGGATGCAAAAATCCTACAAACGCTGGACCAAGGAAGAGATCGTCCGGCTGATCTCGGATTCGCCCTGGTCGCAGGTCGCCGGCGACACCGGAAACGCGCAGATCCGCGACGCGGCGTACGTTACGGTCAGGCTTCGTTCGTCGATCCTGATCCGGCAGGCGCTGGTTCGTCTTAAGCAGATCGAAAGCGGTTACGACAAGTTCGAGCCGGCAAAGAAGATCGAATTCGACGAGAAGATGAAGGGCACGCTCGAATGTCCTGCGTGCCAGGAAAATTACGTCGTCACGATCTCGCCTCCGGTCGCTGACCGGCAGCTGAAAAGCGCGGTTTTCGGCCTCGTCAATCTTAAGTTCGAACAACTGAAGGACACTGTCTATTTGGTTAACGACAAAGGCGAAAAGCGGAAACTCGTGCATTTTCAGGCGGCGATGTCGAACGACGGCGAAGCGACGCTGTTCTTTCCGCGGTTGGACGAAAATGGCGCGAAACTTCTGACCGGCGAAAGCAAGACCGTGACGCTGATATTTGAAACCAAGGGACTGCCGAATTTTCAGGTTCCGAGGAGCACGATCTTTGATGTCACGAAGGCGATGATCGACGGCAACGTCGAGTTTTGAGAATGGTCACAGGCTTGGAATGATGATTTTCAGACGAGATAATTTCAACGAAACCATCCGATTCATCTGTCTTCTGCCGCTGGCATTTTGCCTGTTTGCCGCAATGGCGTTGGCGCAGACGGTGACGAAGGTTGAACCGCCGTCGTGGTGGGCCGGCCATTCGATAAATCCGGTCAGGCTAATGGTGCGCGGCGAGAATTTCGCCGGCGCGCGCATCGTTTCCAGGAATCCGATGCTCAAAGCGTCGAACCTTCGCGTCAACGATCGCGGCGATTATCTCTTTTTTGACGTCACGATTCCGAAAACGGCGAAGATCGGGAAGTACGAATTTGAAGTCGTGACGCCAAAAGGTAAATCGGCCGTGCCTTTCGAAATCCTTCCGCCGCTCAATCCGGACTTGAACTTCAAGGGGATCGGCGGCAAGGACGTCATCTACCTGATCATGACCGACCGCTTCGCAGACGGCGATCCGGCGAACAACAAGAACGTCGACCGGACGAACCCACGGATGTGGCATGGCGGTGATTTCAAGGGAATAAAAGAGAAGATCCCGTATCTCAAGGACCTTGGCGTGACCGCGATCTGGCTCACGCCGTGGTACGACAATTCGAACGAGATCACGACCTGCGACAAGCCCTGGTGTCCGATGGCGAGCTATCACGGCTACGGCGCGGTCGATTACTACGGCGTTGAAGACCATTTCGGGACTATGGACGATCTTCGAACGATGATCGCGGCGGCAAAAGCCAACGGCATCAAGGTTATTCAGGATCAGGTAGCGAATCACTTCGGATTCCGGCATCCGTGGACAAAGAACCCGCCCACTTCGACCTGGACGCCGCCGTTCGAACAGAACCGTTTCAACAACTCGTCGCTGCTGTCGCCGAACGCTTCGCGAAACGAACGGGCCAACACGCTGAGCGGATGGTTTGATTTCACTTTGCCGGATCTCAACCAAAATGATCCGGAAGTTCGCAAATATCTCATTCAAAATGCATTATGGTGGATCGGTGTAACCGGCATCGACGGTATTCGTCAGGATACAATCCAGTATATGCCGCGTGATTTCATCCGCGATTGGTCGCTCTCGATCAAGAAACAGTACCCGAAATTCTGGATGGTCGGCGAGGTGTTTGAAGAGGATTCCGCGCACACCGCTTTCTTTCAGGGCGGGAAGCCCGGATGGGACGGAATCGACACAAACCTGCCGTCGGTTTTCGATTTCAAACTCTGGCGGACGTCGCAGGAAGTTTTCACCGGAAAAAAGCCGATGCGCGCGTTGCGGGACGTTTTGAAATATGACGCGCTTTACCCGAACGTCAACGATCTGACGGTGATGACGAACAACCACGATACCGATCGGTTTATGAGTCTGCAGGGCGCGACGAAGGAAGGCGCGAAACTCCATACGGCTTTCGTTCTCGCGACGCGTGGCATACCGCAATTGTACGCCGGTGAGGAGATTCTGATGGAGGGCGGTCACGATCCCGATAACCGGCGCGATTTTCCGGGGGGATTTCCCGGGGATACGGTCGACAAGTTCGCTGAATCGGGCCGCGCAGCCGATGAACGCGAGATGTTCGAATGGACGCGGAAATGGATCGATTTGCGAAGGAAGAGCATCGCGTTTTCATTTGGCAAGACGACGGATCTTTTTTATGATTCCGACTCCTACGTGTTCGATCGCTCGGTTGTGAACGTCATAGAGATTTCCGCGGTGATCGTGGCATTCAACAACAGCGACAAAACAAAGGTGATCGAGTTGCCGTTCGGATCCGTCCGTCCGAAGCCGCTCATTTCGGATCGAGAAACGGTAACGATCGAAGGCGGAAAGTTGAAGATGGTGCTGGCGCCAAAGTCGGCGATAGCTTACGGACATTGAAATCATCGTGAAATCGGCCGGAAAGCATTTGCCGGCTTTGGTGAACATTAACTCAGACTGCTTACTAACGAAAACATGCCCTTTCCAAGAGCCGCAGGAATTCTGCTTCATCCGACGAGTTTGCCGTCGCCGTACGGCATCGGCGATCTCGGCCGCACGGCGTACGAATTTGTCGATTTTCTCGTCGCCGCAAAACAAACATACTGGCAGGTTTTGCCGCTCGGGCCGACCGGTTTTGGCGACTCGCCCTATCAGTGTTTCTCGGCGTTTGCCGGGAATACGAACCTGATCTCGCCCGAAACGCTCGTCGACGAAGAATTGCTGACGCAGGAAGAGATCGATGATCGGCCGGATTTTCCGGAAGGACGCGTTGATTTCGGCAGCGTCATCGAATGGAAGAACGCGCTGCTCGAAAAGGCGTATCGGCGATTTCGGTTGACGACGAGCGTCAATCTTCGCGGTTCGTTCGAATCGTTCACGCAGGTCGTCGCCGAATGGCTCGACGATTACGCGCTGTTCCGCGCCATCAAAAAGACGCAGGACCAACATTCGTGGCAGCAGTGGGACGAACCGCTCAAACTTCGCGACGAGACCGCGATTCTCGCCGCGCGAGAGGAACTCCTCGATGAAATACAGGCGCAGAAGTTCTATCAATTCCTGTTTTTCAAGCAATGGTCGCGGCTCAAGAATTACGCCAACGGCAAAGGGATCCGGATCATCGGCGATGTCCCGATCTTCATTTCCCTCGATTCGGCGGACGTTTGGTGCAATCCGCAGGAGTTCAAGCTGAACCGCGACGGTTCGCCGAAGACCGTCGCGGGCGTTCCGCCCGATTACTTTTCGAAGACCGGCCAGCTTTGGGGAAATCCGATCTACAACTGGGATGCGATGCAGGCCGACGGTTTCAAATGGTGGGTTTCGCGCGTGAAATTCACGCTCAAGATGGTCGATATTCTGCGGATCGATCATTTCCGCGGATTCGCCGCGAGTTGGGAAGTGCCGGGCGGCGACAAGACTGCCGAAAATGGCCGCTGGGTCAATGTGCCCGGGAAAGACCTGTTTATGACGCTGCGACGCGAGCTGGGAAGACTGCCGATCCTCGCCGAAGATCTCGGCGTCATTACGCCGGACGTCGAGGAATTACGGGATGGTTTCGGTTTTCCGGGTATGCGGATCTTGCAGTTCGCCTTCGGAGGCGACACGGCGAATCTCGATCTGCCGCACAACTACATCAACAACTGCGTCGTTTACACCGGCACGCACGACAATGACACGACCGTCGGCTGGTTCAATTCGCAGGCCGGCGCCGGTTCGACGCGCGACGAAGACGAGATCAGCCGCGAGCACGATTTTTGTCTGAAATACTTGAATTCGGACGGATCCGAGATTCACTGGGATCTTATCCGCGCCGTGCTCGCGAGCGTCGCGAACACGGCGATCGTGCCGGCGCAGGATCTTTTGGGTTTGGGTACCGAGGCGCGGATGAATCTGCCGGCGTCGGAGTCCGGGAATTGGTTTTGGCAGTGCCGTGACGGCGATCTGTCTGACGAGATCGCCGAACGATTGGGCGAATTGACTGAGATTTACGGGCGCAAGTAGCGGAGAGAAATCCTACGGATGAAGGATTATTCGAGCTATGAGCTATGAGCTATGAGCTATGAGCTTCGAGTTGTCAGCTGACAGCCGGGGCGAGTAATTATCAGTCGTTGCAACTTATGACTAAATGACGAATATGACAAAAACTTTGGGATGCATTTCGGGTCTATTGTTTCTTTTGCCGCTCATCGCATTTGGGCAATCGGTTGAAAAGGTCGAGCCGCCGAGTTGGTGGGCGGGTTCGACGGTCAATCCGGTTCGCGTTTTGCTGACCGGCACCGATTTGAACGGCGCGACGGTCACTGCGCCGCGGGGAAGCGTCTTGCGGGTCTCGAACTTGAAGGCCTCGGCGAACGGTCACTACTTGTTCGCCGACATCGCGATCCGGCCGGCGGCGAAAACGGGGAAATACAAGTTCTCCGTGACGAAGGCGGGAAAATCGTCCGCCTTTGACTTTGAGATCACTGCCAAGAAACGAAGCGCGATCACGCACCGCGGCTACACGCCGGACGACGTGATCTATTTCGTCATTCCGGATCGATTTGCCGACGGCGATATGTCGAACAACGATCCCGAGAAATCGAAGGGGTTGTTTGATCGGCGCTACGGCCGGCATTATCACGGCGGTGATCTTGAGGGCCTGATCGACAAATTGCCGTATCTGAAATCACTCGGGGTAACGGCGATCTGGACTACTCCCGTTTACGACAACAACGACAAGCCCGACTTCAAGGAAATGTACGAGGGAATGCCGTTTACGACCGGCTATCACGGCTACGGAGCCGTCGATATGTACGCCGTCGACGAACATCTCGGCGATATGGCGAAACTCAAGGAATTCATCGCCAAGGCGCAGGCGATGGGATTCAAGGTGATCCAGGACCAAGTTGCAAATCACACCGGACCGTATCATCGCTGGGCGGCCGATCCGCCGACACCGACCTGGTGGAACGGAACGCTCGAGAATCATCTTTCGAACAACTGGCAGAAATGGACGGCGATGAATCCGCGGGCGACCTTGCAGACGCAAAAACGCAACATCGACGGCTGGTTCATTGATATCCTGCCGGATTTCAACCAAGGCGATCCGGAAGTAGAGAAGTATCTGATTCAGAACAGTTTATGGTGGCTTGAGACGGGCGGGTTCGACGCCATTCGAATGGACACGCTGCCGCACGTGCCGCGTTCGTTTTGGGCAAAATGGGGCTCGGCGGTCAAGCGTGAGTATCCGAAAGTAAACATTCTGGGCGAGCTTTTCGACGGCGATCCGGCGCTCGTCGCGTATTTCCAGACGGGCCGGAAAGGGCACGACGGGATCGATCCGCAGATCGACTCGTTATATGATTTCGCGCTCTTTTACCAGATCCGGGGCGCCTTCGCGCGTGGCGAATCCATCAGGGGCGTTTCGCAAATGCTTTCGCGCGATTGGCTTTATCCGAATCCAAACGTCCTGACGACATTCCTCGGCGTCCACGATATGGAACGCTTTATGCACGAGCGCGGGGCGACGACCGATGGGCTGAAAATGGCGCAGACCTTCATTATGACGACACGCGGCACGCCGTTGCTTTACTACGGCGACGAGATCGCGATGCCCGGCGGCGGCGACCCCGACAACCGGCGCGATTTTCCCGGCGGCTTCGCGGGCGACGGAATCAATGCCTTTGACGCGACAGGGCGGACGAAGTCTCAGAACGACGTTTGGAACCACCTCGCGCGACTCGGCAAACTGCGTCAGGAACTCGAACCTTTGCGTCGCGGCAAATCGCTCGATTTGCTGGATGAGGAGCAGCAGATGGCGTATGCCCGCCTAACGGAAAAACAAGCGGTTTTGGTGGTCTTCAACAACGATTCGAAGCCGGCTGAGGTTTCGTTCGACGTTTCGATGATCAAACCGTTCGGGTTGAACACGATTCTTGTCGATCGGCTGGATAAGATCGACGACATCAGGATAGTCGACGGCAGGTTGAGATTCACGATGCCCGCCCGCTCCGGCGGCGTGTTCACCGTCGAGCAATAGGCGCGTGCTTTGTTCTTTGAAAATTCGTTAAGTTTCTGCTTGTTCCGGATCGGCCTTCCGGCCGATCGAAGATTCGACTCAATTTCGCATAAAATGAGTTCAGAATCGGCCTTTCGATCCAAGCTTCGACTCAAGTTCGCTAAAAATGCGTTCAGGATCGGCCTCCCGGCCGATCGAAGATTCGTTCCTCAAGAAATTCGGGCTACCGCCCGTTGCACACACTTAAAATCGGGCTGCCGCCCGTCAACACTCAAAAAAAGGAGACAATATGTACTACTACATCACCGCTGTCACTCACGATCGCGTGCCGGTCTTCAGAAGCAAAACCGCATGCGAGATCTTCATCAGTCAGTTAAAGGAAGTTAAGGAGAAATTTCCGTTCAAACTCATCGGATACGTTTTGATGCCTGATCATTTTCATATTCTTGTTAAACTCGAAGACAACGATCCGGAGAAATTCATGCTCCGCTTGCGTGGATTGAGCGCTCGTAAGATTATCGATTGGTTGAAAGAAAAGGAGTTCTGGGATTCGCTGCTTCGATTGAAGTTGAAGGTGCCGCAAAAGCGCAGGTACCGGTACGCGGTTTGGCAAAAGAATCCGACGATAATTGAAATATGGAGTCCGAAGTTCTTGCGACAGAAACTTGACTATATTCATATGAATCCGGTCCGCGCTGGATTGTGCGAGCATCCGCGAGACTGGAAATGGTCGAGTTACAATGCGTATCAGCCGCACGAGCCGGGAACGGTTCCGATTGAGATAGACGCGGTCGGGCAGTAGCCCGACATACGGATTCGAGCGTCTCGCGGTCGGCCGGGAGGCCGACCCTGAACGAATGAGGCGCGGAATTGCATTCGACTCGCGGCGGGAGGGCAGTAGGGCGTCAAATCAGATCAAACGTCTCGTGATCCGGGCCGGCCTGAACGAGCCGACGGCACTACTGACATAGTTCGCGATCGACAATTTGCAGTTCTGACGAAGTTAAAATATGAAAGCATTATCATTTATCGCGATCGTCATCGCGGCGTTTCTGGTTTTTCTCGGCCTTTCGTCGAGAAGCGGTGCCGGCGCGGTCCTTAGCAACGCGGTGATCATCGGCGGCGTCCTGATCGCCGTCGTCGTCGCCGGAAGTTGGATCGCGATGTATTTCAAGAACCGACAGCAATAGTCTGCAAGTTCCGACTTGCGAATCCAATTTGAGCCAAGGGCGTCGCTTTTCCCTTTGCCGAAGATCCGAATCGAGGAATATTAATGTATGGAAAACAAACCGCGTCTTTCTTTTTGGCAGATCTGGAACATGAGTTTCGGATTTCTCGGCATTCAATTCGGTTGGGGCTTGCAGATGGCGAATATGTCGCCGATCTACAAATATCTCGGCGCCGATGAAGGAAGTATCGGCTATCTTTGGCTCGCCGGGCCGCTTACGGGACTTCTTGTCCAGCCGATAGTCGGCGCGATGTCGGACCGCACCTGGAACCGACTCGGACGCCGCCGTCCGTACTTTCTCGTCGGAGCGGTTCTCGCCAGCATCTGTCTGATCCTGATGCCGAATTCTTCCGCGGTTTGGATGGCAGCCGGCCTTTTGTGGATCATGGACGCTTCGATAAACATCACGATGGAACCCTTTCGGGCGTTCGTCGGCGACAAACTGCCGGAAGAACAACGCACACTCGGATTCGTGATGCAGTCGTTTTTTATCGGGATCGGTTCGACGCTCGCCAATGCGCTTCCGTACATACTGACGTTTCTCGGCGTGGTCGGCGTGATGAAGAGCGGAATTCCGTATTCGACCCTGATCGCCTTTATCGTCGGGGCTGCGGCATTTCTGATCGCAGTTCTTTGGACGGTTTTCTCGACCGGCGAGTATCCGCCGGAGAATATGGAGGAGTTCGACCGTAAGCGGAACGAGGGCAACATCGTCGGAACGATCGTCAAAGAGATCGTGGAAGCGATTTCCGATATGCCGACGACGATGAAGCAACTCGCCGTTGTCCAGTTCTTTACGTGGTTCGCGCTGCCGTTTATGTGGCAATACTACGGGATCGCGGTCGCCAGGCACGTTTTCGGCGCGGTTGACGACAAATCGGACCTGTTCCGGCAGGGTACCGAATGGGGCGGAGTGTGTTTCGCCGTTTATAATTTCGTTTGTTTTCTGATCGCGTTCGCGATCCCGCCGCTCGCCGAGAAGATCGGGCGCAAGGGCGTGCATATCTTTTGTTTGATCTGCGGGGGACTTGGGCTGATCTCGACCTATTTCGCCACCGGCCCGTATTTCTTGTGGCTCGGAATGGCCGGCGTCGGAATCGCCTGGGCTTCGATCCTATCGATGCCTTACGTGATCCTCGCGGGCGCCATCAAACCGGAGCGGATGGGAGTTTATATGGGCGTTTTCAATCTGTTCATCGTCATTCCGCAAGTCACGCAGAATCTTCTGACGCCGCAGATCTACAAGACAGTGCTTGGCGGCGATGCGCTCAACGCCGTGATGCTGGGCGGATTTTCAATGCTCGTCGCGGCAGTTTCGGTCTTCATCGTCAGGGATGTCGGCGCGGCCAAGATTCAGGGAACGGAAGGAGCACCTGCGGGACATTGAGACCGCTGATCGCGGTTTCAAAAATCGTTTGGAATTGTTGACGAAAAAGGACGGAGTTGGAAATCAATATGATGCAGATCATTTCGAGAATCGCTATTGCCGCGCTTTTGACGGTCGTGACGTTGACTTCGGTGGACGCGCAGAGGGACTTTTCAAAAGAAAACGCACGACCTTCGCCGGATTGGGTCAAAGACGCGGTGATCTATGAGATATTTCCGCGGAATTACTCGCAGAAAGGCGATTTCAATTCGATCACGAAAGATCTCGACCGGCTGCAAAAACTCGGCGTCACGGTTTTGTGGCTGATGCCGGTCCATCCGATCGGGCAGGAGAAGAAGAAGGGAACCATCGGGTCGCCCTACGCGGTGCGAGATTACTATGCGGTCAATCCGGATTACGGAACGGCTGCCGATCTCAAGAACCTCATCGCCGAGTCACACAAACGAGGAATGAAGGTCATCATCGACATCGTTGCGAATCACACGAGTTGGGACTCGGTGATGATGAAAATGAAAGGCTTTCATACAACCAACGACAAGGGCGAGGTGATTCCGCCGATTCCTGATTGGGCCGACGTTGCGGATCTCAATTACGGGAATCCCGAACTGCGCAAATATATGATCGAGATGCTCAAATCGTGGGTTTGTGACTTCGATCTCGACGGCTTCCGATGCGACGTCGCCGGATTCGTGCCGACGGATTTCTGGGAGACGGCGCGATCGGAGGTCGATAAGATCAAATCGGACACGATCTGGCTCGCCGAATGGGAATCACCTGATCTGCTTGTGAAAGCGTTCGATCTCGACTATTCCTGGGAGAACCATTCGGTACTGACGCAGGTTCTGCAGAACGGAGCGCCCGCTTGGGCGATTCGAAAGACTTGGGAAGAACAGCGCGCAAAATTTCCGAAGGGCGCGTTGCGAATGAGATTTTCGGACAATCACGACGAAAAGCGTGCGATTGCCCGATTTGGAGAGAAAGGCGCGATCGCCGCGCAGGCTCTTGCGTTTACACTCGACGGCGTGCCGATGTTCTATAACGGAATGGAGGTCGGCGACACGACGGAATCAGGATTTCCCGCGCTCTTCGAGAAAATGCCGGTCTTTTGGGACGCGGCGGTTCGCCGGCCGGAATTCCCGAAGTTTTACGGGTCAATGATCGAACTTCGAAAGAACTCCGCGGCGATCCGGCGCGGCGAATTGACGTGGCTCCGCAATTCGGATGAAAATCGTGTGCTGACCTTTTCACGCAAATTCGGCAGCGAAGAGGTCCTCGTCGCGATCAATATGACGAGTTCGCCTTTTTTCGGTTCGGTCGAGGCTTCGGGGGTCTTCGAAGAATTGACGCCGGCCCCGGAAAAGCGCGTCATCGGCTTGCCGGCGATTGCTTTGAACGGATTCGGCGTCCGGATCTTCCGACGCAAATAGAACAAGCACGATCGGCGATCCCGTTTACGAAACACGATAGGTGGATCGTTTGTTTCAAATCGTTGCCAAACGGGCCTTTTCCGTTTATCTTAGGTTCAACTTAATTATCTGTTAAAAAGGAGCTATTCATTATGCGAAGACTTCAGAGTCTGTTTATTCTGATCGTGATTTCAGCGGCGGTCTCGTTGACAGGTTGCGTTCAGGGGCCGCCGCAAGCCGGCGGAAACGGCGGTGGAAGCAATCCGGCGGGCGGCAAAAAGATCAAGATCGGTTTTGCGATGGCGACCGTCAAGGAAGAGCGTTGGCAACGCGACCGCGATGCGTTCAAGGCGCACTGCGAGAAACTCCAGATCGATTGTGAACTGACCTTCGCCGACAACAAGGCGGAAAAACAACTCAGCGACGTCGAGCAATTGCTGACGAAGGGCATTGACGTCCTCGTTATTGCGCCGCATGAGGCGACGCAGGCCGCGCAAATGGTCGATATGGCAAAGGCGAAAAACGTCCCCGTCATCAGCTACGACCGGCTGATCAACTCGGACAAGCTTGATCTGTACATTTCGCATCAGGTCCCGGTAATCGGCAAGAAGATCGCCGAATACGCGTTCGCCAAGGCTCCGAAGGGCAACTACGTAATGGTTTATGGCGGTTCGACGGACAACAACGCCGTGATTATGAAACGGGAGCAACTCGCAGTGCTCCAACCCGCGATCGACAAAGGCGAGATCAAGATCGTTGCCGATCAGTTCATTACCGACTGGAAATCCGAAGAGGCGCTGAAATTCGCTGAGAACGCCCTGACCCAAAACAGCGATAAGATCGACGCCTTCGTTGTCTCGAACGACGGAATGGCCGGCGGCGTGATCGCGGCGCTTGAAAAGAAGGGCCTTGCCGGAAAGATCATCGTGACCGGTCAGGACGCGGAAAAAGCGGCGCTGCAGCGAATCGCCGAAGGCAAGCAATCGATGACGGTCTACAAACCGATCATCCCGCTCGCGAACGCGGCGGTCGAGGCGGCGATCAAACTCGCCAAGAAGGAAGCACTCGCTGAAGCGAAACCGTTTATGAACGACAGCATCAAGAAAGAGGTGCCGGCGATCCTTCTTGAGGTCACCGTCGTCGACATCAACAACCTTATCGAGACGGTCATCAAGGATGGTTTCGCCAGTTTTGATGATGTCTACGCGAATGTCCCGGCCGACAAGCGACCGGCGAAGAAGTAATCGTTGAATTCGGCTTCCGGGTTGGTCGTTGGGGCGAGAGAGATCTAGCCGCGCGACCAACCCTGAGAGAGGTTTTTGAGGTTTAGGGATGAAACATGCATCGACAAAATTCTTGGCGGGACTTGCCTGCTTTTTTTGTTTGGTACTTTTGCAGTGTGTCCAGACAAAAGCCTCGTGGCAGGCAGTTGGAAACGTGACGCGCGTCGCGCAGGTCAAAACAAATGGCGTCGTCGTCGAGACTTCAAGCCGGGCGCGGGTTTCCGTTGAGTTCTTTGATATCGACGTTGTCCGGATCCGGATTGCGCCTTCGGGAAAGTTCGAGCGGGAGTTCTCTTACGCGTTCGATTACTCGCAGGAACGAAAAACCCCGATCGTCAAGGTCTCGCAGACCCCGCGCGAGATCGTTGTCGCGAACGCGTTCGGCGCGAAGGTCTCGATCGCGCGGTCGGGACTTCTGATACGCGTCTTCGACGAGAACGGCGAGTTGGTTGTCGGCGACGATCCGCGGCGGTCGACCGTTTTCGATCCGGCGACGGGCGAGTTCAACACGACAAAACTCCGACGCGCGGAGGTCGAAACGTATTATGGCTTCGGCGAAAAGGCGTTCGCCGGGATGTCGCGCAACGGCGAGTACATCGTCAACTGGAACACCGACACTTTCTCGTATCCGCCCGGACTTGATCCGATCTATCAATCGATCCCCTTCTTTTACGCGCTATATCAGGGAAAGGCCTACGGGGTCTTTTTCAACAACACTTTCCGGTCATTTTTCGATATGGGCAAGACATCGCCGGATCGTTATTCGTTCGGCGCGAACGGGGGCGAACTCGACTATTTCGTCTTTACCGGCGGTAAGTCGAGAAGTCCGAGAAAGGTCCTTGAGGACTACGCGAATCTCACGGGCAAGACGCCGTTGCCGCCGCTCTGGGCGCTCGGCAATCAGCAATCGCGTTGGTCATACCAACCGGAAAAGCGCGTCCGCGAGATCGCTGACGGATTCCGGAAGAACAAGATCCCGGCCGACGTCATCTATCTCGATATCGACTATATGGAAGGCTTTCGGGTCTTCACGTGGGACACAGAGAAGTTTCCGGATCCGAAGAAACTCGTCTCGGATCTCCGTGCCGACGGATTTCAGACGGTGCTCATCATCGATCCCGGAATCAAGACGGACGAAAAATACTCGACATACGCCGACGGAAAAAGGGCCGGTGTCTTCGTGAAGAACCCCGACGGCTCCGAGCTTAACCAGCGCGTTTGGCCGGGAAACTCCGCGTTCCCGGATTTTACGGACCCGAAAGCGAGGGCTTGGTGGGGTGAACAATACCGCAAGAATGTCGAGGAAGGGATCGCGGGGTTCTGGAACGATATGAACGAGCCCGGCGTCTTTATCACCGAAAAGGACGAACGGCCCGAGATCTATCACCATCCGCAGAAGACGTTCCCTTACGACACTCCGCACGCGGGCGACGGTCTGCTCGACACACATCGCCGATATCACAATGTCTTTGGGATGCAGATGGCGCGCGCCAGTTTCGAAGGTGTCGGAAAACTCGCTCCCGACAAACGGCCGTTCATCTTGACCCGGGCCGGTTTCGCGGGCGTGCAGCGTTATTCGGCCGTTTGGACGGGCGACAACTATGCTGGTTGGGATCACCTGGCGTTGTCGATCCCGATGCTTGCGAATCTCAGCGTATCGGGCGTTCCGTTCGTCGGCGCCGATGTCGGCGGCTTCAACGATATGCCGTCCGGTGAACTCTACGCGCGCTGGCTGCAGGCCGCGGCGCTGACGCCGTTCCTGAGATCGCATTCGGTGCCGTCGGCCGGAAACAAGGAACCCTGGGAATATGGTGACGAATTCACAAAGATCAACCGTGCAACGGTAGAACTGAGATATCGGTTCCTGCCTTACATTTACACGCTTTTCCGCGACCACGAAAGAACGGGCGCTCCGGTGATGCGCCCGCTATGGTATGAGTTTCCCGAAGACAATGCGACGTATCTGATCAATGACGAGTATCTGGTCGGGCGGGATGTCCTGGTCGCGCCTGTGATCCGCGACGGCGCGCGCAATCGCGGCGTCTATCTTCCGAAGGGAAGTGATTGGATCGACTGGTGGACCGGCGCTCGTTTGGAGGGCGGAAAATCCCATAGCATCCAGGCGCCGCTTGATCGGCTGCCGTTGTTTCTTCGCGTCGGCGCCGTAATTCCGATACAGGCGGTGGTTCAGTACACGGGCGAGATGCCGTCGGCCGAAATCACTTTGATCGTGGCCGCCGGAATTAAGCCGGGTACGACGGAGAACGCGACGCTGTTTCAGGATGCGGGTGACGGTTACGGATATCGAAAATCGGAGTGGCGCGACGTGCGGATCACGCATCGGCAGGGAAGCTTGGCGATCGAACGGATCGGCGGTTTTCGGGGCCAAAAGATACGATACGTCGAAGCGGTCGGTATCGGTTCCGAACCGCGTGAGGTACGCGCGGATGGAAACAAGATCGAATCCAAATTCGACGCCGGTACGAAGCGTTTGCGGATCGAGATCAGCGACAGCACGAAGGAAGTTGTTTTGGTCAGATGACAAACTTTGATCTTTGAACTTTGATCTTTGGTCTTTGATCTTCTGAGATTCGAGATTGGAGCCCCGGGCTTTCAATTTTAGACATTAAATTTGTGCGGTGATCAAAGACCAAAGATCAAAGTTCAAAGATCAAAAATCAAAGTTAGTTCAAAGTTCACGCGAAAACAAAACTATGTTCTTACTCGAAATGCGGCAGATAACAAAGGAGTTTCCGGGCGTCAAGGCGCTTGACGGCGTTACGTTCGATCTTTCGGCCGGCGAGTTCCACGCGCTCGTCGGCGAAAACGGCGCCGGAAAGTCGACGTTGATGAAGGTTCTTTCGGGCGTTTATCCGTTCGGCACGTACGGCGGCGACATCGTCGTCGAAGGATCCGCACGGCGTTTCGCGACGATCCGCGAAGCCGAGAATGCGGGGATCGCGATCATTTTTCAGGAACTCTCCCTGGTCAAGGAATTGACGGTCGGAGAGAACATTTTTCTTGGCCAGGAACCCGCGCGTTTCGGTATCATCAACTGGTCCGAACTCTATCAAAGAGCCGCAAAGCTCTTGCAAGACCTGCATCTTGATATCGACCCGCGCACGCCGGTCGGAAACCTCGGGATCGGCCAGCAACAGCTCGTCGAAATCGCCAAGGCGCTCTCGAAAGATGCGAAGATCCTCGTTCTCGACGAACCGACGGCGGCGCTGACAGAATCGGAAGTCGAAACGTTGTTCACGATCCTTCGCGACCTGAAAGCGCGCGGTGTCGGAATGATCTACATTTCGCACAAGCTCGATGAGGTTTTCGAAATGGCCGACCGCATCACGGTTCTGCGCGACGGACGGACGGTCGGGACAAGCAACGCCGCCGAACTGACCAAGGACAAGGTGATTTCTTTGATGGTTGGTCGGGACGTCGGCGACATCTTCCCGATCTCAAGTCACGAGTTCGGTGAAACCGCGCTCGAGGTGCGCAACCTTACCGCTTACGACATCGATCTGCCTTCGAAGAAGTTGGTCGACGATGTTTCGTTTTCGGTGCGAAAAGGGGAAGTTGTCGGAATTGCAGGGCTGATGGGCGCGGGTCGCAGCGAACTTCTGATGTCCGTATTCGGTGCCTGGAACGGGCGTTCGTCGGGCGAATTGATGGTTGAAGGCCGACCGGCGTCGATCAGGACTCCCGCCGACGCGATCGCGAACGGCATCGGATTTGTGACCGAGGACCGCAAACGCTACGGACTCTTGCTTGAACAGACTATCGTCGACAATATGACGCTTGCCGGGCTAAAGCGCATCTCGGGCGCGTTTATGACGCACCGCTCGCGTGAGACGAAGGCCGCGAACGGCGCGATGGAATCGTTGCGGGTCAAAGCCAATTCGCCGCTGACCGTTGCCGGAACGCTTTCGGGCGGCAACCAGCAAAAGGTGGTGCTCGGAAAATGGCTTCTGACGAATCCCAAAGTGCTTTTCCTCGATGAACCGACGCGCGGGATCGATGTCGGCGCGAAACAGGAGATATACGCCGAGATCAATCGCCTTGCACAAGAAGGTCTTGCGATCGTCCTCGTTTCATCGGAACTTCCGGAAGTTCTCGGTCTCGCCGACCGGGTCCTGGTGCTTCACGAGGGAAAGTTGACGGGAGAATTCACCAAGGCCGAAGCGACGCCTGAAAAGGTAATGGCGGCGGCGACCGGTCATCACTGACACACGAAATCTAGAATAAAGCAAAAAAACCGGTCCCCTGAAGTTAGATTGCGGTGCCGTTCCAAAGGAGAACATGAACGAAAAAGTTGAAAAAAGTGGTTTCAAAATCGAAACATCGGCACTTCGCGCGTACACGATGCTGGGCGCGCTCATCCTGATATGGCTGTTCTTCAACTGGCAGACGACCGGAATCTTTTTGTCGCCGCTCAATCTGTCGAATTTGATGACGCAGACTTCGGTGACGGGAATCCTTGCGGTCGGAATGTTGATGGTCATAATCTCGGGGAATATCGACCTGTCCGTCGGTTCGGTACTCGCTCTTGCGGGCGGCATCGCGGCGATCGTCCTGACCGGTTACGGGCTCGCGGCGGCGATTGCGGCGGCGATCGTTGTCTGCGTCGCGGTCGGCGTCTTTCACGGGGTTCTGACGGCATACGGCAAGATCCCCGCGTTCATCGTGACGCTCGGCGGATTGCTGGCGTGGCGCGGCGCGGTCAAAGGGATAACGCAAAGCGAAACGATTCCGATCGCCGATCCGATCTTCAAGAGTATCGGTCAGAGTTATATTGCGCCGCACGTTGGATGGGTCGTTGCGCTGGTCGCGATTGTTTGTCTGCTTATCCTGGCGGTCAGGCAGATCAAACAGGAAACCGCGTACGGACTTTCAACACAAGCCGCCGGGTACGGAATTCCGCTTTCGTCAGTGGCTTTGATAGCCGGAATTCTCGGGGCGACCGGCTACTTTTTGCCGTGGGTCGGCGTCGGTGGGGGAACTGTCGATATCGTCAGTTTTAGCGGTTACCGCATTTCGTCAGGGATCGAGGTCGTTTCCGGCGTAACGGTCGGCGGAAACTCAGTGCTTTTTCTATTTCCCGTTTGTTTGGGGCTTGCGGTCGTGGTCGGTGCCCTTGCGTTGATTCGTAAGAATCTCAGTTCGTTTGCAGCGGGCGTTTGGGCGCTTGCGGGCATCGTCGGCGGGTTTCAGGTGATTAGTTTTATGATCTCGTACAAGAGCCCGGCCGCGACGTTTCATTACGGATCATACATTTCACTGTTCGGCGCGCTTTATGTCGGTCTGGTCGGAGTTTATGGGCTCGTTCAAAGCTATTATTTGAAAACAGCCAGTGAGATAACGCCTGACAATCTTATCGGGCTCCTTGTCCCGACAAGTTCGATTCTGGTTTTTATACTCGTTATGAACTCTCATGCCGGCGTGCCGATTCCGGTTATGATTCTACTGGCGGTCGCTTTGATCGGCGTGTTCATTACGAATTCGACCACGTTCGGCCGCTACCTCTATGCGATCGGGGGCAATGCCGATGCGGCGAGGCTTTCCGGGATCAACAATAAGGTCAACATTCTCAAGGTTTACGCTGTTCTCGGCGCGCTCACCGGCGTGGCCGCGGTGATCTTTACGGCGCGCCTCGGCAGCGCGACTCCTGACGCCGGTGTTCTGAAGGAACTCGACGCGATCGCTGCCTGCGTGATCGGCGGCGCAAGTCTAATGGGCGGCCGCGGAACCGTTTTCGGCGCCTGCCTCGGGGCATTGATCATGGCGAGTTTGGACAACGGTATGTCGCTGCTCAACGTCCGTGATTTTATGCAGGAACTCATCAAAGGCGGAATTCTGGTCGCCGCCGTCGGACTCGATATGATCGGCCGAAAAGACTAGCGATTGGGGATTTGGGATTTGGGATTTGGGATTTGGGATTTGGGATTTCGGATTTGCGTACTTAAAATCTGGAATCTGGAATCTGGAATCTGGAATCTGGAATCTGGAATCTGGAATCTGGAATCTGGAATCTGGAATCTGGAATCTGGAATCTGGAATCTGGAATCTGGAATCTGGAATCTGGAATCTGGAATCCGGAATCCGGAATCTGGAATATCTGGAATAAGGAGGTTTGGAATGAAACGATTGTTGTTGCTCGGCGTGGCATCACTGGTCTTCTCTTGCGGAGGGCAAACGCGCCAGAATCAGAATTCAAATGCTGTGTCGCCGACCCCAACGGGTCAGTCCGCAGCGTCGGCGAACCCGAATACGAATCTGCCGCCGACGGAGTCGCCGACGCCTCCCGTGAACGCGTCGGGTCCGCGCACCGTCCGCGAATTCTTCAATCTTTTGCCGGCGAAGTATTTCACGCTCGAGGGCTGCGAACCATCGAAGGACAAAAACTGCGACAAGGCCCGCGCCGACTATGTGAAAAACTATCTCGAGATCGAAGACGCGAAAAACGGCTACTGGAAGAGCGGTTGCGACGGCGGGCAGAGTTGTCTCGAAATGGCGATCTTCAGGCGTCCGGACGGAAACTACACCGTGCTCGTCAAAACGGAGGCCGAAATGTCCGAGGAAAGTTGGTTTCTCGAGTATTCTGTTGGAAAATGGTCGGACATCGGCGCGAAGGTAGTTCCCGGATTCAGCACGAAAAACATCTACGTTCCGCCGCGCGTCGGGACGTCCGTCGAGGTATTCAAAAAGAACTTTCCCGAGCCTGAGTTCAGTGAGCGCGGCGAAAAACTCTACGTCTTGGACTGGAAGGACGGAAAGTTCGTCAAAAAATAGGCGTCCTTTCGGAATAGTTGACAGCGGTTAGTTGATCGTTTCGACAGGGAATTGTCTCGAAGGCGAGGCGAACTTTCAGTTATCATCTATAAGCCAACAACTGTTCCGAATGTTTGCGGTCGCAACTGATCGCTGCCGAGTGAGAATCAAAACGCAAAACTGCAGTTCGTTACTTACATATCGAGAGCGTGCTTATGATCCAAATTATGATTTTCCGCAAGAACCCCAGGCCAACGGTCTTGTTGCTGCTCCTTTTGGCTTTTGCCTGCATTGCGTTCGGACAGACGCCGGCGCCGGGCGGTCCCGGTGACGACGCCCAGTGGGCGACCGCCGGAAAGCAGGGCGTCGGGACATCGGCAAGCCTCGAATCGAAAGTCTGGTTCACGCTCGCCCAAGGCGTGATGACCGAGGTCTATTATCCGGACGTGACGGTCGCGAACATTCATTTGCTGCAGTTCGTCGTCGTCGATCCGAAAACGAAGAAGGTCGAAACCGAGCAGGATGATGCGGTTCATCAGGTCAAAGTTCTGCGGGTCGATTCACTCAGTTTTCAACAGGTAAACACGTCAAAATCGGGGAATTGGAAGATCACCAAGACGTACACGACGGATCCCGTGAACAACTCGGTTCTGATCGATGTCAGATTCGAGACCAGGATCAAGGGGCTGCGGCTCTATTTTCAATTCGATCCGTCGATCAAAAACTCGGGGATGAAAGACAAGGGATATGGGCCGCTGATGCAGCTCAAGGTCGATATCGAAGCCGAACGGACCAGCGCCACAAATGGCGGCGTCAAGACCACGAGACGTTCCGGTTCGGGAACGGTGAGTTCGGGATTCGGCGTCGAGGACGACGGCATTGCGGCGGCCTTGTATTTTACGAGCGACGTCGAGGAATGGATCAGCGGATACAAAGGGAAGAGCGACGGGCTCGACCAGCTTCGAAAAAACGGCAGGATCGTTGATTCCTACAGTGAAGCGACGAGCGGCAACGTCGTTCAGATGGGCCGAATTATGAAGCCCGAACGCTTCACGACGATACTCTCGTTTGGTGACGATGTTCTGAAAGCGTCGGTCGCGGCCTCCGGATCAATGAAAAAGGGCTTCGACGGTTGTTTGGCCGAGTATGAACGGGGCTGGTCGGACTATGTCGCGACCATCAAAAAGGTAGAGCCGAGATATCAGCCGCAATTCAATATGGCGGCGATGATGCTCAAGGCGCACGAGGACAAGACGGTCCGCGGGGCGAACATCGCGTCGCTGACGGTTCCGTGGGGCGGCGGAGCGAACGCCAACGAGAACAATATCGGCGGCTATCATCTGATCTGGTCGCGGGATCTTTACCAGGTGGCGACCGCCTTTATGGCGCTCGGCGACCGTGATGCCGCGGTCCGTGCGGTCAATTTCCTTTTCAAGGTCCAGCAGAAAGCCGACGGCAGTTTTCCGCAGAATTCTTATCTCGACGGACGCCCGTTTTGGGAATCGCTGCAGTTGGACGAGGTCGCTTATCCGTTGATCCTCGCTCACGAACTGGGACTAAACGACAAATCGACGTACGAAAATCACGTCAAGAAGGCGGCCGATTTCATCGTCAGGAACGGGCCGGCAACGCCGCAGGAACGTTGGGAAGAGGAGTCGGGCTATTCGCCTTCGACGATCGCGGCCGAGATCGCCGGACTCGTCTGCGCCGCCGAGATAGCGCGCAAGAACGGCGACGAAGCATCGGCGACGATCTATCTCGCGACGGCCGACGATTGGGCGAGGAAGGTCGAGATGTGGACGGCGACGACGAACGGAAAATACGGCGACGGCAATTACTATCTACGGATCACGCAAGGCAAACCCGATTCGGGCAACCAGCTCGAACTCAACAACGGCGCCGGATTCTTCGACGAACGGGAGATCGTCGACGCCGGATTCCTCGAACTCGTGCGGCTCGGCATCAAGTCGCCCGACGACCCTCTGATCGCGAAGTCGTTGAAAGTGATCGACGATGTGATCCGCGTCAAAACGCCGAATGGCGACGGATTCTACCGCTACAATAACGACGGTTATGGCGAAATGGACGACGGCCGTCGCTGGAATTGGGACGGAAAATACACCGGAAAAGGCCGGCTCTGGACGCTTCTCAGCGGCGAGCGCGGCCAGTATGAACTCGCCGTTTCCGCATTGAATCCGAGATCCCGATCGGCAGATCCGAAAACACGGCTCGACGCAATGCTCGCGTTCGCCAATGACGGCCTGATGATCCCCGAGCAGATCTGGGATAAGGCCAAAACCCCGGCGAAGATCGACAAGCAGTTTGTGCCCGAACTCAAGTTTGGCGAAGGCACCGGATCCGCGACGCCGCTCGCTTGGTCGATGGCGCAGTTCATTCGCCTGGCGGTGAATCTGAAGGAGGGTAGGAATCTCGATACTCCGAAGGTGGTTTACGATCGATATGCAAAGGATGGCATACCTGGACAAGCCAGTGAATTCGGCGGAACCGATGAGGATTTCATTCTGCCGGTCAAGGCGGGGGAGACATTCACCTTTTCCCGAAACGCTCCGAAAGGAACGAAAGTCGGTTACCTTCTGAAGGGGAAGTCGTACTTGATCGAAGCCGGCGATGATCAAAAATTCACGGTCAACGTTCTGGCGCCCGACACGCCGGAAATCGTCGTTGTCGGCATCAAATTGCCGAACGGCGCGACGGCCTTCGAACGCGTCAAGGTCATATCCGCCGACAAAATAAAGCCGCAGGAGTTTTCCGCTGACCTGATCAACAAAATCAAAGTCGCCACATCGTCCCCGTTGATCGAAGATGGAAAGGTGATCTTCTTTTATCGCGGCCAAGCGAAGCGCGTCTCGATCGCCGGAGATTTTTCCGGGTGGAGTCCGCGAACCCAATTGCAGCCGATCGACAAAGATCTGTTTGCCGTCCGGATGGAGTTCGCTCCCGGGACCCGCGCCGAATACAAATTGAGCGTCGACGGCAAATCTGGGATCGACGAACTGAATCCGCAAAAGATCGACAACGGGGTCGGAAGTGAAAATTCGATTTTCGCAATGTCCGGATACAAGCCAACCGAATGGGCGAATTGGCAGGGTATGACAAAAGCCGCGATCGTGAGCGAACGAATAGGTGATCGCGAAGTTTCGGTCTATGTCCCGGACGGCCTCAACGACCGGGCTTTGCCGGTTCTCTATCTCAATGACGGCAGTGATTACGCGAAACGCGGCGAAGCGATCGCGATCCAGCGCAACCTCGTAAAAGCGGGCAAGGTCAAGCCCTTCATTATCGTGTTTCTCGATCCGAAGGACCGGACGAAAGAATACTGGGCAAGCGACGAATATGCGAAATTCGTCGCCGAAGATGTCGTCTCCGTGATCGACGCCAAATACAACACGATCAGAACTCGCGACGCAAGAGCAGTTTTGGGTGCGTCGTTGGGCGGGGTCACCAGCTTCTGGATCGGTCTGAAGTATCCCGGAACATTTTCCCGGACCGGAGGACAGTCGAGTTCGTTTTGGGTCGACGACGAACGAGTTGTCACGGCCTTGGGGAAACTGGACCCGTCGGCGAACAAATTCACGTTTTATCTCGACGACGGCATCCTCGAGGGCTCCGAAGACTCGCGGCGGGTGAATGTCTTGCTTCGCGGCAAGGGCTTTAAGGTAACCTACGTCGAGGGGCAAACGGGTCATAATTGGACCGCTTGGCGAGATCGGCTCGCCGACGCCTTTGTTGCTTTAATGAATTAAGTTAGAATCATTCGCGTCAAGAATTGCAGATTCTTCTGGTTTCGCTTCTCAAGTCTTGAAATCCATTACAAAACCGAAAAAATGAAAAAGGTCGCATTGGCCTGCGATTTAGGCGGAACAAATTTGAGAATGGCGGCTGTCGAGCAGGACGGACGGATACTCTTCCGCACGAAGCGCGACACACCGAAATCTGACCGGGCCGACGCAATCGTTCGAACGATGGTCGATTCGGCCAACGAATGCCGGAGCGCGATCGGCGATTCAGTCGAGATCGTCGCGCTTGCCGCCGCGGTGCCGGCGACCGTCAACGTTGCAAAGGGCGTGATGATGAAGGCGCCGAACCTGCCGAGCCTCGATGGCTTTCGGATGGTCGCGGCGGTGGAAAGCGAACTGAACATCCGAACATTGATCGAGAACGACGCGACCTCCGCCGCGCTAGGGGAATCGTGGCTCGGCGCATCGATGGGTTACGAGAATTCGATTATGGTGACGCTTGGGACCGGCGTCGGTGGCGGAATCATTATCAACGGCGTGCCGCTCCGTGGGCCTGACGGGACCGGCGGAGAGATCGGCCATATCTGCGTCGAACCGTTCGGAGCGCCTTGCGGGTGCGGCGCGCGCGGATGCGTCGAACAGTATTCGTCGGCCACGGCGGTCGTGCGTCTCACGCGCGATCTCGAAAACCAATATCCGAAGTCGGTCTTGCAGAACAAGTCCGGCTTGAGTTCGCTCGACATTTATGAAGCAGGAAAGGTCGGAGACGAACTGGCGCTCGAGGTTTTCCGTCAAATGGGCTTTTATCTCGGCATCGCGCTTGCAGACCTTATCAACGTTCTGAATCCCGAAGTGATCGTCATCGGTGGCGGAGCGAGTGCCGGTTGGGATCTTTTCATCGAACACGTCCGCGATCAGATCTCGGACCGCGCGTTTCGCGAACCGGCGATGCGCGCCAAGATCGTTCGCGCGACTCTGGGCGACGACGCCGGTCTGCTTGGCGCGGCGAGACTAGCGTTTGGCATTTCTTGATTTCACGCGATTGTTTACAATTTCGCGAATAAAACATAAAATCAAGCCGTAGTTTCTCGATAAGCCCTGACAAATACAACGATTATGGACGTTTACCACAAAGTATTGGCGAAACTCCTTGAAGCGACCGGTGGACGCGAGTCGGAAAAGGTCGACATCAAGGAGTTGGTTAAGAAAGAAGGATTTCTTTCGAGTTATCCGGATATTTTTCAACATTTGAGCCGCCAGAGCTGGATCGCCGAAACGCCGCGACCGGACGTTGTACGCATCACGCATTGGGGTATCACCGAGGCCAAGAAATCGACGGGCGCGGGTGCTGATTCGGGTCAGGCCGCCAAGCGTGAGACGACGCGCGTTATCTCGGAGGCGCGCGAGTTGATAGGCATTCTCGAAGCGATGTCCGACGAGGTTACGAGTGAAGGGATCGCAAAAGCTGAAAAATCCGCCGAGTCGATCGCCTCCGGTATCCGCAAGTTAAGGGAAAGCGTTTAGTTCGGATCGAAGTCAACGCTTGCCATCCAACTAACAAATTGTGTATGATTGTCGTTTCCTGCGATGCGTGGGAGCGTGTCAAGTGGGTTTCGCGCCCACTTTTTATTTTGCGCGAAAGTCTTTATGGGCCAGTTTTCGATTGAAGCAAAGCTCCGCGAAGCCGCATTGACTGTTGCGGAGAAGAATGGTCTCGAACTTGTCCACGCCGAGAAACTCGGCGCCGGAAAGGCTTTGACGGTTCGGGTCTTTATCGACAAATCCGGTGGAGTGTCGCACGAAGACTGCGCGACATTCAGTCGCGAATTCGGCGAATTGCTCGACGAACAAGACCTGATCCCGACGGCTTATTTGCTCGAAGTTTCGTCCCCGGGGCTCGAACGCGAGCTTTACTGCCTTGCGGATTTTGAAAAATATGCCGGAAGCTTGGCGAAAGTTAAGACGAAAACGCCGATCGGCGGTCAGAAGAACTTTCGCGGACGCATCGCGCGGGTCGAAGACGGGACGGTCTATTTCGAAGACAAAACGCGCGGCTCCATAAGTTTTCAGTATGAATCCGTCAGCAAGGCGAATCTCGAAATAGACTTGGATGAGGAATTGAAGAGACAGTAATTGTTGATCTCAGATCGTTAACGGTTCGGATCTCGAAGGTCGAACGAAGTTTCAGAATCCCGAAGCAATTAACGATCAACCATTATCCATTAGCAAACGAAGTTTATGACATCAACTATCGGACAGAATATCGACATCCTCTGCAGCGAGCACGGCCTCGACCGCGAACTGATCATCGAAGCGATGAAAGAGGCCGTCAAGGCGGCGGCGCGCAAGCAGTTCAAGAATCTCGACCGGAACGGCGACAATATTCAAGTCGAATGGAACAACGACGACGGCGACGTCGAGATCTCGGTTACAAAGACCGTCGTTGAGAAATCCCAGGATCCGCTCGAATTGTCGCTTGACGAGGCCATCGAAATGACCGGCGACGACGAGATTGAGATCGGCGATATGCTGCTCATTCCGCTGTCGCGCGATGAACTGGGCCGCATCGCCGCTCAGACCGCGAAACAGATCCTCGTTCAGAAGGTACGCGAAGCGGTCCGTGAAAAAGTTTACGAAGAGTACATCGATCGCAAGGGCGAATTGATCAACGGCACCGTCAAGCGGTTCGAGCGCGGCGATATGATCATTGACCTCGGCAACAACCTCGAAGCGAGTTTGCCTAAAAAGGAGCAGGTCCGGAACGAGAACTGGAATCAAGGGGAACGGATCCGGGTCGTGATTGTCGAGATCACGAAAGAGAACAAGGGGCAGCAGATCATTGTTTCGCGTACGTCGGCCGAACTCCTCAAACGTTTGTTCGAAATGGAAGTTCCGGAGATCTATGACGATACGGTCGTCATCAAGTCGGCTGTCCGTGAGCCGGGCGACCGCGCGAAGATCGCAGTTACGTCGAACGAAAAGGACGTCGATCCGGTCGGCGCGTGCGTCGGTATGAAGGGCTCGCGCGTTCAGTCCATCATCAAGGAACTCCGCGGCGAGAAGATCGACATCATCGAGTGGTCGGAGGAGCCTTCGGTCTTCGCCGCGAACGCTCTGTCGCCGGCGAAAGTCAGCCAGGTGCGCATCATCGATATCAATCGGCGAATAATGGACGTGATCGTCACCGAAGATCAGCTTTCGCTCGCGATCGGCAAAAAGGGCCAGAACGTCCGTTTGGCGACGCGGCTTGTCGGCTGGGATATCAATATCATCTCGGAAGACGTCATCAAGAAAGAGATCGCGAAACAAATGGGCAAGATGATGGCTTCGGGCGAAGCGGTTCCGATCACGGCGCTTGAGGGCGTATCGAACGCGCAAGCCGAAGATCTGAAGGAAAAGGGAATCACCGATGTCGAAGCGCTCGCGGCGGCGACGGTCGACGACCTCGTCGACTTCCTTGATATCAGCTTGGACGAAGCCGAAAGCATTCTCGCGGCTGCGGCGGCGATCGTCGAGGCGAAGAATCAGCAGGCCGAAGAGCCGGTTACGGACGAAGCTGTCGAGGGATCCGGGGAACCGGCCGCTGAGGGTGAAGCCATTGCGGAATCGACGGCCGAGGATGAAGCCATTGCGGAACCGACGGCTGAGGATGAAGCGACCGCGGAACCGATGGCCGAAACGCCGGTTGTGGATGAAGCGGCTGCTGAGAGCGACGCGACTAAAGGCGATGAACACGTTTAGTTGACCGCCGGGAGTGGCGGCGCTGTTGTGGGTTGAAGATGCGGCTTCGGGGAAGTTCGGGGAGTCCGCAGATTGGGTAAAAGGAAATTATGTCCGTTGTTGGCAATAAGATTCGGGTCTATGACCTCGCCAGAGAAGTAAAGCAAGATACGAAGCGCATCATCGAGGATCTCCGACGTGAAGGCGCCGATATCGACGTGCCTTCGAACTCGGTTCCGAAGGAGCTTGCGGAAAAGATCCGAAACAAATACATCCCAAAGATCGATGCGGCGCCTAAACGAGCGATCAAGGTGATCAAAAAGCGTCACGACGCGGAAACGGAGCATGAAGAGTCGCCGGAGCCCGAAGTGCACGTTGAGCCGGTGGCGGTTCCTGTCGAGGTCGTCGAGGTCCGCAAGGCCGCGGAGCCGAAGGTCGAAGAACCGGCCCGTCCGGAAGCGTCGAATATCAAGGTTTTGACGCGAAAGATCGTCAAGGCCAAACCGGCCGAAATTGAGCCGGAACCGGTCGCCCCGGCCGAAAAGGTCGAAAAGGTCGAAACGGTCGAAACGGTCGAACAGGTTGTCGCTGAGGTTCCGGAAGTTGTCGAAGTGCCGGCAGCAACCGTCGTCGAGGCCGCGCCCCAGACCGAAGAAGTCGAGCCGGCGGCGGTCCCGGGCGGAACGCAGGTCAAACAGCTCAAACTCAAGAAGGACGCGGTTGACAAGGGAATCAAGATCGGGGATCTGCAGATTTCCGTCGCGCCGACAAAAACCGGGAAACTCAGCCCGGAATCGATCGCCGACGCCGCGAAGACGGCGCGTGACCGCAAGGGCCGCAAGGGCGAACTTCGCGGAACTCCGGGAGAAACGGCGACTCCGATAACGGTTTACACGCCGACCCACGACCGTCACAAGAAATTCGGACGGTCGAGCGGCAAAAAGGGCGACAAGCGGTTCGCCGATCGGGACGACAGGTTCGGCGATCGCGATTCGGGTGCGCAGCGACCGAAATCGATCGAAGAGCGCATTATGGAGCAGGCAGGCAAGACGAGTGCCGAGACCCAAAAACAGGTGCGACTCACGGAAGGAGCGACGGTCCGCGAATTTTCGGAGGCCGTCGGCGTGACGCCGCGCGACGTGGTGCAGCTGCTTGTCAAACGCGGGGTTTTCGCGACCCTTAATCAGACGATCAGCGAAAAGCTCGCCATCGAACTCGGTGAGAAACTCGGCCATCAGATCAGTTTCGTCCCGTTCGAGGAGATGGTCATCGAGGAGGAGTTCGAAGAGATCATCGCCGGCGATGGCGACGATGTCGAAATTCCGCGCGCACCCGTCGTTACCGTGATGGGACACGTTGATCACGGCAAGACATCGCTTCTCGACGCGATCCGTCACGAAAACGTAGCTGAAGGCGAAGCCGGCGGAATCACGCAACATATCGGCGCCTATTCGGTGTTTGTCACGAATCCCGACAAACCGGATGAAAAACGACGCGTCGTGTTCCTTGACACGCCGGGTCACGAAGCGTTCACGATGATGCGCGCCCGCGGCGCGAAGGCGACGGACGTGGTCATTCTCGTGGTCGCGGCCGACGACGGCGTAATGCCGCAGACGATCGAAGCCGTCGAACATTCGAAGGCTGCCGGAGTTCCGATAATCGTCGCGATCAACAAGATAGACAAACCCGGCGCGAATCCGGATAAGGTCAAGCAAGGACTTGCGGGTCTCGGACTGCAGCCGATCGATTGGGGCGGCGATGTCGAAATGGTGCCGGTCTCGGCGAAGAAGCGCGAGAATCTCGATATGCTGCTCGAGACCGTTTTGCTCCAGGCGGACATTATGAACCTCAAGGCGAGCGAAACCCGCCGGGCGTCGGGGGTTGTCCTTGAAGCAAAGCTCGACAAGGGACGCGGGTCGGTCGCGACTGTGCTCGTTCAGCAGGGAACGCTTCATGTCGGCGATCCGTTTATCGTCGGCCAATACTATGGAAAGGTCAGGGCGATGTTCTCTGACCGCGGCGAAGGAACGCAACAGGCTGCCCCGGCAACGCCGGTCGAGGTTCTGGGTCTGCAGGGCGTACCGCAGGCGGGCGACACGTTCCAGGTAGTTTCCGATATCGACAAGGCGCAGGACATCGCCCAGAAGCGTCAGGAGAAGGCGCGGCAGGCAGCGATGGTCAAGACCACGAAGCGCGGTATCGAATCGCTTGGTCAGGCAGATGTCAAGGAACTTCTCGTTATCCTTAAGGCCGACGTTCAGGGATCGGTCGAGGTGCTCCGTTCGACGCTCGAAAAACTTTCGACCGAAAAGGTCAAAGTCCGCGTTATCCGCGCGGGTGTCGGTGCGATCGCCGAATCCGACGTCTTGCTCGCCTCGGCAACACAGGCGGACAACACGCAAACGGCGGTTGTTATCATTGGTTTCAACGTTCGTCCGGAAACCCGCGCCGCCGAGGTTGCGAAACAGGAAGATGTCGATATTCGCCTCCACTCGATCATTTACAAGGTCGAAGAAGAGATCAAGGCGGCAATGATCGGAATGCTCGACGCGATCGAGAAGGAAGTCATTCTCGGCAAGGCGCAGGTTCAGGAAATCTTCAGGGTTTCGAAGGTCGGAACGATCGCCGGTTGCCGCGTCATCGACGGAATTATGAAACGTCAGGCGCGAGCACGTCTCGTTCGCGACGGCGTTGTCATCTGGGAAGGAGACATTTCGTCGCTCAAGCGGTTCAAGGAGGACACGAGCGAGGTGCGGCAGGGATTTGAGTGCGGCATCAGTCTCGTCAATTTCAACGACATCAAGGTCAGCGACGAGATCGAGGCATTCGTGATCGAGAAGATCGCCGCCACGGAGCTTTAGGAAGGATCAGGGACGACGGATGAAGGAGAATCAGAAGGCCTTCATCCTTCTGAAGTTATGCGTCGACCGGAGAGATTAGCCGAAGTATTGCGCGAGGAGATCATCGAGATCGTCGGATACGAACTCGATGATCCGCGCGTTGCAAGCGTCACTGTCACCGACGTGCGGGTATCTGATAACTTGCGCGATGCCAAGGTTTACGTTTTGGTTCAGGGGACCGAAGGGGAGATCAGGGAAGCGTTAAAGGCGCTTCAGCATGCGGCGTCATTTGTAAAGCAACAGGTTGCGTTGAATCTCAACCTGCGACACGCCCCGCATCTTAATTTTGCCCGGGACACCGTCGAGGAGAATGCCGCGCGCATCAGCCAACTCCTCGAAGAGGTGGTTCCGAATTCCAATTCTAAGGATCAAGGAGAACCCAAGGGATGATGAACGATCGTTGAGAAGCGAAACATCAGCGTGTCTCGGCTTTTGTCGACTGTTCGTTGTCTTTTGGGTTTTCGTAGTTAATAGTGTTAAGTCAAGTAGTTGAGTTAATTGAAAATAAACACGTTTTCGGGATCACGACGCACGTCCGACCGGATGGCGACGGCATCGGCTCGTCGTTGGGTCTATGTTGGCTGCTTCGTTCGCTCGGCAAAGACGCCGAAGTCATCGTCAGCGACGGGATTCCCGCCTCGTATCTCGTGTTGCCCGGCGCCGGCGATATCGTCAAGGTGTCAGAAGTAAATGGCAAATACGATGCCGTTTTCGTCATCGAATGTTCCGATATCACCCGTCCGAACATCGTCAATCTCGAGAGTCAGTTGGTCGTGAACATAGATCATCACGCAACTTGCGAACATTTCGGAAACATCAATTGGATCGATACGACGGCTTCGGCGGTCGGCGAGATGATCTACAATCTCTGCAAGGCAGTAGGCGGCCGGATCACGCGCGAGATCGCCGAATGCCTGTATCTGGCGCTCGTCACCGATACGGGCAGTTTTCACTTTTCAAATACCACGGACCGCACCCTGAAGGTCGCATCGGAACTCGTCAAGGTCGGCGTCAAACCGGCGCTCATCTCGGAAGCGGTTTACAATTCATATCCCTGGTCGCGGATCGAACTGATGAGTCAGGTGCTCTCGACGGTCAAGCGCGACGAAAGCGGTCGCGTGGCGTATATGCGGCAAACGCTTGGAATGCGTGAATCGGCGCAGATGTCGGACGGCGACAATAACGGTTTCGTCAACATTCCGCTGGCCGCCAAGGACGTACTTGCGTCGGTTTATATGCGCGAGGTCGAAGGCGGCCGTTTTCGCGTCAGTCTTCGGTCCAAAGGCAAGATAAACGTCGCCCGCGTGGCCGAGCGGTTCGGCGGCGGCGGCCACAATAACGCGGCCGGTTGTCGCGTCGAGGGCGAATGGGACTTGCGCGAAAGCGAGATCGTCGAAGCGATGGTCGAGGCGGTCGACCGGTCGCTGGAGCAGCAGGACCGTGTTGAACCGATCGTGACCTTCGTCGGAACCGAGAAGCGTTCCGAAACGCCTCAGTAATAGCCGCAGGCTTGTCGCCGGGAGCGCGGATAATGCCAAATGTCGAGATAATTCTTTTCGTTTCGGATCAGAATCGAAGCCGGGATTTTTACGCGGCGCTTCTGCTGGCCGAACCGCTCCTCGACGTTCCGGGGATGACCGAATTTGAACTCGGCACCGGCGTCAAACTCGGATTGATGCCCGAAACAGGCATTACCAAGATACTCTCCGGACGCCTCCCGCATCCGAATTCCGCAAACGGCATCCCGCGTTGCGAACTCTATCTTGAAACCGGCGATATTGAAGCCGCGTCGCTTCGTGCGACCGCGGCCGGTGCGACAGAGATCAGCCCGATACTCGACCGAGACTGGGGCGACAAGGTGTCGTATTTTGCTGACCCGGACGGTCATATCGTGGCCTTCGCCTGCAAAAGCGAAGCGTTTGATCGACCCGCGTCAGAGCGATGAGAGTTTTGACTTCACGGTCTCGCTGACCAGCTTGCCTTCTGCATTCTTCCCGGCGAGCAGAGCCAGAGCGGCTTTCATTACCGTTCCCATATCCTTCATCGACGAAGCTCCCGTTGCGGCGACGGCTTCGGCGACGGCCGCCTCGACTTCGGCGGGCGATGCCGCCTGTGGCAGATATTCCTCAAGCACGGCGAGTTCCGCCTTTTCCTTTTCGGCAAGCTCGATGCGTCCGTTGGCAGTGAATTGTTCGATCGAGTCGCGCCGTTGTTTGACGAGCGTCGTCAGGATCTTCAGCACGTCGTCGTCCGTGAGAACGGTGCCGACGCCGCGTTTGTTCTCTTCGTTCATAATGGCCGCTTTCGCCATTCGGATCGTCGAAAGCCGGTTCGCGTCTCTCGCTTTCATCGCCGCCGTCATATCGGCGACCAGTTTTTCTTTTAGAGTCATATGTCTCTTAGTTTAGCGGAAACGCGGCCCGACTTTCAAAACTCTGCCAACCCTCGCGCGCGCGCGGCGCGGTGTGCTAATCTGGGACTTCCTTTTTTGATATGAAACTGAGTTGGCGATTCGGAATCATCGCGGGGATCTTTATGGTCCTCTTCACGATGTATCCGCAGATGAAAATGTGGTACGTGCGTGGCGGCGACTGGCAAGGGCACTACGCATACAACGACATCGACGAGGTCGCGTACGCTTCGTACGTCAAGGCATTGATTGACGGGCGACCGCGAAAGAACGATCCCTATACCGGACGTGACGACGCGCCGGATCACCCGCAACCCGAATCATTGTTCTCGATTCAGTTTGCCGCACCGTACACGGTCGCGATCCCGGCGAGGATCCTTGGCATCGGAGCGCCCTGGGCGATGACGCTGGCCGGCGCGCTGGCGGGTTTCTTCGCCGCGCTTGCGTGTTTCTGGGTTATCGGCCGGATCACGGGAGACTCTTGGTTCGCCGGCGCGGCGACACTTGTCGTTCTCGCGGGCGGCGCGCTCGCGGCCGGCGAGGGCGCGATCGGCGAGATCCTCGACACGGGCTTTTCATATCCTTACTTTCCGGCATTTCGGCGATACATTCCAGCTGTCCCGTTCGCCGCCTTTTTTGCGATGATCGGGCTCGTTTGGCTCACGCTCGGGACCGACGACCGGCGTAGGCGACCGATCTTCGGCGCGTTGGCGGCGTTATGTTTCGGCTACACGGTCTTTTCGTACTTCTATACCTGGACCACTGCGGCCGCGTGGCTTGCGGGCCTCGGCATCACCTGGCTCGTGCTGCGTTCGGAGTCCCGGAGAGTCGATGTCAAGACCTTTTTCGGACTCGCGGCCGGTTGTCTCTTCTTTCTCGCGCCGTACGCGTATCTGCTGTCGAAACGTTCGCATACGATGGACGAGGTCCAGCTTCTCATCAACTCGCGCGCACCGGATCTAGCGCGCGTTCCCGAATACATCGCCGGTTTTGTTCTGATTTTGATCGGCCTCGGTGTTTTCTTCAAAGTCATCGAGCTTCGGGCGCGCGAAACCATCTTCGCGATCTCGTTCGCGCTCGTCCCGTTTATCGTGTTCAATCAGCAGGTGATAACGGGCAGGGAACTGCAGCCGATCCATTATCAGGTGTTCATCGGAAATTACGTCGCAATGCTCGCGCTTGTCGTGACCATCGGGATCATGATCGCGCGAACCGACCTTTTTCGAAAGGCAGGGGCGAAAGCTGCGTCCGCAGTGTTGTTGATTCTGGCCGCCGCCTGGGGATTCGTCGAATGCCATTACACCGTACGTGTTTTGGACGACGTGAATCTTGCACGGGATGCGGCGATGCCGGTCGGACGCAGGTTGACCGAACTTGCAGGGAAGGACCCGGACCGGTACAAGTCGGTCATTCTCCACCTCGACATTGCCGTGGGCGACGATCTTCCTACGATCGCGCCGCAATCGGTCCTTTGGGCGCGGCACCAGCACGTTTTTGCGGGCGTTACCTGGCAGGAGAACAAAGAACGCTATTACCAGTATCTCTATTTCAGAAATTACGCGCCTGAAGATCTGGCCGAGGGCATAAAGCGCGGCGACTTCGTTTCGTCGATCGCGCTTTTTGGATGGGGGCGTCACACCGACCGGCTCAACTCGGCTTATAAACCGCTCACTTACGGCGAGGTTGACGAAGAGGCACGGCGCTATGGCGATTACATCGCGCAATTCGACCCGCGCAAATCGCCGGAGACGATTCTGTCATACGCCGTTGTCCAGAACACCCGCGACGTCGATCTGACGAATCTGGACCGATTTTATGAACGTGACAACGGCGAGATCCTCGGGGATTATCTGCTCTATCGCCTGAAACTGCGGTGAACGGAGTACGGGCCGGGGATTTCAGATTCCATAATTCCGGAATTCAGGATTCCAGAACTTTGAAAAACCTGCTTGATCGAAACGACAGGCCGTTCTTGGCAGAACACGGATGGGTCGGGATGAAAACGATGATTTGAGACCAATTCGGCGCCATCACGGTCGAAAAAATATATGATCTCATCCCGCCGATTTCCTTCAAGCCGGTATTTCAGAGCTCCCGAATCCAGGGATTGAGGATTTCAGATTCGGGTTCTTTGAAAAACTGACGACCCGCGAAAAAAAAACATTTGCCTTGCCGCGGATGACGCGGATCAACCTGAGGATGCGAATATCCGGGCAATCGGCGCCGAGTCGGAGAAATGGGATGTTTCGGACGTTCGTGCCGTGGAGCCGCGGCACGCGCCCCACGGCGATCGGCGAGTCAGTACCGCCTGCGTCAGCGTGCGGGCGACCGCCGCCGCACGACGCCTAAATTCCAGATTCAAGATCAATGCTGTCTTAAACGTTGGCTTGCGAAGCCGTCAAAATCGTCAGATTACGAAAAGAAACCTCGGCGTTTGGGTCCCGTACTTCGCCGAACAGGCATTGTCCGCGCGGAGTCCGCAAAGAGGCCGATGTTGGTCCGCGCGGCCGTCAATAATTCGCGACCGAGGCTCTGAAGCCTTATCCGGCATCAATCCAAAATCCAAAATCCGAAATCCAAAATCGAAAAAGCCGTCCAAAATTCGGACGGCTCAGATATTTAGAAATTAAAGCTATTTAGTAAAACTTAGGCTGCCAGTAAATCGTTTGACGTCTCGGCGAAAACACGTCTGCCATTGAGCGCGTCATCAATTATTTCACGAACCGCGGAAGCGTCCGGATTCACGTCCATACGCGCGCAGGCGCGGAGGTGCCGGATGATTCCTTCGGACGCAATTTCCAATGCCGGTCCACCCAGTTTTGCGAAACGACGTGCCTGAATGTGATCGATCTGCAAGATCCTGTCCTGCAAGGTCATTTGTTTTGCTGCTGCCACTATTTGTTCTTCTCCTTCCTTTTTCGGAATTCTATTTTTTACAGTTTGTTGTGCATCACAACAAATAAGCTGAAGCCCGCTTCAAAAAAAGCGTTTTGCCGAAAATCTTAGTTGAACGAAAAAAGCTGCCAGTTGCTAAAATTCTTAATTCTTCGGAACGTTTTCAACTTATGTACCAAATGTTAACAAAAAAGTAACCGCTTGTCACCATTTTTTTTTGCGACGAATGCGGACCGGGATCGGATCGGAATTCGACCTTGAAGAACACCGCGAAGAGACATCTCAGCCAACGAAAAACCGGCCGCTCGTGAGAAGCGGCCGGTCACTCAATTCGATAAAAGACTCGGAAACTTAACCGATCGCGTCTTTCATTGATTTTCCGACACGGAACTTAACAGTCGTTTTCGCCGGGATCTTGATCGTCGCACCGGTCGCCGGATTGCGGCCTTCACGTGCGGCACGCGTCGCTTTGACGAGTTTTCCGAAGCCCGGAAGGGTGAACTCACCGTTCTTCTTCACTTCGCCGGCAGCGAGTCCCGCCAATGCGTCGAAAAGTCCTTTCACTTCGGCCTTCTTGAGGCCCGTGCTTTCTGCGATACTGTTAACGATTTCCGTTTGTGTCATTTTTGCCATGTTGTAAATTTAACCTCCAAAGTTTGTAAATAAAACTACGTCAATTGAACATCTTTATCTGCACGATTGCAAATGCTGAAAGGGGCAAGACTGGAACTGGATTCCAATAAAATACTGGTCGGGGCGAGATGATTCGAACATCCGACCTCTCGGTCCCAAACCGAGCGCACTACCAGGCTGTGCTACGCCCCGGCATAAAACCGATTTCACCTAAGAAACATCACCAAGTGCCGAATTTTACAGGGCAATAATGCGCTGGTCAAGTTCGCGTTCGGGAAAACTCCTTCAAAAACCGGATAATCTGCGCAGTCGCGACCGCGCGATGACTGACTCGGGACTTGACCGCGTCATCGAGTTCCCCGAAAGTGCGGTCGAATCCTTCCGGAATGAAGACCGGATCGTACCCGAATCCGCGATCCCCGCGGGGTTCAAAGGCGATCGAACCCTCGCAAAAGCCCTCGACCCGATGCAGGATCCCGCCTTCCGGGTCGGCGACGGCAATCGCGCAGACGAATCTCGCACCGCGGTGCGATGCGTTTGCCAGTTCGGAAAGGAGTTTCGATATCCTCTCCGCGTCTGATGCGCTCTCGCCGGCGTAACGCGCGCTGAGAACGCCTGGCGCCCCGCCGAGCGCGTCGACAGCCAGTCCGGAGTCATCTGAGAGCGTCAATTCGCCGAAGTGCCGGGCATAGGCCGCCGCTTTCAATTCGGCGTTGGCGACGAAAGTATCCCCGGTTTCCTCAACGTCATCGACGGGCGGAAAGTCATCGAGTCCGCAAAGTTCAAATGGGAGATCGCCGAGCAAATCCCGTAATTCACGGATCTTACCGCGGTTGCGCGTCGCCGCAACGAGCTTTCGTCTGGTCATCAACGGTTATCATATCGCGCGGGCGCTTCGAATGTCTTTTGCCGGCGAGGGAATTTCCGAGTTCGATTCGCGAAAGGTCCAGTAAACCCTGAGGGCGGGGAATGGAGAGTTCCGCAGATTCACCGTTTCGGAACAAGAAAAGTATTGCCTAAGTTAGCGCGAATAGGGTATAAATTAAGTAGCGGTTGACCCTTCCGCACCTTACCGAATCCGGCATCTTCAGAGAGGAACCCCCGTTTTGGACGCAGTGATTGCCCAAAATACAGTACAAGAATCGGCAAATCCGACGAACTCGGACGCGCGTCGCGAGGCGTTGTCGCCTGTCGCGAATGTGCCGGACAGGGACAAACTGATCTTCGATCTCGGGCTCTGGCTTTCCGGGCTCGAGAGCTTTCTCAATATCCGCAATCACGCATTCATCGAGGAAAATCGTTCGAAAGCGTCGTCGCGCGATTGGACGCGCGAGTTTCGCCTGACGCGCTCGACGCTTCTGCTTTGCTCGCGGCTGACGTTTCAACTGAGCAAACTCCTTCGCGAGGAGAACAATTCCGGCGCGAATGTCGACGAGGTCGACCTGATTGAGGATTTCAACGGCCTCAAGGAAAACAACGCGATCTCGTCTGACGAGATCTACAAGCTTTCAATGGCGCTCAAGGACGCTTCGCTGCTCAACGACGGGATGATGCGCGCGGCACCGCTGAAGTTTGGAGAATGGACAGCGTGGTGCAATACGCTGACCGAGAAATTGGACTCGGTTCCCATCGTCGCAAAACTCATTTCGAGTGCGGAGAAGACCGGGGAGGCTTTTTTGCCGGGGGTACTCCAAAATCTCCTCGAAACACGCCGGCTTCCGTTTGCGGTT
Organism: Acidobacteriota bacterium; assembly: GCA_016715115.1. Lineage (NCBI taxonomy): Bacteria > Pseudomonadati > Acidobacteriota > Acidobacteriota bacterium. Next base: position 187,104 of record JADKBM010000011.1, read on the forward strand.
GAAGCCGATCTGCGGCTTGTTCTGCCTCGATTTGCGAAGGTTCTCAAATGGCTCAGCGTGATCGAGGATATGCTGCGCTCGGATATGCCGCTGAAGTCGTCGCTATTGATCTTTTCGCGGATCTACGAACAGATCCAGGAACTGACAGGTTACATCAACAATCGTCTGCTCCGTTATCCGAATCAAGAAGACGAGCTTTTCGGGCAACTCGACGGCGCCGTTTACACCGCATCCATCGAACTTCGAAAGGTCTACAACCACGAACTCGCCGGTCTTGCCGAGATGCGCTCCGTGCCGATGATCTACGCGAAGATCGAAACCGCCTGGGCGCTGCTCAACGACAGCTTTCAATTGACGCTGATGAACTTCGCCCAGATGCTCGATCCGGCGATCGGTACCGACAAACTCTTCCCGAATCTCAGGGAGAAACTGGTCAAGTCATTGCAACTGCGTCAAGATATGTGGGCGCTTCTAAATTCGGTAAAGGAGGCGGAACAGCTCAGCGGCGAATATCCGACGAAAAAGCTGCACACGCAGTTGAGCGCGTTTCTGGCGAACAGCCTCTCGCTTTTGTTCTACAAAGACCGCGAAACGGTCGAACGATTTATCGAGGAAGTCCTGGCGACGACGAACAAGAAAGATCTAGTTCCGCTTTTGCATCGCTTCGGAGCCTATCTCGAAACCCTTTTCGGCCAGGTCAATATGCGCGTCGTCCTCGCGGACCATCCGTTCGAATATAAAAAATAGTCACCGGAATTGAGAAAAAAGGACCGGCGATTCGTAAGTTCGCCGGTTTTTTGTATTGGTTTGCTGGCACTGAGTTGATCTGCTTTCCAAAGCGGACTGAAACGCTCGACTTTCGGCATTTTCGGCCCATCTGTCGCCGACAAACTCACATCCGGCTTTTGGCTCCGTTGGTGCCATTAACTTTCGAAGCTGTGTCAAAACTGCACCGGCGAGTTGGCTGCACCGTGGATCTGTCAGTACCAGCTCGGCAGTGCTTTGCCTGCGATGAATTTCGAGCCGCAAATCCAAGTAACCGGCATATAGAAGAAGTGTCTGTCAATTGCCACCATCTTCAGCTAGAGGACAGCCAAAGCCGCAGCATTTACATCTTTTTTCCACTAGCTGAAGAGGCTGTGTCAAAACTCCGTCGGGATACGAGGGCTGTCAGTACCAGCCGCAAATCCAACCGACATATAGAAGATTTGTCTGTCAACAATTTATGCAACAATGTTAGCAATCGTTCGTCCGAAGATGGTTCACCGGCATTTTGATACCCGGAATCATTGCGAACGAAGCGTTGTGAGCGGCTTGCGGAACAAGACGTCGAAACTTGCGAGCGCGCCGACGATGGTCACGAGGACAGCCGTGATCGCGACCCCGGCAAGGCTCAGCGTGATGTCGAACTGCCACTCGATGTTAAAGATGTACTTCGAGACGGCGAACGAAAGCGCGGTCGCAAAGGTCGCGCCGATCAGTCCGGCGAGCAATCCGAGAAGTCCGTATTCGGCGAGCAGGATGGTCGACAGCGTCAAACGCCGCGCGCCGAGCGTTTTAAGGATCGCGTTCTCGTAGATCCTTTGCGATTTCGTCAGCCCGATGGAGCCGATGAGGATCAGAATTCCGCTAAGGATCACGAAACTCCCCACGAACGAGATCGCGAGTACGATGTTGTTGACGAGTTTTTGAAACGCGGCGACGATATCGGCGACATCGAATATCTGGACGTTCGGGAAACGGTCGACGAGCGCACGCTGCAATCGTTGCCGGTCGGTCTCGGGAAGTTTGCGGATAACGTTCGCGGCGAACGTTTGCGGCGCCTTTTCAAGAACTCCGGGGGCGAAGACGAAGATGAAAGCCGTCCGCGTGTTCCGCAGGTCGAGTTTACGGATACTGGCGACCTGGACCGTGACCTTGCGTCCTGAAATATCGAAGGTCATCGAATCGCCGACCGTCAAATTAAGCCGGCCTGCCATATCTTCTTCGACCGAAACCTGCGGAAGCCCGCGCGCCGCGTTCCACCATTCGCCGGCGACGATCGTCTCGTTCTTGTCCAGATTCTCGCGATACGTGACCGCAAATTCGCGCCCGATCTGTCCTTGCTGCTGACGCGTTTCGCGATTCTGATAGTCGATCGGTTGACCGTTCACATAAGCGATCCGCGCCCGCACGGTCGGCAGCGTCTGCGCCGGTTCGCCGGTCTTCGCTTCGAGCATCCGGGCGAGTTCCTCGATCTGGCTCTTCTGGATATCGATGATAAAGAGCGAAGGCAGTGTCTGATTTCGCGTGAAATCGAATTCGCGAACCAGGTTCATCTGAAGCGACTGTACGGCGAGCACGACGAACGCGCCGAGTCCGACGGCGAGGAGAATGATCCGCGTCTGATTGCCGGGCCGGTAAAGCGAATTGATCGCCTGCCGGACGGCGAATGAACCGAGATTTCGGAACCGTCGCAGGGTGATCGTCAGCAGAAACGCCGCGAGATAAAGGAACAACGAGGTGACCGTGAGTCCGACCAGGAAAAAAACACCGACCTTGACCGATCCCGCCTGCCAAACGGCAAGGCCGAGAAGTCCGGCCAGCGAGAACGCCCCGATCAGGGTCTTCGTCCAATCGAGACGGCGCATCTTCTCGCCCGACGCATCGTGCAAAAGAAGCCGCGGCTTGATGTTTCGAACCTGAAGCAAAGGCAACGCTGAAAAAAGCAGCGATATCAGAACGCCGAGCAGGACGCCTTGCCAGGATGCCGAAATACCGACCGAATAACTGAGCGACGCCGGGAGCGCATCCGCAAATCGGTAGCGCGCGAACCAAAGGAAGCACTGCGCCAGAAAAACCCCGAACAAACTGCCGAGGAATCCGAGCGTCAGGATCTGCATCATATAAACGGTGATGATCTTCGTTCCGCTCGCGCCGAGACACTTCAGGACCGCGACTGCGCGCCGTTTTTGTTCGACAAATACACGCGCCACGTTCCAGACGCCGACGCCGCCGAGCACGAGGATCAGCAGACCGGTCAGCGACAGGTAGTTTTCGGTGCGCGCGAACTGCTCGCCGAGGTTCTCCTGAGTTTCGCGATATGACTGTACGGTGAGCGTCGTCCCTTTTATGTTCTCCCGAAGTTTGCGAACAAGTTCGGTCGGATTGTCCGAGGTTCGATAAAGAATTCGCCTCCGAATCCGTCCGCTCCCGGTCGTTATCCCCGCCGAATCGAATGCCTTTTTCTCGATAAACACCCGCGGTCCGAGCCGAAATCCGCCGGCGCCGCCCGGTTCTTCGTCGAACGTTGCGCGGATCTCGAATGTCCCGTCGCCGATTCGGATCTTGTCGCCGACCTTGACCTTCAGATCGTCGAGCAACAACGGCGAAACGACCGTCCCGTTATTCTCGAGAAGCTTGAAGTCGAAATCCTTGCCGTCCGAAGTCGTGAATCGCCCGACCAGCGGGAACGGCGATTCGATTCCCTTTAGTTCAACAAAAGAAAGAGTTTCAACCGCCTGATCCGACGGGCGGGCCATCGCCGCGCTGGTGATCGCTTCGTTCCGGGCCTCAATGATCGCTGAATTTCCTACGACTTCCTCGATCTTCTGAATGTCCGTCGGCGAAAAGTCGTTCGTTGAACTGACCTCGAAGTCGGCCGTTAAAAGCGCGCGTGTGTCGCCGCCGACCGCCTGATTCAAATTCTGGATCAAAGAGCGCAGCGCGACGACCGAACCGACGCCGATCGCGATGCATAGAAAGAAGAACAGGAGTCGCCGCCAGGACGAGCGGATCTCGCGAAATGTCAGGTTGAGTATGAAGTTCATTCGATGTTCCGTCGGGATTTCAGTCTTTTCGTTCGTCGCTCAAAACCCGTCCGTCCTTGAGCCGGATCTGCCTTTGCGCTTTGTCGGCCAGCGCCTGATCGTGCGTCACAAGCACGAGCGTAACGTTGTTTTGCCGATGCAGTTCGGTCATCAGATCGAAGATATGTTCGCCGTTTCGCGAGTCGAGGTTGCCGGTCGGCTCGTCGGCGAGAAGGATCGTCGGCTGATTGGCGAACGCCCGCGCGATGGCGATCCGCTGCTGTTCGCCGCCCGAGAGTTCGGTCGGATAATGATGGCCGCGGTTCGTCAGATCGACATCGACGAGCAATTTCTCGGCGCGCGCTTTCGCGTCGGAAAGTCCGAGGATCTCCATCGGGATGAGCACGTTCTCGAAGGCCGTCAGGCTCGGTATCAGGTGGAATGACTGAAAGATGAAGCCGATCTTCTCGCTCCGCAACGTCGCGAGCTGGTCTTCGGTCATCGTCGTGACGCTGTCGCCGTCGATCAGGATCTCGCCCGAACTCGGCGCGTCGAGTCCAGCGATCAGTCCTAGAAGCGTCGACTTGCCGCTGCCCGACGCGCCGGTGACGGCGACGAATTCGCCGTCGGGAATGTCGATCGTGACGTCGTCGAGAATCGTCAGATCCTCTGTGCCCGATCGCACGACCTTTGAAATGTTGGAAAGTTTGATCATAAATCGCCTGACGGCCTTCTGGTTGCAGGCAGTTTGCCGTTACCTTAAAACCGACTTGTATAACTAACAATAAACATAACTTGCGAAATGCGCTCGAACAAGTTCAAATATTTTCTGAATCTATTAAACGACGTCGCGCGTAAAAAGTTATTCGAATTATGAATACAGTTCATCGGTCAGTTTTCCCAGTGCTTCTCGTCGCGGTTTCCTTGTTTGTTTTCGGTTGCGGCGCGGGCAGCGCTCCCCAGCGGACAAACGAGAATCTGTCGAAGCCGCTCGTGACGCCCGAGATCCGTTCGGACCGGCCAAAGATCATCGCCTTCGGCGACAGCCTGACGGCGGGGTTCGGCCTTTTGGAAAAGGAGTCTTTTCCATATCTGCTGCAGGAAAAACTTGCGGCCGACGGCTTTAATTACGAGGTGATCAATGCCGGCGTTTCGGGCGACACGTCACTCGGTGGTCTGGAACGGATCGACTGGGTGCTCGAGATGGAGAATGTCGATATCCTGATGCTCGAGCTTGGAGGCAACGACCTGTTGCGGCGGATGCCCGTGGCGAGTATGAAAAAGAACCTCGCCACGATCATCGAACGGGCTCAAGCGAAAAAGATCCGCGTTCTGCTCTGCGGAATGTTCGCGCCGCCCAACGTCGGCGCCGATTACCAGCGCGATTTTCAAATGGCGTTTCCGGATCTTGCGACCGAGTACAAGACGCAGTTTCTGCCGTTTTTGCTCGACGGCGTCGCGCTCAACAAGGATCTCAACCAAGCCGACGGAATCCATCCGAATGCCGAAGGTTCGAAGATTATGACCGAAAATGTATACAAGGCTTTGAAGCCGATGCTCAGAAAGTGAGCGGAGGGTTCTGAAAATCAGCTTCAAGAAGTTATCATTGCTGAAACGCCGCGCGAGTGCGCGGCAACTTAGTATTTAGAATCAAGGAGGGTTAATGAGATCATTTTTGCTTATCACCGCGCTGGTATTTACATTGACAGTCTCGGCGTTCGGTCAGACAACGCCTGAGCCCAAGAATCCGGACACCCAATCGCCGGTCGCGAGCGACTACAAACGACCGGATGGGGAAACACGGCGCAAGAACTATTTGAAGAGTATGTTCGGACCGCTGACGCTTGCCCGCGTCGCGGCGACTTCGGCAGTTGGTACATTCCGAAATTCGCCCGAAGAATGGGAAAAATCGGGAGAAGGGTTCGGTCGCCGCTTTGCCTCGGATTTCGGGAAGAACGTCATCCGCCAGACGACCCAATTCGGGCTCGACGAAGCGCTGAAATTGGACAGCTCTTTCTACCGGAGCAAGAAACGCGATCTTGGATCGAAGGTTGCAAACGCGTTGCTCTCGACCGTAACCGCGCGAAATTCGAAAGGGAAGCGCGTCGTCGGTGTGCCGAGAATCGCCGGAGCGTATGTTTCAAACATCGTCGCCTCGGAAACTTGGTTTCCGAAGCGGTTCGACTACAAGGACGGACTCAGGAGCGGAACGATCTCGCTCGGCATCAATGCCGCGGTGAATCTGTTTCGGGAACTCATCAAGAAGTAAGATCATCGTAGGATTTTGGATCGACGTGGCCCGCAAAATTGAGTTTTGCGGGCCTTTCAATTAATCTGCCTGTATGAACGTGACACACCTTGAATGCGCCAATTGCGGGCTCAGCTACGCGGCCGGCAAACTTCACAATCTCTGCACCGGATGCGGAAAGCCGTTGCTTGTTCGGTACGATCTGGAACGGGCCGCGAAAACGCTGACGAGACAATCGCTGGTGTCGCGCGAATCGAATTTATGGCGTTATCGCGAGGTGCTGCCGGTCGAAAATCCCGAAAACATCGTTTCGCTCGGCGAAGGGATGACGCCGCTTCTCAGGGCCGACCGTTTGGCGGCATCGCTCACGCTTCCGGTCGAGTTATTCATCAAGGACGAATCGACCAATCCGACGCAGAGCTTCAAGGCGCGCGGAATGACTGCGGCGGTTTCGATGGCAAAAGAGCTCGGAGTTCGCAAAACCGCGGCGCCATCGGCCGGTAACGCAGCCGGCGCGCTCGCCGCTTACGCCGCGCGCGCGGGGATGGAGGCTCACCTGTTTATGCCGCGCGACACTCCGCGGGCGAACATCGTCGAGTGCGAGCAGACCGGTGCGTTTGTTACCTTGGTCGACGGATTGATCACCGACTGCGGAAAGATAGTCGCGGAACGCAAAGAATCGGAAGGTTGGTTCGACGTTTCGACCCTCAAAGAACCGTACCGCGTCGAAGGGAAAAAAACGATGGGCTATGAATTGGCCGAACAGTTCGGTTGGACGTTGCCCGATGTGATTCTCTATCCGACGGGTGGCGGCACCGGTTTGATCGGAATGTGGAAAGCGTTCGATGAAATGGAGGAAATGGGCTGGATCGGCCCGAAGCGGCCGCGAATGATCTCGGTTCAGGCGGCGGGATGCGCTCCGATCGTTCGGGCCTTTCACGCCGGGGAGCGGTTCGCGGATGAGTTTCCGAACGCACACACTTCGGCTTCGGGACTGCGCGTTCCGAAGGCGATCGGAGATTTTCTTATCATCGATGCGTTGCACGCTTCGGGTGGCACGGCGGTCGCGGTGCCCGATTTGGATCTGATCGCGGCCGTCGGCGAGATCGGCGCGGCCGAGGGATTGTTCTGCGCGCCCGAGGGGGCGGCGTGCCTCCCGGCCTTGCGCCGGCTGATCGACGACGGCTCAGTTGCGGAAGGCGAAAAGGTCGTCATCTTCAACACCGGAGCCGGCGTTAAATACCTTGAGTGCTTCGATTAAGGGGACATTCCGAGATCGAAAGTCGATTTGTTAACCGCGTAGTTGCTCTTTACGAATCGTTCGGAGGCAATCGCGAAATCGGGAATTTGTCGTCGGATCGATCAAACAACCTTTCCGACACATTCGATGTCAAGCTTGCAGCGGGTTATGATCGTCACCTTCGGCGATGTGAGGGACGGTTGCAGCGGACGCGGACGATCGACGTTTCGATGTACGACGGCCTTGCTCGAAACCACGAAGCCCACCGGGTTGCAATTGCATTGTGGGCTACAAACATATCGCCGTTTTCAACGGCTTTTCATCGACCTAATCAATTACCTGCTTTTTAATGGCCCGTTTTCTTTAATTTTCCCGTTTATGTGATTGAAGGCTGGCTCTTCAGCGAAATAAGGAAAATTATGATGATTTATAAAATAAATAATTGGACCAAGTTAGGATTGATTCTATCGCTGATGTTTTCAGTTTTCAGTCTTGTTGCGATGGCACAGGACACACCGAACAAACAGGCGGATTCTGAAGCAGAAACGACAGACCCTTCCACCAAACCCCTACTTGTAGAACAAGTGATTATTCTGACATTTCCTAAACATCCTTATGTGGGAATTGATTATTTATTGGAAACACTTCCGGGAACTAAAGAGACTGAAGCGGCTAAGGCAGAGGATAGAAAAAACAGAATCGAAGGGTTTGATGCCGCTCTGAAAGTGAATAAAAAATTAAATGCCGCCCAAAAAGCCTTTGTTCGAGCCAATTATGACAAATTGATCAAGATCACGGACAAGATCACCACTGATTCGAAGATAAAGAATTTCCCGACCTGGGATTGGATTCGGGAGGGCTTGGAAAAAAGCTATTCGGCAGCATTTACACTGACCGAACTTAAAGAATTGTCCAACTTTTTTTATGCATGGGAGGGACAACAGGCATTGCAATATCTTGAGCAGATACGGAGGGCGGAACTCATCACCCGTAATGGCGGAAAATTGAAATATACGGAAGCTGAAAAGGCGGAATACGACAAATTTGTTGCTACTCCGATCGGGAAAAGATTTATGACTGCGTACTTAGATGAAGCCATCGCCTACGAACAAAGTAAAGCAAATGCCGTCAGATCTAAGATCCCTAATGCCGATGGATCTGCGATCTACGAACCAGCGAATCTGAATGAGCTTTTTAACAAGTTTGTGGCAGAAAATTACAAAAAATGATCTCGAGACGATAACCAAAATAGGGGAAAAAGTCTTGGTGTTATGAATGCTGGTTGTTTTATTGAACAAAACCTTGACAATAAGGGCTGATGCGAAATCCAAAATCGAAAATCCCAACGCCATATCGCCACATACGATTGCGTCCCGAATCAAACGCGTTGCCGTCACGAGTGCAGTTACCGGTTTCGGTGCGAAATTCTATAGATTCTGCCGATCTCCGCGCTGGACAAACCCCCTTCGTTTCAACTACTTACCGAGCTCGAACACGGAAATGACGAATAAAGTTGCCCAAAACTGTTGACTCTAATGCGACGTATAACTGGACGCCAGTGATCCCAAAAGCCGGCAAACGTTTAGGACAGCATTAATCCCAAATCCCAAATCCCAAATCCCAAATGGGATCGTCCTGCTTCTTCATCAGCGCCTTGACCGCGGCCTCGACCTGTTGATTCGACACAGCCGTTGCCCGCCGCGCCCCGATCCTGCCCCGCGAGATTAGTATGAACCGCTGAAATTAGAATGATTTTGTCTATAAAACCCCCTGCCCTAAATTGAAGATTTTAGAGGCGATTTTTTTTTGGGGTCAGAAAGATTTTCGACCCGTCATTTCCGAAAAAGTCGCGCTTTTAGGTAGAGGGCAAAATACTCAACGAAAAATCAATACTTTTGGAGGTTTATTGTGAGTCTTATTCCGACACCGCTTCTGCATATTTTCGACGACAGCGAGGGGCAATTTCATTTTACGACCGCGAATCGCACCGTGCTCGGCAGGGCGATCGATTCGAGAGAAACGCTCGGCGTCGGAAGTCTTCCCGAATTCACGGCGGCGATGGACCACTTGGTAAGGCAGGGCAAAACCTACGGGCGCTGCCTTTTCGAGACGCACGGCAACAAAAGCATGATCTTTTTCGGCGACGACTACATCAACGCGTCGATCATCCATAATTGGTTCACGAACCGCGGATGGGAAAGGATATTTCCTTACGTCGGCGCCCGTATCTATTTTAGCGGTTGCTCGATCGCGGACGATCCGGGCGGCGGCTGGGACTTTTTGGATGCGATGGGGTCGGTGTTCCTGAAACTGGGCGGCGGCAAGGTGTTCGCGAGCACCGGGGCCGGAAGGGGTTTCATGCCTTTGGGCACGATCCATCATTTCATGAGCGACACTCATTACTCGGTCTGGCTTCCCGGCGGCATTTTGGACGGGCACTATAAAGTCTGAGAATTTCCGAAATATGCTATTTGAAACCTTGGAATGACTTTCGGACGATGACGATCCGCTCGATGAGAAGAAAGCTAAAACGATCGCCGATGTCGCGCAGTTTTACCGTTGATTCCCGCAAAGGTCAAGGCTGATTTGTTGAAACACGCCTTTGGGCACGGTCCATTATTTCATGAGCGACACTCATTACTCGGTCTGGCTTCCCGGCGGCATTTTGGACGGGCACTATAAAGTCTGAGAATTTCCGAAATATGCTATTTGAAACCTTGGAATGACTTTCGGACGATGACGATCCGCTCGATGAGAAGAAAGCTAAAACGATCGCCGATGTCGCGCAGTTTTACCGTTGATTCCGCAAAGGTCGAGGCTGATTTGTTGAAACACGTCGGGGTTCCGCCACGGATTTTATGCCGAACGAATTGGGTGAAAGAAAGACAAAAGTTTTGCAGAAGAATTTGGCTGACGGATTACCATTCCGGGTCTATCTTTCGAAGAGCGTCAGTCCGCTCCGGATGATCCTTTGCGATAATGTCAGCCTGAATGAGTCTGGCTCTTTTTGCCGGCATTCTTTCGATCACATTGATGACATTATCTGGCAACTGGATAGACATTAATCCGGCTTAAATGCTCGAAGTATTTCCGGAATTGCTGTCTTAATTCCTTCTGCTACCAATAATCTAAATTGTTCTCTGTCCTCAGGTGAAAGTGCCATAATTTCCCTCAAAAAATGTCAGTTGGTACCTAAGATAGTACCTAAAGCAAAAAAGACGGGTTTCAATGCCCGTCTTACTCAGTAATAATGGTGATCCGAGAAGGACTCGAACCTTCGACCCAATGGCTAAAAGGCGCAGTATCATTGACCTGGGTCTTGCTCAAGTTAGACACTGCCTGGTCGCCGACTTGCGCGGGATCGGCGCCGCATCTTTCGTGACGGAGAGCAACGGTTCACGAGTGCGGAAGCGCCGTGGTTGCGTAGTTGACGTGATCGCCGACCGAAACGATTTCAAATACTCGCCAGTCGGACTCTTTGAAAAGAAGAACGTCTTTTGTCAGGTGCTCTCCCCCAAAATCGATGTCAACCCGGACCCGTGCTTCTGCCCCGGCGGTGTTTTCGGAAACGACCCGTACGAGCTTGACCTTTCCTTTTTCAAGGCTCTCAATGTAAAAGCCAACCGAAACACTTTGTTCCCGGGGTGACTTAAGATCAAAGACAAGTTCTTCCGTTGACGCGGGTTTCGACCTTCGAACGGCCGCGGTCTCCCTCTGTTTCCGGCAGTCTTCGACCGTCAGCATTACGCATTCACGGAATGATTCGGGGCTGGGACCGGTCAGCGAATCTCGCGCTTTCTTGCCGATCGATCGGTCGAAGAACCGGGTCGAAACTGCGGTCGGCGAATCTTCGAAAGGAGGTGAAAGCCAGCTGTTTGTGCCGCGGCCCTGAATCAGGACGGCAGCGACGAAAAGAAAGGAAACGTAACAAAAAGTCAGTCGTGTTTTCATAATTGTTCTCCTATCGGCCTCCGAAATCGTGATATGCCTGTGCCCGAATCCGCGTCACGAAATCGCGAAGATAGCTCCCGACCTGATCGCGATGGACGACCCCGCGGCTTCGGACATTGTTTTGGTCGACCAACGTGAATCTCATCATCCCGTTTGCATCGCTGTTGGCGTTAAGATAATTGGTGATCGCCAGATTGGTTTGATTCGAAACGTTATTCAGCACCCCGCTCATATCGGTCGAGCGACCGCTGACCTCGAGCTCGGATGTTCCCGTCTTGCTTTGGCTGTCGGCCGAGCCCGAACCCGAGGTGACGGATAGATTTGGCTCCTGCGATACTTCGGCCGTCACTGCGGTTTCGGATGATTCGGTTTTTTCGCTCGACTCGCTAAGAGTCTCGGTGACCTTGACCTGTTCCGGCTGAATCGATCCGAAACGGGAATTTGCGACCGACTGGCTGGTCGCTGCTCCAACTTGTGTGTATGTGAAATTCGCGAGATCGGTTTGCAGATCGACCATCGAACTTGGAAGCATCGCCTGTACTTCTTTACCGCCCGGATTCGTCTTGGCGGGAAGGACTGAGGTCTTCGCTTCTTGCTGAACGTTTTTGGGAACGACAACATTGGGATTCGGCTCAAGCCCCTTCGGAACTTGCCGGGTCTTCGGCTTCAAGCGACGTGGCTTGCGCGGGCCGTTATCCGAGTTACCGCCGTTGGCTCCGGTGGAACTTGAGATCAATCCAAGCGGATCGACGAACTTGTACGGTGAATTCAGCGCGTATGAGTAACGATTGAACGTCTGCGGATCTTTCAAACTCGCCGACGAGGTCAGCGGATCGACGGAAGTAAATCGCCCGCGGCCGGCGTCGTAGTAACGGGCCTGCGCAAAGTCGAGCCCGGATTCGGAATCGCGTTCGTAGCCTGTGTATCTGTTCCGGATTTCGTCCGATCGACCGTATCCGTCGACGATTCTTCGCCCGCCGACGTTTCCGACCGTGTCCGAGATCTCGTGGCCGAAGGCGAGGTAATCATGTCTCGAAACAACAAACCCGCCACCGTCAGTCACGACGCGCGGACTGCCGAGATGATCAGCGGTCAAATAGCTCGTTTTCGGCTGTGAGGGCACGACGGTCGAGTATTCGGCCACGAGTTTGCCGAACGCATTGTAAACAAAAACGGTCTTTTCCGCAGCGGTCATCTTCAATACACGTTTCCCGTCGCCGTCGTAGCCATAGATCGCGTCCGGTGACGAGCTCAGATTATCGGACTTAAAGAACTCTTTAAGCCGGTTTTCAGCATCGAACACGAAGCGTTTGTTTTCGGCGTCGAGGACGAGGTTTCCCGCCGGATCGTAACCGAAGTCGACGAGGTTGTCTCCGTCCTGATCTCTTTTGAGACGATTGTCGTGACTCTGGATCAGCGGATTTGAGACTTTTGTTGCGACCGTCGGACTCAAAGTCGTCGTTCCTGTTTGGTATCTCCGGTTGCCGTAAGGATCGTAATCAAACGACTGCCGCCACGATTGTTGGTTGCTGCCGAACGATTCGGCCGCGTCGGTCAGGCGATTGAGGGAATCGTATTGATAACTCTGACGGATCTCCGCCAGTCCCCGGTGCTTGATGGTTTGGCTCCGAACCGATCCGTTGTTTTCCGACGACGAGCCGTAGCCAAACCCGATGTCCAGGAGACTCCGGTCGGCGGTCGAGAAACCGAGTCCGACTCTCGTAATCTGCTGGCGCGTGTTGTATTCGGTTGATTCCCAGCGGCCGTTGCCCAACCTCATTTTCTCTACAGACCCGCCCGAATTGTACGAAACCCGGCTAAACAGGACCTGCGGCGCCAGGTTTGCCGTCTGCGAGGTCAGCGATTCGATCTGACCGTTCGCATTGAGAGAGTTTCTCAAGATCCGGCCTGATGGATAGGTTTCCGAGACGAGTTGCCCGGAGAGGTTGTACAAATAGGCCGATTCATACGTTCTACCCTCGGTTGTTTGCAGCGAACTCAAGGGATTGCCGAACGGGTCGAAACTCGTGATTCGCGAGTCAGATAGCGAGGTTGAAACGCGGGTCGCCTTGCCTTTTGCGTTGCTTGGGACGACCGGCAGGCCCGTCCCGTCGAAATAGAGATCGATGTCCGGGGTGGCGTCCGAATAGTCGCGCTTGGTCATTCGGCTCAGCGCGTCGTATGTCGCGGAGACCGAAATCCCGCGCGGATCGGTAGTTTTCACGATATTGCCGGAAGGATCGTACTCGTACCGGGTTGACCAATTCGTGTTGCCGGTTACGGCATCTGTGTACGAATGCGACGGATTCGAATCCTGTTCGGCGTGCTTCGAATAAATGAGCCGTCCGATCGAGTCAAATGCAAAGAACCGTGTTTGTTCGCCCTGAACCGTTTTTCGGATGTTCCCGGCGGCATCGAAGAGATAGTTCGTCACAAGTTGCAGTCCGTCCGGGTCTTCGATCACCCGAATCAGTCGCCCGAGCGAGTCATACATTCCTTTTCGCTTTTTGCCGGACTGGTCGGTGATGGTCTTCGTAGAGGCCGTAAAGTCGCCCATCAACACGCCCCAGTCCGTCGCGACCGTCGAACCGTCCGCCAGGATCACTTTCTTGATCCGGCTCGCCTCGTCGTATTCGTTAGTTGTCCAGGTGATCACCTCGCCGTTTCGATACGGATTGGAGACTCTGCTCAAACGACCGTCGGAATCGAATTCCTTGTCGACGAAGATGTTGCCGCCGGAGTTCATTTCTTCGGTTCGGAACTCCCGGCCGAGTCCGTCAAAATAGGATATTCGTTCCGACCAAATGTTTGAGTCGATCTGGGAACGCGATTTGATCCAGTTGTTCCCGGCCTGGTCGTTGTAGACCGTTTCAGAAACTCCGCCGACCTGAGCGTTTTGAAAGAACGTCTTGGAAGATAGCAACCGCAAAGTGGCGGGGTCGTATTCGAGCCGGAGTTCGAGGCCGTTCATATCCTTGCCGCTGAGTTGCAGTCCGGTCGCCGGATCGAATGTGGATTCGGAGACGAATGCCGTGTTTGAGCCCTTCGCGCCGGATGGGTCGGGAATCGGTGACGTTACCCGTATCGGATACATTCTGTATGTCGGGTCATATTCCGTCACGGTCGAGTTTCCGCGGGCATCGATCGACTCGACACGATTTCCGTCGGCGTCAAACCTCGCTCGCGTCGCGATGTATGACGCAGGGTTCGAGAAATGGCCCGAAGTGCTGTTCCAAACCAAAGACGTCGTTGCGTTCCCGCGACCGGTCTGGGATGAGAATCCCGGTTCATCAAAACGCGTTTCCGATCTCGAGACAATGTTGCCGGAGCCATCGCTCAGTTCGGTCGCGCTAACCAGTCCAACGAGGTTGGCACTGCGATAAATGTCGCGCGTGGTTTGAGGGACCGATGGGTCGTTGATCAGATAGGTGTACTTGACCGTGCGAATCGGCGTTCCCGACAGTCCGCTTCCGGCGTTCACAAAGCCGAAATCACTCACGGATTTGGTGAGCACCGGGACCGACGGTTGGTTCAACTCGGACTCGTTTTCAAAGCCGTAGCTTGTCGTGGCGGAGACGCCGTTGCCGGAGGGATCATATGTCACCGTTTCGATCGCCTTCACACGCGGATGCCAGTCCGCGCTGGCTCCGATGCCCCCGGCGTTCGCGATCGGCAATGCCGTTTTTGCCCAGGTCGTCAGTTTTTTCGAGAAGATCCGATTTGAGGCGTCGACAAGCCGCTCGTCAAAAGCCATTCCGGCAAGCGCGTTCTCGAAACCGAACAGCCCGCCCGAAGATACAGGGGCAAAGCCGCGATATAGCATTCGTTCGGCGCGCGTGCCGTCCGGATTCTTCACCGTGACTTTGAAGACGGCATTGTTGACCGCCTGGGCCGAGAATTCCCATTGGTAAGGATTTTGCGCTGTCGGCGATTCAAAGACCCGGCGGTTCGTGACGCCGCGATTGACCTCGGCATTCGGTCCGGTAAGATCTGTGATCGATCCGACCGTATTCATTGTGAATCTCTCCTCCCCGCCGGTCGGCAAACGGACGAGTTCGATCTCGCCGAAAATGTTGTAACCGAAGCGGTAGAATCCGCCGGTAGGCAATTCGACCGCGGCGAGTACGACCGGATTGAATTCCTGATCGTCGTTAACCACCCAGGCCTCGAATTCCGAATTGAACAGCGACTGTCCCGCAGCGCGCGTCCTCCAAGTGTTGTTTTGGAGGTATTTGTCGCCGATGAATTTCAGTTGCGCATTGAAATCAGTGATCGCGCTCTCTTCCGGTGAGTTGCCCTTGAGCCGCTTCCAGTGAAACCTGTAAGTAACGCTCGATCCGCCGATTCCGGGAAGTGCTAACGTTTGGACGGTCGGTTCGGCGGGCGCCTTCGGTTTGAAAGGAACCGGAATCTGGCGGCCGATGGTGTCCGTCCAATGTCCGTTCGGATAGGCTGCTGAAGGTTCGTGAAACGTGCTGAAGTTCCCGTTCCGTTCGACGAGCTTGTTCGCCTTTCGAATTGTGGCGGAATCGGAGCCGCCGAGCGCCGTGTTGAATTCGTATCGCGAGCCGTCGGGCATATGAACGAAATAGACGTTGTTCGTCCGGTCCTCGAAATAGCGAATGTTCGAGCCGTCAACCGCAAAGTACCATCCGTTCCAATTGGCCGGAAGTGTCGGATCGTTCGGGTCGCACGGGGTTTGCGGATCGTTGTCGTTGCAGTTGCTGAACGGCGGGTATGTCAGAACCGAATCGTTCAAACGCAGTTCGTGGGACTCGCCGCTCGGAAGATGCAGAGAGATGCGACGGACCCAAGCATTTTCCGTGTATTGCGGAGGCGTGTTCGGGGTACATCCCGGATCGTCGCTTCCGGCGGGATTTCCGTTCGAGTTGTAAATGTTGTCGAGGCCGACGTATTCGATGTACGGGACCGCCATACTTGTGGTCCAGCCGGAAGCGCTGTTTTCGGCGAATCGAGCCCGGTTGATCGCGATGCAGGTGTCCGGGTTGTTCACGGCGGGCTGCGAAGCGTTATAGTCAAGCCGCCAGATCTTTGAGGAATAGCTGACGGAGACCGGGACATCGATTCCGCGTCCAGGATATGACCCGAGTGGAATCTCGAATTCCATCCCGAGCGTCGAAGGGTTCACACGTGCCGAACCTCGTAGTGTGAGGTCCGACTTGTTTTCGGTATGCTGTTGCGCAAGCGCCTGCAAGGTGAGCGTAAGCAGCAGAAGCAGGGTCTGAACGATTTGTTTTTTCATAGCATTCAAAATCTCCGTTGTCTTTGTCCGCGTTCAGTCGCGGGTAAGGATGATATTTTTTGGAAACAAAGCTCCCATCGCTTTGTCGGGCTACCTTCGAAAGTAAGCGGGTACCGGAATGTCGCCCGCCGCGCCCCAGGCCTCGCGACGGAGTTGGCCGTCGGAGCTTCTGCGGATGTACCAGTTGCCGTCCGTGTTTCGCCAGACCGCGATATCCGTTCGGCCATCGCCGTCATAGTCGTTCGGAACTTCGATGTCCGCGGCCTGTTGCCAACTCGTATTCTGAAATTGTCCTGTCGAACTGTTTCTGACGACCCAGACGGATCCGTTGCGGACGGCGTGGTCGGCGCGCCCGTCGCCGTCGTAATCGCCGCTGACCGGCTTGCCGCCGGCGTTGCCGAAATTGACCGTTGACGTCTGGCCATTAGAACTGTTTAGGCTGTAGAAACTGGCACTATTCGGCCTCCATACCGCGAGGTCGGCGCGTCCGTCACCGTCGAAGTCCTTTGGATCCGGGATGTCGGACGAAACTCCGAATTGCGTTTGAACCGTGGCGTTGTTTGAACTGCCGAGGGTGTACCAGACGCCGGAGGCCGGCCGGAACACGGCCGGATCGGTTCGTCCGTCGCCGTCGAAATCGGCTGGCGCGGCCTTATCGCCGGCAGCGCCGAAGGTGATCGCGAAATAGGTCGCATCGCTCGAACGCAGTATCCACCACTGATTGCTGGATGGGCGGAAGATGCTGAAGTCGGTCTTCCCGTCGCCGTCAAAATCGCCTTGGACCGGCATATCGCCGTTTGTTCCCCAGGTTTGCGCGACTTGCTGCGATCCCTCGGCACCGCCCATTACCCACCAGGTCCCGGTGGACGGACGCCAAACGGCAAGGTCAACGGGAGGCGCCGCGTAGGCGTTCGCATCGGCGACCAGAAGCAAGCGCGAACCGGCATAAACGTACTCCTTCGCAATTTGCGGAGTCGGAGTCGGCGGCGGCAAGAAGGGATTGACGAGGTCGAGCAAGGAGTTCTCGGGTTCGGTTCGCAGGCGCGCCCGGTTTTCGACCCGCTCTTTTGCCTCCTGTTCAAGAAAGCTGAGTCCGCTTCCAAGTACTCCAAGCGAGACAAATCCGAATATCATCAGGAGGAGCCAGTTTTGCCGGATGAACTTCCGGCCGAAGTGGCGTCGGCCGGGCGAATGATGGTTTAGTCGTCTGAGTTTTTTTGGTTTGAGCATAATTCCCCTTTTTGGTGAAGTCGACGCGTCGCGGAACCGCGGCGCGAGGGCCTTCGGTGACGGTTTACACACGGATTGCGTCCGGGTGTGTCAGAAATTCGCGTTTCGGTACGCGGGTTTAACGACGATTGGTTGAACTTCCGACAATTTCGGAAATTGAATTGGGTGTTGATTTCGTGAAGATCTCGGAAAACAAAATAAACGCAATTGAGTTGTTGAACATAGAGCCTCGCTAAGGTGTTTCACGGACCGTGATGTATCCGTTTGGTTTTGAGTAAAAGACGTGACTTGGATCAGCGTCGTTAATGAGCCTGTTGCGATCCCGAGCCGGGCGATCGCACTTTCTTTCAATGAGTGTCCAAAAAACTATCACGAGTCGAAAAACCTTGTCAACCGCACTTTCGGCACTTGATTAGGTAATCGCTTGCAAATCAAACTCCGAAAACAGTTTACGCGTCGAAAAAAAATCGGCCGGGCGGTTGCGTTGGTTTGAAAAAGGAACTAAAAGAAAGATATGGAACCGAGATCGATCACAATCATTGGCGCGGGCCGCGTCGGAGGGGCGTTCGCCCTCGCGTTGGCGCGTGCCGGACACAGAGTCGATGCGGTAGTGGCCCGCGACCGAGACTTCGCGCGCGACGTCGGATCGTCCAATCTCGTGGATTGGTCAGACAACTTCGCGATCGGCTCCGATATCGTTTTCATCGCCACTCGCGACGCTGAGATCGCGGCGGCGGCGGGTCTCGTCGCTGAGCGCTTGAATAACTCAAAGCCAATTGTATTCCATACCAGCGGCGCGCTTTCGTCTGAGATTCTCTCCGAACTAAGAGATCTCGGATGCTCGATCGGTTCGTTGCACCCGCTGGTTTCGATCAGCGATCCGAAAACGGGCGCACAATCATTTTCCGGTGCTTATTTTTGCCTTGAAGGCGACGGAAAGGCGGTTGCCGCGGGCAATGAGATCGTTGCCGCGCTTGGCGGGATTTCGTTTTCTGTCCCGACGGATTCGAAATCGCTTTATCACGCCTCGGCCGTCGTCGCGTGCGGCCATCTTGTTGCGCTTGTTGACGTTGCGCTCGAAATGCTGGCCGCGTGCGGACTGCCGGAAGAGCACGCGAAAGAAGTCTTGATGCCGCTTATCAGGAGCACCGTCGAGAATCTCTCGAAGCAGAAACCGCAGACCGCGCTGACCGGGCCGTTTGCGCGCGCGGATGTCGATACTGTCGAACGGCATCTCGCCGCGTTCGATGGTAGGACATCCGAGATCGCAAAAGAGATCTATCTCGACCTCGCCGTTCGCTCGCTTGATCTCGCGGCCAAAAACGGAATCGGCGGAGCAAGAGCGGACAAGCTTCGCGAGATGATTTTGTTAGCGAAATCAGATCTCAAATGCTAGAATCGAAAGCGAAAGAGACGATGACGACACCGGCCGAAAACGAGTTCCACTCCGAACGGGAGATCTTTGAGGCGCATATCCGGAAATCCGGATTGCGGCGGACCTCGCAGCGCGATTTGATTCTCGACATATTTCTCCGTACCGACGATCATCTGACGATGGAGGATCTGTACTGGCTCGTCCAGAAGGAAGATCCAAGCGTCGGCCAGACAACGGTTTACAGAACGTTGAAACTTCTCGCCGAGGCAGGGCTCGCGCGCGAGGTCAGGTTCGGTGACGGCAAGACCTACTATGAACACCACTACAACCACGAGCATCACGATCATCTGATCTGTACCGAGTGCGGAGAGGTGATCGAGTTCTTCTCGCCGGAGATCGAGGAACTTCAGGACAAGACAGCGGCCGAGTTTGGATTTCGGCTGACCAATCATTCGTTGCGGATGTGGGGCGTTTGCAGCGAATGCCAGAGTTTGTCCGTCGAGCCGTTCCTGACTCAGACCGGGGCCCAGCCGCGCGTGAAAGTTCGGTCCGGGATCGGAAATCAATCATAAGCAGTAAAACAAAATGGAAGCAGAACTGAAATTTGTTCGCGAGAAACGAAACGGCATTGCGGTCGTCGGAAGCACTCTTTTCGATGCCGCGGGACGGCTTGGGATTTTCATTGAATCGGAATGCGGTCGCGCCGGAAAATGCGACACCTGCGCGGTCCGAATCGTCAGCGGCGGCGGACATCTGTCGGAATTGAACCCGGCTGAGACGGAACAACTGACCGCCGCCAGGCGTAAGTCAGGTGAACGCTTGTCGTGTCAGGCGACGATCATCAAACAAGGAGAAATTTCGATTATGACCCAGGAAAAGAAAAAAGACGAAAAAGCACCCGAGGAACAGCGCGCGGAAGAGTACAAGAAAGAGTTTGCGGCGCTGCCGCTTGAAAAGAAGATCGAACGGCTGATGGAGCTCGAAGCGATTGCCTTTGGCGAAACAGTTTCCTACGTTCTCAACGCGCCGTACACCTTCGGCGGCAAACTTGTCGACTTTTTGGCCCAGTACGGCTTCAAGATGGAAGCCGACGAAAAGAAGGCAAAGCAACCGGCCGCGGAAACGACTGAGTCTGGCAACGCCGGACCGGAAATCAAGAAGCCGAAGCCGAAGCGAGCGCCGGGAAAACAGGGTGCTCAGTAGGTTTTCGAGTAAAGGGAATTTGGGTTTCGGGTGCGTCGGCAATGTGAGAATCGGTTCTCGTTTGCCGGAACGCGGTTGTATGCGCTGGCGCTTGTTTCCGGACTTTGCGTTGCCGTGTTTTTGAGGTCGCCATCGACGGTATCTGGCTTTTATGGAAGCCGATTCGGGCTTTGCGACGTTCGCCCCGTCCCTTTTCGTCCCTTCGTTTGGAATGAGCGAAACCAATAAACTACAAAAGCGATCGACTCAGTTGATCAAGGAGAACACCCAGTACGTCCTGGCCTTTTCCGTTATCGCGGGAATGCTGATCTTTACCGGCCTGCCCGTCTTTGTGATCTTTTTTTTCGGCGTTCTGGCTTATTTCATTTGGAGAACGCTGGCCGCGCCTTCAACGTCCGGAACCCGCGAGATCTTCGAATTTTATCTCATCGCGAACGAGATCCTGCGCGATGATGAACGCCGTTGGTACGGTTTCGAGATTCAGGACGCGATCGCCCGCGGCGAGAGCATACTGAGAAATATGAGCGGTGCCCCGCCTTTGGTTAGTTTCGCGCTCGGCGCGCTCTATCACAAGGCCGGCGATCATCAGTCGGCGATCAAGGCACTGACTTACATTGTCGAGGATGATAGATCCGACGAGTCGCGTTACATCTACCCGTCGCCGGAGCTGCAGAACTATGTCCGGACGCTGCGCAAGATCGAGCGCGAACCCGCCGAAGCGCCGCTTATGTCGACCGCGGTCCGCGCCCTCGAACGCGCCCGCCGCAACCGCGGAAAGGCGTTGCTCGAATCGAGCCGGGAAGCGCTCGACCGGGAATCGATCGTAGCATCCGCGGCGGGATCTTCGCCAAAACACCTCGGTTCGAACGCCGAAACAGGTTCTTTCATTGACGATTCCACGCCGACACTCCGGGAGGAGTTTGACAACCGCGAGCACGAAGCACCCAAGAACGGGCGCAAGCCGCGCCGGAAGGAAGCTTCAGGCGATCCTCAACCAAAGAACAGGCAGACCATTTCCGAGGTTTTGCGCGACATTTACGATTCGAAATCGTAGCCAATTTCCGCCGTGTACCCGGTTAGAGCTAAAATATACCAATGCAAACTGCCGAGATCATTGCGGTTGGGTCCGAATTGCTGACGCCGACCAAGATCGACACGAACAGTCTCTGGCTGACCGAAAGGCTGAACGAGATCGGTGTCGAGATCAAGCTGAAGACGGTCGTCGGCGACGATCCGGCGCGGCTTGAGGAGACGATCCGCGACGCCGTCAAACGGTCGGATCTCGTCGTCGTCACCGGCGGACTCGGCCCGACGGAAGACGACGTGACGCGACAGGTGTCTGCCGCCGCGGTCGGGCGTAAACTCGTTTATCATCAAGAACTTGAAGATGATCTTCGCGAGCGTTTCCGGCGCTGGGGGCGCGAAATGCCGGAGATCAACAAACGGCAGGCGTGGGTCATCGACGGTGCCGACGTTTTGCCGAATCATCACGGATCGGCCGTCGGAATGATGGCCGAAACCGACGTTGCGCGGCTCGTCGTTCTTCCCGGTCCGCCGCGTGAAAACCAGCCGATGTTTACCGAGTTTGTCCTTCCGAAACTCAGAGAAACGGCGGGCGGCGTGGTTTTCCGCAAACGCGTGCTCAAGGTATCCGGGATCGGTGAATCCGCGCTTGACGAGCAGATCGCGCCCATCTATTCGGCTTATCCAGGGGTTCAAACCAGTGTTCTTTTCAACAAAAGCGAGGTCGAGGTTCATTTGTCGGCTTCGGCTAAGGACGCGGCCGAGTGCGACCGGATCAATGCGGAAATCGCGGCGAAGATCGTTGATGTCCTCGGCGTTGCGGTCTTCTCGACGGACGGCGAGGAAATGGAAGAGGTCGTCGGAAGGTTGCTTCGGCTCCGAGGGGAAACGATTTCAGTCGCCGAAAGCTGCACGGGCGGTCTCGTCGGACAACGCCTGACGGAGATCCCGGGTTCGTCCGACTATTTCATCGAGGGCATCGTGGCTTACGCGAACCAAGCGAAAACACGAAATTTGGGGGTTTCGGCCGAGCTGATTGATGAATTCGGCGCCGTATCGAAAGAAGTCGCCGAGGCGATGGCCGCGGGAATGCGTGAACGCGCCGGAACGACCTACGCGGTGAGCGTGACCGGAATCGCCGGTCCGGCCGGCGGCACCGCTGAGAAACCGGTCGGAACGGTGTTTGTCGGATACGCCGAGGAAGGAAACGTGCGCTCTTTGAATCTGAAACTCCCGGGCGACCAATATCTGATCCAGTGGCGTTCGTCGCAGGCCGCGCTCGATTATCTTCGCCGGCAAATCCTTAGGAAAAAAGAGTCTTAGAATTGAGGGAACATGAACCGAAAAATCACTTTTATATTTGTTTTGTTACTGGTCGGCGTGAATGCCTTTGCACAGTCCGAAAATCGAACGTTCTACGGCAGACTCGGCGAGAGCCGGGTTGCGATGACGCTTACCAGGACTGGCGACACGCTGAAGGGAACCTATTCCTATACACGGATCGGGAAACCGCTGAATGTTAACGGCAAGATCGGGGCGAACGGCGCGTTCACGCTGACGGAGACAACCGTCGCGGGAGCGAAGACGGGCACGTTCACCGGCACCTGGAAAGATTCCGAAACGATCGGAGCCGGAATTCTTCAGGGCGAGTGGAAGAATCGGGCTGGAAACAAGACGCTTGATTTTTATCTGTCCGAGCAACTGATCTATTTCAGCAGCGGAGGCGCGCGGCTCGTTCCACGGACGTTTTTCGAGACCAACCGGCCGAAAATGTTCAGTATTTCCGCCGAATATCCGGAACTGTCGGGAGTTCCGGCTGCCGTCGCAGCGGAGTTCAATCGTCTTGCCCGCAAACACGCGATGTCGCTGACCGATGAGTTTCGCAAGGAAATGCTCGCGATGACCGCCGAAGACCTAAAATGGACGAAACAGCAGGGAATTCCGAACACTTCGGATATTTCCTATGATGTCATCTATGCCGCTGACGACGTGATCAGCATCCGGTTCGGGAATTATACCTATACCGGCGGCGCCCATGGGAACAGCGCGAGTTTTACGTTGAATTTCGATTTTCGAACCGGGCGCGAGTTGAAATTCGCCGATCTTTTCAAGCCGAACTCGAATTTTCTGCAAGTTCTGTCGGGCTTCTGCGTTAAGAAATTGCAGGACCAACTGAATGAAGGGAACGAAGACGAATGGATCACGACCGGTGCGGGGCCGACAGACGAAAACTACGCGAGCTGGAACATTTCGAAAAACGGGATTCTCGTAAATTTCGACGCGTATCAGGTTGCCTCGTACGCTGCGGGGCCGCAGGAGGTCGTTGTCCCGTATTCGAAACTTGACGCCTTGTTTGCAAAGAGTTTCAAGGTGTTCGGTTTGAATTAGACCACGAAGGAGAAGATGTGATCAATGGGATTGATTCCGGTTCGCGGAAACTGGCTGGGTTTGGCGATGTTCGTCGTCGTCGGTGGAGCCGTCGCTCTGGTCGGGGGCTTTGTCTTCAAACTCAGCGACGTGAAAACGATGATCGCGGTCGGGGCGGCGCTCGTACTTGTTGATTTCGGTTTCCGGTTCGCTTGCAGGGCTCAGGGCAAATGGGTTTTCGGTAGGGACGCGGGCGGCTATTTCGTCTTCTTACCGGTTTGGATTCTCGGCGCGATCGTGATCCTGCTAAATTCACTGATCGGCGCCGGCGTGATAAAGAAATGAAAAGAATTGCATATCTTGCGATCGTGCTGGCCGTGACCGCAGTTGCCGGTTTCGGCCAACTCGACGGCAATCCCGAAAATATGTGCCGCAACGGTTTTTTCCCGCGTGAAAGCGAGAGTTATTCACTGGCGAAGGTTAAGGCAAAACGCGGCGCGCGAGTTTATTTCTATGGTGACGACGACGATTGTCCGAACGGAAAGAACTGTCGCACAAAAAGCTATCTCATTGCCAAGAACGAGGTTATCGTTTCACGGGAGTTCGGAAAATGGGCCTGCGTCTGGTATCAACCGGCAAAGGGGTCGGAAACGGTCGGTTGGATCGCCTTGTCGAATCTTGACTATGTTGCGCTGCCCGGCGAACGTGGGCCAAGCGCCTGGATCGGAAAATGGACCTATTACGACAGCACCATCGAGATCGCGGCATCGAAGACGAAGGACGTCTATGGCGTTAAGGGCACGGCATTCTGGCGCGGGTTGGGCGATAACATCCATATCGGCGAACTCGACGGCACGGCGAAGTATGCCAACGGCAAACTGAATTACGGTTGGGCCGACAAGGGCGAATACGATTGCCGTGCGACGTTCAATGCGGTCGGCAGATTTATGGTCGTATCGGATAATCTAAACTGCGGCGGCGCAAACGTCTCTTTTTCCGGGGTGTACCGACGAAAGTAAGCGGTTTGAGCGGTTTGCGCTTGAGTGACGGCGGGTAAATCTGTTAGAACTATTAACTTGGATCGCGGAGCAGATCCGGGTTTACGAACATGGGAATCAAAAAAATAGTCAACCGTTCGATCGGTTTCGTTAAGGAATCCGGAAAAATGACGCCGATCGCGGCCGTCACGGCGTTTCTGCCGATGATCGGCAGTGCGGTGCTTCTGACGATCGCATATCCGCTCGGGTTCTGGCTTCGCGAGAATTGGGAAGTCGGATCCGGGTTATTTCTTTTAGGTGTCGTTACCTTTTGCGGTTTGGCGCTCTTGCCGACCAACGTCCTTGGTATACTCAGCGGCTGGTCGTTCGGCTTTGAGTTCGGGATCCTGATTCTTGCGACCGGCATCGTCTGTGCGGCGACCGTTTCATTTCTCATTCACTCGCGGTTGATCGGCAACAAACTGCCGGAGATCTTCGCGAACCATCCCAAGGCTGAAGCCGTTTACAATTCGCTCGTCAAAAACAACACGCGGCGCACGGCGTTGATCATCTTTTTGCTCCGGCTTTCGCCCGCGATGCCTTTCGCTCTGACGAATTTCATGATGGCATCGGCGCGCGTTCCGGTGCGTTCATTCGTACTCGGCACTTTTTTCGGAATGCTGCCGCGTTCGTCGGCCGTCGTTTTTGTCGGTTCAGGACTCTCCGAGTTGAGTTTTACCGATCCGCAGGAAGCGTGGCTGATCGTTTTCGGGATCTTTGCGACGGTGGCGTCGGTCGTGTTCATCAGTTTTGTGGCGAAGCGGGCGCTCGCACACGTCACCCGCGACGACGAGCCTGCTCAATCGGCAAGTATCTGACGGTAGATCGCCGGATCGACGTTTCCGCCGCTGACGATAACGCCGACTTTCTTGTCCCGAAACATCTCAGGATTCTCAAGCACCGCGCCCAGACTCAACGCACCGGTCGGTTCCGACTTCAGGTTCGCGAGGTTGAAGTAGAGTCTGACCGCGGCAATCAGTTTTTCCTCCGAAACTTCAAGGATTTCCGACACACCGTTCCTGATGATCTCCCAGTTGCGCGTTCCGAGCGAGATCGTCCGCGCACCGTCGGCAAGCGTCGCCGTCGGTTCCTTCTCGTTGACGATGATCTTGCCGGCTTTCAGCGATCGCGCCGCATCGTTGGCAAGCAAAGGTTCGGCGCCGATCAGTTTTGCGCGCGCGCCGTTCCGGCAAAGTCCTTTTGAAATTCCCGAGATCAATCCGCCGCCGCCGACCGGCGAGACGATGACGTCGAAGTCCTGCGGCGCAAGCTCGTCGCCGAGGCTCGAATTTCCGTCGATCACGAAATCGTCGTCATACGCCGACGCGACATATGCATCCGGCATTTCCGATGCCAGTTGCGCGACGCGTTCGTTGCGACCGATCTTCGCCGTGTCGACCAGGTCGACGACCGCGCCGTAGGCCCGGACCGCGTCGATCTTGACCCGCGCGGACGTCGCCGGCATCACGATCACGCCTTCTTTCCCAAGCAAACGGCACGCGTAAGCAAGCGCCTGTCCGAAGTTTCCGGACGAAGCCGTTAGGATCCGTCCGTTAGGCACGTTGAGCGCCAGATTGTAAGCCGCACGGAACTTGAAACTCCCCGTATGTTGAAACGTTTCGGCAACGATCGTCAGATCGAGCCCGAGCTCATCGCGCAGTTTTTGTGGTGCGAACGAGAAAGTCGGACGAATGGCGTCTTTGAGTGATTTCATTGCACTGAATTCTAACTTCGAAATCGAGCAAGTTCAATTCCCGGATGGATCGGCGGGCCGAACGCAATCCTCGCGCGATGCCCGTCGATCTTCCGCGCCTCTTTAATGGTCCGCCTTCAAGTCCGGCAACGGCGCCACGGAACACGATTTTCCGGTTCATTTTGCGAAACTCAAATGATAATCTGTTTGAGAATATGAGATACGCGCAGTTCGGAATGATCGGTCTGGGGACGATGGGAAGGAATTTCCTGCTCAACGTCGGGGAAAAGGGAATTTCGGGAATCGGGTTCGATCTCGATCCGGAGAAGCGAAAGCTGTTGCTTGACGAGGGCGTCGGCTGCGATCTCCGCGCGGCCGAATCGCTCGACGATTTCCTGTCAAAACTCGAACGACCGCGCCGGGTGATGATCCTCGTTCCGGCGAATGCCGTTGATCGCGTCATCGACGATCTCGTGGAAAGACTCGAAGTCGGCGACATCGTCATCGACGGCGGAAATTCGCATTTTCCGGATACCGAACGGCGCGAGGCGCGTCTGACGGCTCTTGGCGTCGGATTTCTCGGCGTTGGCGTTTCGGGCGGCGAAGAGGGCGCGCGTCACGGCGCGAGCATTATGGCCGGCGGGATCTCGGGAGTTTACGAGTTGGTTCGTCCGGTTTTGGATTCGGCGGCGGCGCGGGTCGGCAGCGAACCCTGCGCGGCGTTCGTCGGCAACGGTTCGGCGGGGCATTTCGTCAAGATGGTTCATAACGGCATCGAGTACGGACTGATGCAGCTCATCGCCGAAGCGTACGATCTGATGAAACGCGGTTTTGCGATGACGAACGAAGAGATCGCCGACCGTTTCGGCGAATGGAACCGCGCCGATTTGAACGGCTTTCTGATCGAGATCACGGAAGCCGTCCTCCGGAAGAAAGATCCGGAAACGGGCGCGGACCTCGTCGATATGATCCTCGACACGGCCGGGCAGAAGGGCACCGGCAAATGGACTTCGCAGGCCGCCTCGGACCTCGGCGTTCCGATCCCGACCATCGATTCGGCCGTTTCGATGCGCCAGCTCTCGTCCCGCTGGTCCGAACGCATCGCGGCGAGCGCGTCGTTGGGTGTCATCAAGCCGCGGACCATCGACGGCGAAATGCGTGACGATGCAGTCGAGTTTCTCCGCCGCGGCCTGCATCTCGCGTTCGTCGTTACATATGCTCAGGGAATGGCACTGCTCCAGGCAGCATCCGACGAAAAGGATTTTGAACTCGATATGGTCGAGATCGCCAAGATCTGGCGCGGCGGCTGCATCATCCGAGCGGCGCTGCTCGAAGATATTCGGAAAGCCTTCGCCGCTCAGCCCACGCTTTCGAATCTGCTGCTTTCCGAAGCTTTCCGGGAGACCGTTCGCGCGAACCACGAGTATTTGAAGGCGACGGTCATCAACGCCGTTTCGTGCGACGTCGCGTCGATGGCGTTTGCCGCAAGTTTGAATTATCTCAACGCCTTCGCGACCGAACGCCTGCCGGCGAACCTTATCCAGGCCCAGCGTGATCTATTCGGCGCGCACACATATCAACGCACCGACCGCGACGGGACTTTTCATACGCCCGATTGGAACATCTGATTTGGGATTTGGGAATTGGGATTTCGGATTTGGGATTTCGGATTTGTGAATTGGGAACCTTGAAGAACCTGCTTGATTGAAAATACAGGCCGGTCCTGACAGAACACGGGTGGGTCGGGATGAAAACGATGATTTGAGACCAATTCGGCGCCGGCACGGTCGACAAGACTTAGGATTCTATCCCGCCGATCCTTTTTCATCCTTGGCTAAACTGCCCGAATTTTCCTCAAGCCGGTTTTTCAAAGCTCGCGAACTGGGATTTCGGATTGTTTAGTCCGGGTCGGGCGTGGTCTATCTGCGGATCAGGTCCAGATCGGCCGGGCAATTGACGTTCGCAAGGAGATTCTCGTTTTCAGACAACTTCGTTTGGTCGATGTATTTGGGAATGATCAGATCAAGAAAATCGCGTACCGACGCGGTCGGATTGTCATTGATCAAACCCTCCAGCGTCGGGGCGCAAAACCTCGCGCGGTATGCGGCGAACAGCGGTTGCGGACGGCCGTCCGCTTGGCGCGGAACAACTGCAAGGTATTTCGGCAGCGACGTCGCCAGATCGGCGAGGATCCGAACCGAATCGGGCGTGACGAGAGGGAGATCGACCGCGAGAACGAGCGCGATCTTCGACTTGCAGTTCTTGAGCGCCGCGTGCAGCCCGCCCAATGCTCCGCGGCCGGCAAATTCATCGCGAACGATCGGGATGTCAAGATCGAACTGCTGGTCTTGATTCAACACGACGGAAACCTCGCCGCAAACGCTTGCGAGCGTCGCCCGGGCGCGATCGATGAACGTCTCCCCTTCGATCTTGAGAAACGCCTTATCCGCCCCCATTCGTCTTGAGCGCCCGCCCGCTAATATGAATCCTTCGTACATTAAGATCTTTATTCCCAGCGTTACGGCCCGGTATTTTTTTTCCGGATCACCGGCCGTAAACCTTTTCGGCTCTCCAAAACGCATCAAGAATGCGAAAAGTAATTTGTGAAATTCGCGTTATTCGTGGCGAACAACCCTGATCTTCACCGATTTTGACGTCGGGCAATTGCTCCGGTCGGCGACGCTGCCGATCGGAACCAACGGATTCGCCTCCGGAAAATACGTCGCGCAGCAATCTTTCGGGATATCGTACGGGACAATGACGAACGTTTCAGCGCGGCGTTCGACGCCGTCAAAAAAACTCGTCAGGTCGACGACGTCGCCGGCTTTCAAACCGCGCGCGGCGATGTCCGAAGAGTTCATAAAGATCACGCGACGCGACCCGCGAATTCCCCGATAACGGTCGTTTTCTTCATAGACGGTCGTGTTGAACTGGTCGTGCGCGCGAATCGTCGTCATCAACAACTCACCGTCGGCGAGTTTGATCTCTTCCAAATGGCTGGAAGAAAATCGCGCCAGCCCCGATGCCGTCGGAAAGACGCGTTCACGCGGCGGATTCGGCATATAAAAGCCGCCGTCGACGCGAATTCGCTGATTGTAGTTCTCGCAGCCCGGAACGACGCGCGAAATCGAATCGCGGATCAGATCGTAATCGCTGACGAACCGTTCCCAGTCGAAAGTCATTCGATTCTTCAACACCGCCTGCGCGAGTTTGGCGACGATCCAGACCTCGCTCCGCAGATGCGCCGACGCGGGTTCGAGGATCCCTTTCGACATCTGAACGTTGAGCATCGTGCTCTCGGTCGAGACGAACTGCTCCTTGCCGCCGGTCATATCGATCTCGGTGCGCCCGAGACAGGGCAGGATCAGCGAACGCTTGCCGGTAACGAGCGCCGTGCGATTCAGCTTGGTGATCACCTGCACGTTCAAATTGCAGTTTCGAAGCGCGTCCGCGGTAAAGTCGGTGTCGGGCGACGCCGATAGGAAATTGCCGCCGAGCGCGAAGAAGACCTTCGCCGCGCCGGAATGCATCGCACGGATGGCTTCGACGGTGTCGAAACCGTCGCGCTTCGGCGCCTTGAAGTGAAACTCCTTCTCCAGGTTTTTGCGAAATGTCGGGTTCATCGATTCCCAAATTCCCATCGAACGGTCGCCCTGAACGTTGGAATGCCCGCGCACCGGACACAGGCCGGCACCCTGACGGCCGATCTGTCCGCGAAGAAAATGAAGGTTCGCGATCTCCTGGACCGCGGCGACCGCCTGTTTGTGCTGCGTCACTCCCATTGCCCAGCAGGTCACGACCCGTTCGGCGTCGAGGAAAGCCTCGGCCGTCGCCTCGATCTGCGCGATCGAAAGACCCGATTGCGCGACGATCGTTTCCCAATCGACGCTCTCGATCCCGGCGACGAAATCCTGGAAACCCTCGGTCTTGGAGTTGATGAAATCGTAATCGAGGAGCGGCGCCGGACTTCGTTTCTCGCGTTCGAGAATGATCTTGATGACGCCTTTCAAAAAAGCAAGATCGCCGCCGATGCGGATCGGCAAATGAACGTCGGCAAGCGCCGTCGCGCGCCCCTTGAGCATCGTCATCGGGAACTGCCGGACGTCGGCGTACTGTTCAGGATTCGGATTCAGGAAACTCATAAATCCGGCTTCCCTGAGCGGATTGACGGCGATGATCCGCGCGCCGTTCTGTTTCGCCTTCTGCAGCGAACTCATCATTCGCGGCGCGTTCGTGCCCGGATTCTGGCCGATGATCAGGATCAGGTCGGTATTCTCGAGGTCTTCAAGGCGAACCGTCGCCTTTCCGAGTCCGATCGATTCGGCGAGCGCGACCGACGTCGATTCGTGGCACATATTCGAGCAATCAGGAAGATTGTTGGTCCCGAAGCATCGAACGAACAGTTGATAAAGAAACGCCGCCTCGTTCGACGTGCGTCCTGACGTGTAGAAGACCGCCTCGTCAGGTTTGCCCAACGCGTTCAATTCGTCGGAAACGACCGCCAGCGCCTCTTCCCAGGAGATCGGTTTGTAATGCGACGCGCCGGCGTCGAGAATCATCGGTTCGGTAATTCGTCCCTGCGCGTTGAGCCACTGGTCCGGCATTCCGGCGAGATCTTCCACCGAGTATTTTGCAAAAAACTCGGGTGTGACGCGTTTCGTCGTTGCCTCGTCGGCGATCGCCTTCGCGCCGTTCTCGCAGAATTCCGCGTGCGTCCGTTCGCCTTCGGGATCGGCCCACGCGCAGGAGTTGCAGTCGATGCCGCCCTTCTGGTTGAGCGCCCGAAGCAGCTTCGACCCGCGGATCAGGCCGGTTTGCCTGAGGACGACACGCGTCGCGTTGACGACCGCCGAAATTCCCGCTGCTGTCTTTTTCGCCTCGCCGACCTTGAGCCGCGCGATGCTTTGCTTGTTTGATTTCTTCATCAGATTTCCAAGCGTTGGGGATTTGAATAAACGTTAAACCGTCCGTCGCGCACGAATCCGGCAAGCGTGATCCCGAATTCGGTCGCAGCTTCGACCGCGAGGCTCGACGGAGCGCCGACGGCGCAAACCAGAGGGACTCCCGCGGCGGCGGCCTTTTGGATCAATTCGAACGAAGCGCGTCCGCTCAGGAAAAGAACGTTTTCAACGAGCGGGAGCTTTTCGACGAGAAACGCCGCGCCGATCAGTTTGTCGACCGCATTGTGCCGTCCAACGTCTTCTTTGAGATCGATCAGTTTCCCGCCTTTATCAAATAGCGCGGCGGCGTGCAATCCGCCGGTTTCGCCGAAGACGTGTTGCGCGATCCGGAGGCGGGACGGAAGAGCATTGATCATTTCTGCCGGAACCTTGAATCCATTGTCCGCGATCCGCGCGATTCCGGCGGTGGCCAAGGCCTCAAGCGACGCTTTTCCACAGACACCGCAACTTGAAGTCGTGTAGAAGTTGCGCTCAAGCTTTTTTAGATCAAGTCCTTCGAACGATCCGAGTTCGACCTTGATCGTATTCCGGTTGTTGGGGAATTTGCCGCAATACCTGACAGCGACGACACTTGCACGGTTGCGAACGATGCCCTCGGTAAAAAGGAATCCGACGGCGAGTTCGGTGTCGGCACCCGGCGTCCGCATCGTGATCGAGACGGCCCGATGTTCCTTACCGCAACCGATCCGAATCTCGAGCGGTTCCTCGACGGCGAGCGTGTCGGCGGCGGACTCGAACGTCTCGCGACCTTCAAATCGGCTGATCTCAACTATCTTTCGATCAATATTTCGGCCGCTTGCCGCTTCAGACATGAATCAGATTATAACAAAGACGGGGCGATTTGGGATTTCGGATTTGGATTTGCGATTTGCGATTTGCGATTTGCGATTGGGGATTTGGGATTTGCAGTATTTGCGATTTCAAAATTCCATGGATTCCAGATTCAACGCACGATTCGAAAATCCCAAAGCTCCAAAAACCCAAAACCCAAAATCCAAAATCTAAAATCGGGAGCTATGAAAACCTACTCTCGGCACGGTTTCTGACACAGATGGACACAGATAGTTCGGATGCAAGTGGATGCTTCAGCCTCAGCGTTTCCCGAGATCCTTTCTATCTCTGTTGATTGAAACAAATCCGCTCCATCCCGCGAATCTGTGTTCTGGAGGAAACGCGATCAGTTTCCTTCATGTCGGTTTTTCAAAGCTCCCGAATCTGGAATCTCTGGAATCCTTGGAATCGCAAATCGCAAATCGCAAATCGCAAATATCGCAAATCCCAAATCCGAAGCTTTGAAAAACCTACTCTACGGCGGATTCGGCGCCGTTTCTGACACAGATGGACACAGATAGATCGGATGCAAGAGAATGCTTCAGCCTCAGCGTTTCCCGAGATCCTTTCCATCTCTCTTGATTGAAACAAATCCGCTCCATCCCGCGAATCTGTGTTCTGGAGGAAACGCGATCAGTTTCCTTCATGTCGGTTTTTCAAAGCTCCCGAATCTGGAATCTCTGGAATCCTTGAAATCGCAAATCGCAAATCGCAAATCCCAAGTCCCAAATCGTTCTGGGTCATCAATCGCGGACCACAATTTCCCACGCCGATTCCGTTTTCAGAAGCTTGCTCATCAATGACGCATGAACGGCGTGGCCGGACTTTTCTGCAGTTATCTTCCCGAGAACCGGCATTCCCAGCAAAGCGACGTCTCCGATTATGTCGAGGATCTTGTGACGCACGAACTCGTCGGAAAATCTCAGCGGCGATTCGTTGAGCATTCCGTCGGGCGTCAGCACGATCGCGTTGTCGAGGGATCCGCCCAGCGCCAGGTTCGCGCGGCGCATCATTTCGATCTCGTTGGTAAATCCGAATGTCCGCGCCGAGGCGATCTCGCGACCGAACGAGCCGTTGTTCAGCTCAAAATGAAGCGTCTGGCGATTGATGAACGGATGATTGAAGTCGATGACGCAGTCGATCTCGAACTTGTCCGACGGTTCGATCGACATCCGCCGGTCTTCGTTGGCAAACTCGACCCGTTCGAGCACACGGAAAAAATGCCGGCGCGCGTCCTGTTCGACGGTTCCGGCGCGCTCGAGAAGTTCGATGAAACCTTCGCTTGATCCGTCAAGGATCGGGATCTCGATGTTGTCGAGATAAATGAAGCAGTTGTCGATGCCCGTGCCGCGAAGCGCGGACAACAAATGCTCGCAGGTCGAAAGCAGAACGCCGTTGCGGACAAGCGTCGTCGCATAGCTGCAGTGCGAGATGTATTCGACCGAGGCCGGGATCTCAAAATTGTCGAGATCGGTCCGGACGAAAACGTAACCCGTGTTCTCGGGCGCCGGACCAAGCGCCAGGTTGACCTCGACGCCCGTATGCAGCCCGATTCCCGAAACTGAAACTCTATCTCGAAACGTCGTTTGATTCATTTCGGTTCTTTCGTAATCAACTCATGTGCCACATTCGGATCGGCTCCGAACGGCGCAAAATCCACGGGTCGTTGGCGATGCGAAAGCAACGATGTCGCGCGACCGCAACAACAGTGTGGCGCAATTTACTAATCGGTCTTTAACATTTACAATTTAAGGAAAGTTATGGCACTTGAAACCGCCGGGCAGAAGCCCGCGAAGGCGAATAAACTCAAAATCGAAAATCAGGCAAGTTTTGACTTGCCGAAAGGCACCAACGAACAGATCTACAAGATTCTCGACTATCTCCCGATGGAGCATCAGCGCGGACTTGAAAAGATCAAACTCGTTGATTTCATCAACGATCCGCGTCTTGCGAAGATGGACGTTCCGGTCAAGGGCGACCTGCCCGGACTCTATCATCCGAAAATGGGAACGCAGAACGCGTATCTCGAGGCTTCAATGGGCGCGCTGCTCCAACCGACCGAGGGTTTTGCCAAGAAATGGATGGCGAAACAGTCGTTCAAGAGCAATCTCGCCGGGCTGATCTTTTCGCTCATCGGTCAACACTACTATCTGACGCTGCGGCATTCGGTCAAGAAACAGAATCTCGAACCGCAGATCCGTCAGTATGCCGAAAAGAACCTCCGCGAATGGGGTGAGAAGCAGAACGCGAATTCATTTCGCGCGAAGCTCTTCAAGCCTCTTCGGCCGTATATCGAGCGTTGGGCGAAATGGCTGAATAAAAAGGCAGTTGCGGCGCAGAAAAAATAGGGACATTTGCGATTTTCGATTTTCGATTTGCGATTGGACCCCGGTCGGTCGAATGAGAAAGTCCGGTTTTTAGGAGTTTTCCGACATTGGAGCAGACTTTGAAGATCGAAAATCGAAAATCGAAAATCAAAAATGAATCACTGGCTTGTCAAACAGGAGCCCGAGGCTTATTCGTTCGACGATCTCGTCAAAGACGGCAAGACCGACTGGACGGGCGTCCGCAACTATCAGGCGCGCAACAACTTGCGGGCGATGAAATGCGGCGACAAGGTCCTGTTTTACCATTCCATTTCAGAGAAAGCGGTCGTCGGGATCACGACCGTAACACGCGAGGAATATCCGGACCCGACCGATGCCAACTGGATCTGCGTCGAATTGACACCGCTTGAGAAGTTCGCGAAACCGGTAGGGCTCGCGGCGATCAAGACCGAAAAGAAACTCGAGAACATCGCCTTGATCAAACAGTCGAGGCTCTCGGTGATGCCGTTGACGAGAGTTGAATTTGAGACGATCGTGAGAATGGCGAAGTGACAATCAATTTTCAATTTTCAATCTTCAATTAATTGTTTCTGTCCCGCGCTTTTGCAC
Source organism: Acidobacteriota bacterium (assembly GCA_016715115.1). Taxonomy (NCBI): domain Bacteria; kingdom Pseudomonadati; phylum Acidobacteriota; species Acidobacteriota bacterium. The sequence continues at coordinate 222,250 of JADKBM010000011.1, forward strand.
AGAAAGAATCTGCTGAGTGAACTTTATGCTGAAAGACGCAGTTGCCTACTATCATCAACTCCTGGAAGATCCGGAACTTGCCGCGGCTTCGCGCCGCGAACTTGACGAAGGCCTCGAAAACGCGCGGCTCATATTCGGCGGCCGGCGTCTGGCGCCGTATTTGCGACCGCATTTCGTCACGAAGGACGACTGGGGACGCGTGAAATCGATCTGCGAAACCGTTTGGTCGGCGCTTCAGAAGGTCAAGGATGCCGCGGTACTCGATGAATCGCTGCTTGATGAACTGGGCGTCACGGCGATCGAAAAGGAGCTCGTCGCCATCGATCCGAAGTACAAACTTGTTTCACCGACGGCGCGGCTCGATTCATTTTTGACGGGAAACGCCTATTCCTTTGTCGAACTGAACGGCGAAAGCCCGGCCGGGATCGCATACTCGGATTCGGCGTCCGAGATCTTCCTGAACCTTTCCGTGATGAAGAAATTCACCGAGCGCTTTGAAGTTGAACGGCTCGAGGGGAGCTCGAAATTGCTCGATGTTCTGCTCCGCGCGCACGAGGAGTTTCTCGGACACAAATCGGAGCAATCGCCGGTGATCGCGATCGTCGATCTCAAAGGGCTTCCGACGCAGAAGGAGTTCGAACTGTTTCGCGATTACTTCGAACAGCACGGGTGCAGCGCTCTGATCTGCTCGCCCGACGAACTGGAGTTTGACGGAAAATACCTTTATGTCGACGGCGTCAAGATCGATATCGTTTACAAGCGTTTGCTGGTCAACGAGTATTTGCCGATCATGGGCGAATTTCCGGCGCTGCTCGACGCGTATCGTGCCGGCGCGGTCTGTATGGTCAACAATTTTCAGTGCAAGATCATCCATAAGAAGGCGGTCTTTGCCGTCCTGACCAACGAGCGTTACGCGCATCTCTTTTCGGCTGAAGAACTTGCGGCGATTCACGCGCACGTGCCGTGGACACGGCGATTTCGGGACGAGACGACGATCTATGCCGGCGGCGAGATCGATCTGATCGAATTCGTGCGCGCGAACAAGTCGAAACTCGTGCTCAAGCCGAACGACGACTACGGCGGACACGGCATTTACATCGGTTGGGTTTCGGACGAGAAGGAATGGGACGAGGCGATCGATAGCGCGTTGGCCAATGGTGATTACCTTGTACAGGAACGCGTCGAGACGTCAAAGGAGTTGTTCCCGATGCTCTTCGGCGAGGAGTTTGCGATGATCGAACAGTTGGTCGATCTCGATCCGTTGCTCTTCTTCGGCAAGGTCGGATCGGCGTTTACGAGACTCTCGACGTCCGAACTCGCAAACGTCTCAAGCGGCGGCGGGATGGTACCGACGTTTATTATCGAGGAGCGAAGATGAGGTTTTTTGTCGTTTCACTCGGATTTCTGGTTTTGTCGACAACGGCGCTTGCGGGCGACGATCTGTTTTTTCTCAAAGCAACACCGGCGGCAAGTTCGGATCCTTCGTCGATCGCGTCGATAAGAGAAAGCGAGATAGGTTTTCGGCATCTCTCTTTTGAAGGTGCCGAGACGATCGAGTTCACGCTTTTCGACGGAAGCCGATACGTCGCCCGGCGGCGCGGAACCGATCTCCGCGGCGTCGGCGACTTCACCTGGCGCGGAACGCTCGACGACGGATCGGGCGGCGATGCGGTTCTGACGGTTCGAAACGGTTTTGTCTCGGGACTTATCTTTACGCGCGACCGGGTTTACGAGATCATACCGCGCGGCACGAAGCATTTGCTCGTTGATTTGCGGCAGGATCGGTTTCCCGAATGCGGCGGTGCGCTCGACGGAGGGATTGCACGACCTGACGGACTGACTCCGAATCTCGCGACGGTTGATTCCGGTGACCGGATCGACGTTTTGGTTGTTTACACGACCGCCACGAAGAATTTTCTCGGAGGCGACGCACAGGCGCGAACGCTCGCGCAGCAGGCCGTCGATGCCGCGAACACTTCCTATCTCAACAGCAAGATCAACCTCAGGCTCCGGATGGTCCATTCTGAAGAGTATCTCTACACCGAGACGACAAGCGGGAGCACGGATCTCAGCAATTTGCGAAACAACGCGGGGATCCAGGCGCTGCGCGACACGCACAAGGCGGATCTCGTGGCGATGATCGGCGAAATTCAGGGCGCCTGCGGCGTCGGCTATCTGATGGGAAGCAATCAGGCGTCCGGAAATCCGAACAATGGATTTACCGTGACGGCGCGGAGTTGCGCGGTCGGCAACCTGAGTTTTGCGCACGAACTGGGGCATAATATGGGAAGCGCGCACAACCCCGAGAACGGATCGGGAGCGACCTACCCATTCGGATTCGGCCATTGGGTGAACGGTTCGTATCGGACGGTGATGTCGTATGTCGATCCGTGCACCAGCGGCTGTACGCGACGTCCTTATTTTTCCAATCCGGCGGTATTTTTCAACGGCTTCGCGACCGGAATCGAAAATGCGCGCGACAATGCGCGTTCGATCAACCTGACCGCCGACGCGATCGCCAACTATCGCTACAGCGGCAAAAACATTCGTCTTTTGAACTTCACCGGCGGTGAGACGCTCCCGCGGGGCATTTCGCGGCTCCTGACGTGGGATTCCGACGGTATTTCCGGAGACGTCAGGATCGAGCTTTCTCGCGATGAAAGTTCGTCCTGGCAGGTTTTGGTCCCCGTCACGCCCAACGACGGCAGCGAGACTGTCGCCGTCCGCGGGCAGGTCACGAGGCGCGCCCGGCTACGCGTCGTCAGCGTCGGCGATGCTGCGATAAGCGATTCGAGTTCGAGTAACGTTTCGATCCGCTAACCATTCTGACAATGAAAATTCAAACCGGAAAACACAGACTCCAGCATTTGTCCGAAGAATTCGCAGCTCTCGAGCGCAAGCTAAAACTCGGCGGCGGACCGGAGAAGATCGCCAAAATCCACGCGCAGGGAAAGCTCACGGCCCGCGAGCGCATCGATCTGCTTTTCGATCAGGGCGCGTATCAGCAGGAGATCGGGTTACTTGTCGCGTACGATCAGTACAAAGGCCAGGCGCCGGCGGCGGCGGTCGTGACCTCGATCGGAAAGATCAAGGGCAGGGAAGCGGTCGTCGTCGCCAACGACGCGACGATCAAGGCCGGAGCGTGGTACCCCGAAACGATCAAAAAGATCCTTCGCGCGCAAGAGATCGCGATGCGAAACCGCGTTCCGATCATCTATCTCGTCGACTCGGCGGGAGTCAATCTTCCGTACCAAGGCGGCGTTTTCCCGGGACAATACGGCGCGGCGCGTATATTTTTCTATAATTCGCTGATGCGCCGATACCTGAAAGTTCCCCAGATCTCGGCCGTGATGGGGATGTGCGTCGCCGGCGGCGCATATTTGCCGGCGCTCTCGGATGTCATTTTGATGGTCGAAGGCACTTCGTTTATGGGGCTCGGCGGCGCCAATCTCGTCAAGGGCGCGACCGGCCAGACGATCGACAACGAAACCCTCGGCGGCGCGATGACCCACAATTCGATCTCGGGTGTCGCGCATTTTCGGACCAAGACCGAAGCCGAGTGCATCGAAAAGATCCGCCAACTCGTTTCCGAACTTCCGGCGAAGGAACGGTCGCGCGTTTCGATAGCCGAACCACGCCCGGCCAAAAACGCCCCTGAAAGGCTCTTCGAGATTCTTCCCGAAGATCATCGGGCGCCATACGATATGCGCGAATGTCTAGGCACGATCCTTGATGGCGGGGAACTCGACGAGTTTCAGGCCGACTATGCGAAGGAGATGATCTGCGGCACCGGGCGGATCAACGGGATTCTCGTCGGCGTCATCGCGAATTCGCGCGGAATGGTCCGCGGCGCGGCCGGAAAACCGCCCAAGTTCGGCGGCATCGTCTATACGGAATCGGCCGAAAAGACCGCGTATTTCATCGAGAACTGCAATCGGCATTCGACGCCTTTGCTCTTCGTTCAGGATGTTTCCGGTTTTATGGTCGGCGCCGAAGCCGAACATTCGGGCATTATCCGCGCCGGCGCACATTTTGTCGAGGCGATGGCCTGCGCCTCAGTTCCGAAGCTCGTACTGACGATCAACCACGCGTCCGGCGCCGGATATTACGCGATGGCCGGCCAAGGTTTCGATCCGGACTTCATCTTTTCGCTCCCGTCCGGCCGGATGGGCGTGATGGAAGGCGATTCGGCGGTTCAGGCGATCTTCGGGACTCAGCTTGAGAAGCTCAAGAAGTCGGGAGCGGAACCGGACGATGCGATGCGAGTTGAAATGGAAAAGGTCCGCGAAACTTACGAGACCGAACTCGACGCCAAACACGCGGCATCGCGCGGACTGCTCGACGCGATCGTGACTCCGGAGTTCCTTCGCCCGGCGCTGACACTTGCGCTCGAGACGTGCCTGAATACGAGCAAGCCTCATATCGGCCCGTTTTACCTCGAGATCTGATGATTGCGTGAAGATGTCGTAGAGTCCCCGGAGCGTCGGTTCCTTGGCAAGGATGTCGTTGAACATTCCCTTGACGACGACCGGTTCGCCCTTCGCCAGCCCTTCGCGGATCCCGCGTCCTTTTTCCATCGCGGCGACGGTCAACGGGAACGCGACCGACAACGGACTCCCTTGGGCGCCGGCGTTTTCTTTCGACATAACTTCTTCCTCTTCTGTGTTGGATTCAGGGACCGCGCGGGATGCGCGTTTTTCGGCAAGCCCACACATTTGGGATTGCGGATTGTGGATTTTGGATTTGCTCAACCCGTAGGAGTTACGCGTTCACGCGTGACGTCCCGATAAGTGATCGAACACATGTCGCTTCCTGCGAACGTTTTGATCACGGCCAATCCAAAATCCAAAATCCAAAATCCAAAATCCAAAATCGCAATGTCCTTCTCGAAGGCCTTCAGTACCGAGTCCGAAAGGAACTTGAATTTGATCTCGGATTCTTCGCTTTTGTGCTCTTTATGCAAAATGCTCATCGGGATTCGACTCCGATGAGCATTCTAAAATTGCTTCCGCACTAATTGTTTTGAGGACGGCGGGATCTACCAGAAATTCCGAAAAACATCATCGTCTTCCTCATAAACTGATCCATCACTGAAAACAACTTTCCTAATCATTGCAAATACGACAATGAACTTAGTGTCGGATTCCTTGTCGACTGCGAGCAACTCACGCACGCCTTGAGGCATAGTCGTCGCCGGCTTGTATCTCGCCTCACTATAAATAGCGTTTGGCGGTATTATGTCGATTTTTTCGCCAACCCCGATGTCGTATTCAGCCGGGCCTCGGCCAACTTCTTTCCATCGGTCAACATTGGTTCGGATCTTGAAGACAACCACGAACCGTCGCACTGTTTTAGCTGAATTATTTCGTAACTTCCAATCAAGAAACGGCCAGCGTCCCGAAGGTTCAAGAAGCACATCGACAGCCTCAAACTGCAGCGGTGATCGATTCTGGATTACAGCGAGGCTCGTGCAATACGGCTTTGGCAATCTGTAAAGCGAATCGTCTTGTGACGGCGTCTGACCAACTACCGAATTTACCCACAAAGTTAACAGAAAAAGTGGCAAAACGAATCTGCTGACGTTCTTCATATTCATTGTATTCTCCCGTGATGTTTTTCAATTCTTCCTAAAAGTCTTAGCCGGATCAATGTTTTTCAGCGTTATTCGAACATCCTGAACCGCCTTCTTTGGCGTCAACACTTTGTTCGTTCGAGAATCGTATTGATCCACGTAGGAAGCCTGTGCTCTAAGCGTCAGCGTTCCGATCGTTCCTTGACCGATTCCGTCCCGGCCCATAGAAAGTTGCACATAGACTGTCATACGGCGCCCGTCACTTGAAATAGTGCGTTCGGTAACCTCTTTCTCCGTAACGATGTTCGGGATTCCGCGGGATACCGTCGCTTTGTCATCATTCTCAAACGAGCTCGATCTAAATTGCCCTGTTCGAGAATCTGCGCATCTGCAACAAGAAATACCTGAGCGCCCGATTCGAAATTAGGCAACCCTTCCTCAATTGCCATTACATTCATTTCTTTTGGTCCATCAATTCCGTCATCTTTGCCGCAACCTTCGATTTGATGTCGATGATACTCGCAGGCGAATGCCTTCTTGTTGGTGTGTCACGCCAGATGCGTAGCTTTTCATAATTGGTCTCATCGCTCCAAATCTCACCGTCAGCGAAAACCACCTTTGTTACCATAAATACTTTGAAATTTGGAAAACGGCACAAGTTGGTCTTGGAGTCGCCGTCAGGCATGTCGCTGAAGGGTCGGATTTTGACTGCCGTCAAATCGTCGCTCGGGATCGCTTCACCCGGATAGATCTCTGCGCCTGGTCTGACCGTGATCGGAGAAGTTGTTTCGTTGTCCCCGAACCATTCAAAGTCCATAACAACTACTTGGACTAAACCGTGCTCAGAAACGTTGTTTAACGTGTAAATGGATGATATTCCGCCATCCTGAGGAACCAGCGACTTTCCATTCGTTAGTTGGGCCGGACTTGAAGGGTTCGAGATCAATAACAGCGAATAACATTCTTCCGGTGCTTCAAATGCAACATCTGACTGACCAGAACTCACGAATGCAAACGATGCGATTACCAGACACATTCCAAAAAGTACTCTCATATTCTTCTCCGCAATTCTCAGAAATTAAACTTCTTCTCAGGTTTAGGCTGCCGAACGCCAGGAATTGCATTCTGTTTGACCGTGAACAATAATGTCACAGTCTCCTTGAGGTTCCTTGGCACATTAAGTGCCCCATTTGGCCCGAAAATCCGATTGCTCTGGCCGTAGACGGTTATCACAAAGGGGTTGTTCTTCTTGAAATCCGGCGCAAGCAGTTCAACCGCGAACGTCAGAGTCGCGGACTTTCCATCCCCGCCGATATCAAACACCTGATTTCTTAAATTCCCTTTCGAATCCTTACCTAAAAGGACTGTATCCACCAAGTCCCATCTTCGGCCAGACGGAGCGCCCGGGCCTTCCGGGGTGGTTACGCCTAGCGACTCGACTCTCGACAGATTCCGGACTTCGACGCCAGAAACATTGGACTCCGCGAGCATCTCTCCATCGCCGTCGACTACAAAAAGTTGCGCGGATGAGAATGGTCTTGTTGCCTCTAAACGAAGGAATCTCTATAGTTCTCTTCTCTTCCGTTTCGTAGTCAGCGATATTGACAGTAGAATCCGGTGCGTCACCGGTATGGGGATTGCCATTGACAAAAACCTCTATTTTGCTCAAACGAATCTTCGGATCGCTAAGAAGCAAATTCGTAGTCGCCGTTGCGGAAGATCCCCAAGCAAGCACTGTCCCTGGGATCCGCAAAGCCCAACTGTCAACGTTTACGCACCATCCACAGAACAATGAAAAACCGCCCCAAACGATGCTGTCAATCGCGCCTCCTCCCCCCGGTCCCGAATAACTGTTTGCGCACCAGCTTCCGCATGCCCCGGCTGATGTCAGCGGAAGCAGGCCGAGCGGGTCGGTGAATTTGTGCGGGGAATTGAGAACGTAGGAATAGCGGTTGAACGACTGCGGGTCGCGGATCGTCGCGCTGGCGGTCAGGGGATCGACCGACGTGAACCGGCCGTGGGCGGTGTTGTAGTATCTTGCCTGCGCGTATTCGAGGCCCGATTCGTTGTCTTTCTGATAGCCGGTGTAATCCTGCCGCAGTTCGTCCGTGCTCGTGTACCCGAGGCCGCCCGCCCGCTGGGCGGTGAGCGTCTCGTCGCCGAACGCAGCGAAGTCCTGCCGCTTCGTGACCGCGCCGTTCTCGTTCGTGATCAGGCGCGGGCTTCCCAAGTGATCGGTTGTCAAATAGCTTACCTGCTGCGTCTCGGCCAGCGCCGTCGAATACTCGGCGAGAAGCCTTGATGCTCCATCATAGACGAAAACGGTCGTCTCGGTCGATGAGATCTTCTTCACGCGGCGGCCCTCGCCGTCGTAAGAATAAGTCGCGTCGGGCGTCGTTCCGTTGTTGCCGTTGACGTAAAACTCTTTCTGTCGGTTTTCCTGATCGTAGCCGAACCTTTCGCCGGCGGCGTTCTGCGTCAGATTTCCGTCGGCATCGTATGTATACCCGCTCGACGAGATGCGGTTCGTCGCGGTCGAGAATGTCGGATTGCAGATGGCCGAAGTGCAATTTGCCGGGGCCGTGGTGTTCGCGGCGTCGATCCGTCTGTTGCCGTACCGATCGAATGTGAAAGTCTGCTTCCAGGTTTCCGTGCTCGAGATCGTCTCTTTTGCCGATTCAAGCCGGTTCAGTCCGTCGTAGAAATACTGCTGGTCGGCGGTAAAGCCCGACGTGCCCCCGACCGTCGGGACCGTGATCTTCTGCTGCGCCATCGAGCCATTGTTCTTGTCCGTGTTGAGCGTTCCGCTTTCCCATTTGCCGTATCCGAATTCAAGTTTCAGAATGTCAATGTTCTCGGTCGAATCGGTCGTGCCGAGCCCGATCTTCTCGACCTGTTGGCGGTTGTTGTAGGAATAGGTTTCCCAGCGGCCGTTCCCGAGACGCAACTTGCTGATCGCGCCGTTCGTGTCGTAGCTGAATCCGAAGGCATAGGCAAAGTACCCGAAGTCCGGGTTCTTTTTGCTCTGCACCATCGATAGCTCGCCGTCCTGGTTCACGGTATTTTTGATGACGCGAAGCGACGGATAGGTTTCCTTTGGGATTGCGGATTTGGGATTTTGGATTTGCTCAACCCGTAGGAGTTACGCGTTCACGCGTGACGTCCCGATAAGTGATCGAACACATGTCGCTTCCTGCGAACGTTTTGATCACGGCCAATCCAAAATCCAAAATCCAAAATCCAAAATCCAAAATCGCGATGTCCTTCTCGAACGCCTTCAGTACCGAGTCCGACAGGAACTTGAACCTGATCTCGGATTCTTCGCTTTTGTGGTCTTTATGCAAAATGCTCATCGGATTTCGACTCCGATGAGCATTCTAGAATTGCTTACGCACTAATTGTTTTGGGGACGGCAAATTCCTTCAGATGTCGATCCTCGCGTGATGTCCTAAACCTGTGCCGCTAACTTCTTCTCCGGCTTCGACCTTTGACACCTTTCGCTTCATCTTCGAAACATTCGAGAAACTTCTTTTTCTGTGCTCGCTCGCGCGGGGCAGCGTTCCGGCCTGCTTCGCGAGCAACCTTTCGATCTTTCTCAGCCTGAAAAATCGTGAAATCCAGCGTAAAGTCCTCGCCACCAGTATCGACGGCCGAAGGTTCAGTACATCACCGCAAACAGATTCCGGGTTAGTTCCTTTAGCGACCTGAACCGGAGTCAATCAGGTCATCAACTTCAGCGGCCGCTTCCGGTAATCCAGCTGATCTCAGAAGCCCTGCACAGTCGCGCAACTGCTCGTTCACCGTTTTGATATCATTACCCGGTCGGCCAATGTATAGTTTGAGTTCTTTGGACGCTGCCACGGCTTTTTCAGGATGCCGCATCGCGTAGGCGTACAGGAACAACAGATGACCGTATGCATTGTCCATCCAAGAGCATCTGCTATTGTTACGACAGATCTCAATCGCTTCCAGATACTCCTTTTCAGCGAGATCGAAGCGTTTCGTCACCAAATAGATCTCTCCGAGACTAAGATGCTCTGGGATCATGCCATCTTCATAACCGGTTTCGGTCGCGATCGCCAGAGCGTTTCTTGTTTCTTGCTCGGCTGTCGCGTAATCTCCGGCAAGAATGGCCCGGTCAGCATTTTCGCGATGCTGGCGGATTCGTTCGATATCGAACGAGTCAGGCCCTGCGGCGCAAGCTCCAACAGCAAGCGTAAGCAATGTAAGAATCAAGATTCTCAATAACCAAATTGGGTGGCTTCGGTCTCGCATATCTTTTTATCCTCGTCAGTGACTGTTTCGGCTTCGGCTCTACTCTGCAAATAGTCCGAACGGCCGGTTGTTCCTTCCCTTAATGCCCGTAGCAACAGCATATTCCCCGATCCGATTGGTCCAAGCGCCAGTGGGTTGGTCATCCCCAGAAACGCGCTGACCGCCGCGGCGTTTTTGTTCCTCTGGTACTTTTCAGGCGTAAAGTCCCGAATATGGCCTGTAATATTGTATGTATTCATACTCCACATTAGATCGATTTCCATATTGTTCTGTCGATTTGTGTCAAGATTTTTGACTCTCGCATCGACACGCTTTTTGAGGCACTCGTCGACGAAATTCTCCCGCGGGGTCTTTACCAGTGGCCGCCGGTTAAGCGTTATTGGATTTGGAAGGGAATTCTGGAGCGAATTCCCGTAATCAATATAGCTGTCGCCAGCGTTGATTGTAACTGTGCCAACCACTTTCTCCCACTTACAAACGAGCCAATAGCCCCCAGGCTCATAGTGCTCTCCATCATTCGGTCCTCCGTTGTAAACATAGTGCCACCAACTACATACGTAGGCCATCTTTAACCCAGTAGGATCAACGAAGTCCGTTGGATGGCTTTCTACATAAGAATACCGGTTCCAGCTTTGCGGGTTGCCGACCGATGACGAGCCGTTGTAGGGATCCGGCGATGTCCATCTTCCGGCACTTGGCGCCGCCCTCGTCTTGCGGGACGGTCCCGCCGTATTCGGCGACGAGTTTCCCGAAAGCGTCACGAATTGCCAAACATCATTGGCCTTCTCGGCCACCCTGTTCCCGAGCGCGTCGTAAACCGAAACCGTAGTCGGCGAATTTCATCGCTTCCAAAACTCGATCCCGCTAACCACGTCTGCTTGGTAAATCTCCATTTCCGGATGATCCCGGACCAGTTCCAGGAACTTCACTATCACCTGCCGCTGCTCTTCGGTGAACAGTTTCTTCCTTTCCGTCGCCCGTCCTTTATCTGCGGATCATCCAATTCCAGGGACAAGGCGTAAATCGAAAACTCAACCGCTCCTTCAAACGGCTCAAAATGATTCAGCGAGTACACCAGGTATGCCGGTAGATAGTAATGAAATCCGACCGGAGTAAACAGGGACATACTCGCGAAGTAAGCATCAATCAGGTCCGGATCCGCCGACCACCAGGCAACGCCGGCAAAATCATTGCGGATTGCGATGCATTCGTCACTTGGATGGTTCGTCGGTTCTATCGGCTCCGATTTTGGAAAAACCCGATCAATCCGCTCAAGCAAAGCGGATATTTTGTTCGCCAACGAATCTCGATTCTCTACATCAGGCATCTGGAAATCCTCCACCTCCACCACCGGGGACCGCCTCAAGTGCTTTCTTTATTACTCAGGACTGCACAAAATGCAGATTATCGGCGTAGGCCGCACATCACCTCAGTAACCCGTCGGCAAATGCATTCCATTCGGCAAAGTTCCGGAACTTCCCAAATTCCTCCGCTTCAGAAGTTAATTGGCGGGACTTCCGAAGCAAGATCCGCTCGCTCGCTGCCGTATACTTCGGGCATTCTTCTTCGATTGGTGAAAAGGTGCCTTCGAGCTTCGAATTCGAGAGCTTTCCTTCGAATCTGACTTCCGGACACAACCCCCTTCTAATGACGGTCGTAAAGCGCAAACTCTCCGTCTTCGGATTGAATTCTGCGTTCTCCAGACGAGCAACCGGGCCGTCGCCGATCGCCCGTGGCGTACCATCTCCGAACATAAGTCCGAAGTATTTGTCGCCCTGCCTCCAGATCTCAATGGTGTACCCCCACTGATGTTCTCGATTTTGTTGAACATTTGTGTAGACGCCGACAATTGTTAATGGCGGCTCGGACACCCGCTCCGTTGGCGTCGGCGTCGGTGAAATGGCGGGGGCAAAGTTCTCTGTCGACACTAAGGTCGTGTTCGAACAGCTGACAAGCCAAACTAGTAATCCAAAACAAATCGCAACTCGCATTCTTAGCCTCCATTGGACCGGTACCACTATTTCAAGAAAAAGTGAGTTTCCTCGCCCCTGATCCCAATCAATCTTCCCAATCCGCAGTCTTTTGCCCACGCTGAGATCTGACCCTGCGACGCTCCTTGAATGCTCATGTCAAACCCGGTTCCGCTCGAATGATGGCTGTTCGTTTGGGCGACTATTCCACCAAGGCTATGATTTCTCTTTTGTGCGTCGAGAGTCTGGCGCAGGGAATCGCACTCTTTCCCGTAACGCTTCCGGTTTATGAGTTGTTTTCGTTTCGAATAGATCTCATACAGGTGATCCTGATAAGGCTGCGGTCGGTACGCCGACTCAACCTTGAATGCTCTTGCAGTATTGGTCCCTTGCGTACGCGGGTCGCCGGGAGGCGTGAATCTCAGTTCAGGAACGACCTTTTCTTGCAAACATCTCATTGCGTTTCTTGTTTCCGTCGTTAGTCCGGAAATGTTGACTCTCTTACTTATGTCTGTATCCATCGCATTCGCTTCAGGATCTTTTATAGTGCTCAATGGCGCAACACCGCATTTCTTGGGTTGGTTCTCTCCACCACCGCCCCCTCCTTCACCGATATGGCCGCCATTGCGAACTGGAGAAACTCCAAAGAAAATCCACCACCACGATGAGATCGTATATCCCCAGGTATGGGTCTCAACTCTAATTGGTGGCCCGGGTTCATCTGGGATATCTTCTAATCCACTCGGGTCGACGTAATTCGTCGGCTGGCTTTCGACATACGATTATCGGTTCCAGCTTTGCGGGTTGCCGACCGAGGCCGAGCCGTTGTATGGGTCGGGCGATGTCCAGCGTCCGGCGCGGTTTTCGTTTTTGCGGAACCAGGTGTGGTTGAGATCGGTCGCCGGGTCGTTCTCGATCCAGATCTTTGCAGTCGCTGATTCATATGCGCGCACTCAAAATCCAGCATCCAAAACGATTTAGTCAGCCGGCGGATCTCGTCGCAGTATGATTCCCAGCCCCATCACCAAGAGGGAGATGCCCTGCACCACCAAAAGCAACCTGAGCAACAACATCAAAAGACTTCGGAGGCCGATCGTGAATTCGTCAAATGTCAGAATAGTGAACGCGATTATGGAAAACGACGCGACAAAAATTCTCAACGGCTTGCCCTTCAACCATTCTGGTAGTTTGTCCTCCGATATTAGGTACCGATCGTTCACGTGTCCAATCGCTTCGAGAATAGGGCCTAATTTCATAACGTTGTTAGAGAGTATTGAATTCCAAATATGTCGAATCACAGAGCTCGACTCAAGGTCCGCCTCCTTTAGTCAACGTACTTCCCAAGTCTTCGTCGGCGACTTTCAGGGCGCGGACCGATCCCTTCCAGTCCTGCAGATTGAACTTGACCCCGCCCGCGTCCTGCTGATCGAGCCCGTCGATCAACATCCCAACATTTTCGCGACCCGTATCCGCAATGCGATCTTGTCGAACGAGTCTCTTGCTTTTGATCTGATGTCACCTCGCTTTCGACGCGCCCCAAAAAAGCAGGGATAAAAACAAAAGGACTGAGCCTCGTCCAAAATACGACCAAGGATCTGTCGTTTGCATCAAAATCAGCGCAGCGAACTGCACTATTGAGCCAACAAGTGCCCCAACTGAGCACATCCGAAGCAATTTCTCTCCAAAACTAGCTCCGCTCGTTGTTGATTGCGGTTTGATTTTACTGTCACCGGTTTCCATTTCTCTCTCCATCGTCCGTAAGCGGGGCCCTCACACCGTTTCGTGGCACGCTGTCCAAAGCGAATCGCGGCAGAGAGGTTGGCCGAATCCAGCTTCCTTCACGCCGTTACGTTCGGTTATTTGATTTCCTTCCCAAAACCGATGCCTCTGAGTTCCTTCTCTAGATTAACCAAGACGTCGAAGCGCGTGGAGATCAGGGTAATCACATATTCTCACTTTCTCAACAGGACAAAATGATCCGGAAATTTCGATCGGTATGCAAGGACTTTGTCCCAAGCCCGTTCGGTTTTCAACTGAACACGGGTGAATTCAGGTCTTGTCCCCAAATACAGCAGATCGTCCGCATCCTTCTTGATTCTCGTTCGGCTTACTTTAGAACTGGAATATCGCTCTATGGAAACATATAGATCGATATTGTCGACAAGCTTGAACTCAAATCTACAATCGGACGAGAATCTATCATTGCGATCCGTCTTTTCAATGTTAAACGCTTGACGGGTCAAATTTTCAATGTCATCGCACAGACTTTCCTGAATTGTTAGTATTCAACGATCGCGGAGTGCCAAAATCATAAATCGGTTGGGCTATTTGCACGCGAACCACTCCTCGTTGAATTCGCGACTTAGTATCTCAATAATTTGCTTAACGTTTCGCCCCTCGGCTACGTCGGAGTAGCACGGTGCATTGTAGCTGTACGTTCGTTGTTGGTCGCCGTTGAGAATGTCAACAATAACCAATTCTGAATCTTCGAATGGCTCTACAACACCGACTTCAGAATCGTCCGGAAGGATGAGTATTTGCCGCTCGATCAATTTACTCCATAGCGCGTCAAAACCTGAAGCCGGCGAGGGTAAAACCACCACGGAAGGTCTTGAATTCTTGGGCGAAATCGGAATGGTTATCAGCGATGCCTTCCATCCAACCGGGCTCTTGACGATAACGATTCCTTTTGTCCCACGCATTCCCCAGCCCTTCCAAATTCGGACCTCGAGCTCGCCTTCCGGGAGTGAATGGGAGCGCAAGGGTTTGATGCCAGATCGTCCCAACGTCTCGTCCAAATCTCGCATTAACTCCTTATGTCCTTCGACCTTTTCAGACATCTGAACGGTTTTCGGGCCAGGTCTTTCTTTCGTTTCGATATTCGCCGTCTCGGTTGGTGCGCACGCAATGCAAGAAAGGACAAATAACGAGGCACCAGCGTTGGACAAAATGTATAACAAGCGAACCGCTTGGTCTTTCAAAAGCATATGACTCCTTCACAAATAACGAATCGATCAATCAGCCGAATCGCTCCTTCTCAGGATTGCTCCAACAACCAGCACTGATTTTGCTGTAATTCCCCTTCACCGGTCCGTTTTTGTTGTAGATCAACACGTCCGTATCTTTCGGGCCAAATTTGAGAATTCCAAATGGCGGACCGTCGCTGTTGTTCATTACTCCATAATCACCTGAGAGTGCGCTGCCCGGAACCCCACTTGGTGAGCCGGTCCCGCTGGGATGTGTATGAATTGTCGCTATTATCCCAAATGTCGAATACTGTTTACGACGGTCCCTCAAATAGCCTAGCGTATTTGGCATACCGTCTGCCGTACCCTCGCGCTGATCGGTCAGCTCAAGTTGCCCGTTGGTCTGAACAGTAAGAATCCCGCCGTTTTCTTTGCCGCTGTTCTTCGTCTTCTCCCAAATCTCCTTGAGCGTATTTCTTAAGAAATTGAGCACATCTTGGAGCGTCCAGCAATGAAAATCGTCAACGCCATTCGGGCTTTCTCCACCACCTTCAACAATTGATGGTCCTGTATTCGGGCCACGCGGCGTTATGGTATATGAAACGCTGGCACACAAATAGTAATCAACAACCCAGTTTTGTTGTCCATCGCTCCAGCGGTAGACCGGCACACACCCGCGTGGAACCTGTTCAACTAACCCACTCGGATCAACAAAGTTCGTCGGCTGATTCTCGACATATGAATACCGGTTCCAGCTTTGCGGATTGCCGACCGAGGCCGAGCCGTTGTACGGGTCGGGCGATGTCCATCTTCCGGCGCGGTTTTCGTTTTTGCGGAACCAGGTGTGATTGAGCCCCGTCGAGTCCTTTTCGGTCAGGCCGTAGCCTTGCCGGTTCGCTTGCGGCGCGCCGAAGCCCTGGGCCGTCGTTCTCAGGCCGACACCGGATGCGATGTCCTCGCCGAACGCTTGATGGTCCGTTCTCGATTTGACGAAACCGCCGGCATTGACTCCCGCGCGGACCGAGCCTTGCCAGTCCTGCAGATAGAACTTGACGCCGCCTTCGTCCTGCTGGGGAGTTCCGCCGTATTCGGCGACAAGTTTCCCAATTTCATATTCAGAGTGACCAACGTCGCAGTTTGGATTGCGTCAAGTTCGCTTGATCCATCGAAGAAAAGAGCTACAAAGGAACCCAAGAGCCAAAGTAAGTGCAACGACGCCTGAAAGGTTGTCGATCAACCGATTGACCCAGTGCTCATCCGTTCCCCAAAAGTCGAACATGACCAACCAAATTAACACCGCCAGGAAAATGATAGTTGCCGCCAATAAACCGTCGAGAACTAAATCAATCTTGAATTTCATAAAACCTCGGGTCAACACGCAGCCTGCCTCAGAATCTCATGCATTGCCTTTTCGAACGCGTTCAGTGGACGATCTGCAACATAGGCTTTTGATTGCCTTACGGGCGGAATGTACATCACGCGTTGAGCGGAGAGGTGATTTTCCAGAACCGGTTAGGCGGATACAGGCTGTCGCACTTGCGAAGCGCTGCTCTTTTTTGGTCAAAGAATCGTTCACGCTTTGCCGCGTTCGGATTAAGCGTCCTAGCAAGGCCAGTTGCGATTTTATAGGCTTTCCACGCCTGATCGCGCGACAATTGAATATCCGTTGCTTGGGTAGCAAGAGTGAATCCACCAGCAACGACCGCACCGACGGCCGCCCCCCAAACGTTTTTTGTAAAAAGGGCGCCAGCCATAAATCCACCGGCCGCGGCGAGCACGGCATAATACAATGTATTGCTCGCTTTGATGGTTGCTCCGTCCAAAGCGAGTTTGTGCGTGGCTTCGACCGCATTCATCTGAGCCGTAAATCGATGGATTTCTTCCGACGAAGCGCTAGGTGGTTTGGAATAATCCGCTTCCACTTTCTTGTAACACTCATCACGGTCATCTTTGGGTCCTGCCGCGCCGCCGATTCCTCCGCCGATCCCTCCGCCAGTATCGATCGTTCCAACTCCCGGATTTCCGCCACCGAAGACGAAGCAGACTGTCTCGGTAGTAGTGTATACATGTCCGGGTTGGTTGGGGTACCCCCCAGTGGTCACAATGTCGTAACAGACATAAAAACCGCCAATCGCATTCAACCCGCTCGGGTCGACGAAATTCGTCGGCTGATTCTCAACGTACGAATAACGGTTCCAGCTTTGCGGGTTGCTGACCGAGGCCGAGCCGTTGTACGGGTCGGGCGATGTCCAGCGTCCGGCGCGGTTTTCGTTTTTGCGGAACCACGTGTGGTTGAGATCGGTCGCTGGGTCGTTCTCGGTCAGGCCGTATCCCTGCCGTATTGCCGGGGCACCGAAGCCCTTGGGTTTCGGCGATAAATAGACCTCGTATCCTGTCTTGTCACCGAATGCTTGATGAACTGACGTATCCGCTGGCGGGACACAACGGTGTCGCGCGAATCAAAACGCGGACTAACCGACTCAATTCTAACTGCCGACCAACCGCCCGTGCTTAACCCAATTTTAACTGCCCGCAACCGAGCTTCGTATCTCTTCTAACGTCGACGAAATGATCTGGTTTGCGCCCGCGACGAATACCCGACCGTTGGTTGTTACGCCGATTGTCTGAAACTCCACTATTCTCGGTTCCTGGAAAACAACCTTCCACGTGCGTCCGGAGTCAGGTGAATAGAGGACCGCAGCGGCCACTTTGTCATCATACGCATACTCAATCCCCTTGATCCGCAAACGGACCGTACCACAAGCAAGAATCTCGTTTGGGGAAACAAATAGAGCATCCAAAGCATTGAACCCGGAGCGCGCGATCCAGGACCATTTGCCAGGCGCCTCACGAAACATAAAGTACGTGGCCCGACCGTATGGGGTTCCCGCGGCCAAGGAGATTCGCCCGTCGCCCGAATTCAGGAATCTCGGCCCGAGGTGTCCTGTCTTTATCGAGTCGATCGCAACCCAGGTCTTACCGTCGTCGTTGGTTTCGAGAAACCGGTTCCGTGTAGTTTTCAACACAAGTCGATCGTTGAATACCAGCAAATCCGATGCACTGTCACCGCTGCTTTCGTCATTCAGCCGATTCGCACCGGCAGCCCTGTTCGCCCATGTTGCGCCAGTATCAGTCGTTTTCAAAAGCACAATCTCTGAGAAAACACTGTTCTTTTGTTGAATCACGTGAAGACCGAACGCCCAGGTTGATCCATCGAACGACCGCAAACCGGAGAACCCGACGTCGCCCGAGTATGTTGTCGCCCAAGATTCTCCGCCGTCCTCGGTTCTGAGGATCGCCGATTCGTCACCGGCGCCTGGTTTGGACTTAATGTTAAGGGCAATCAGCCCGATATTGGGATTGGTGAATGAAATACCCGCAGGAAAGCCACGGACCGGAAGCGACAGAGTCCTCCAAGTGACACCGCCGTCATCGGTCCGAAGCAGTTTTCCGGACTTGTTGATGACCCAGCCCCGCTCATCGTTTGCGAAGGCGATCTTGATGAGGTTGTCAGTCGACAACTTGGTCCCCTTCCAGATATCTGGCAACGAGCCCGGAGGCGCTGGAAAGACATCAGCCGCATCCTGATCATCCAAGGGCGGGATTGTTGGGCTCGCGATGACTACCGGAGTCGGCGAGACGATCGGTCGATCGGCATTCTGCTTCAGCCCGGACCGGTAACCGCCCGTGCATGAAAATGCAAAGGCCACGAAACACAGCAAAACGCAACGGATACTATCGATGAAGCTTGCCATTATTTTCGCCCCCCCCCAAAGACGCAGTCTTCAAACGCGGCCCCCGCGTCAGTGTCGGCCAACTCAGGATTATAAAGTCTCTCGCCCAAAAGAAGATAGATGGAATTCCCCAGTTCATGTATCTGGGTTGTCAATATCGCACGTTTGTTCGCAAGTTGATTTCCAGTGTAGTTGGTTGATGGCCCCACCCTTTGATTTACCTTTCTTCCGCTTCGAAGCGTCGCTACCAAATCGCCTTCTTCAAACGTGATTCCCATATCGGCCGATGTGCGTCCTAATTCTTCGAGTTCCGGCCCACTGAACGAGTTGACGTCGTTGGTGATTGAATAGTTGGCAAGCCCAACTCCGACTCCGCGAATTGTTCCGCTTCCTGAAATTCTAGCGTAGCCATTCGTTCCCTTTGACGAAGCACTGAAAGCATCAATTGTCACTCCCAGTTTTTTCGCGCACCGCGTCACTGCCTCTTCGACAGTCTCGCCCGGAGGCGGAGGAACCTCCGCCGGTCCAGCGGAATCGCCGCTATCATCGTAAATCGTCTGGCAATTCCCAATTCGCTCGTGGTAATTTCCATCGGCGCCGAACCACCAGTATCGGGTACATTGCTGGATTCTCAGCAGCCCGCTCGGATCAACAAAGTTCGTCGGCTGGCTTTCGACATACGAGTACCGGTTCCAGCTTTGCGGATTGCCGACCGAGGCCGAGCCGTTGTATGGATCTGGCGATGTCCAGCGTCCGGCGCGGTTTTCGTTTTTGCGGAACCACGTATGGTTGAGCCCCGTCGAATCCTTCTCGGTCAAACCGTAGCCTTGCCGGTTCGAGGCCGGGGCGCCGAAGCCCTGGGCCGTCGTTCTCAATCCAATTCCAGATCCGATCTCCTCGCCGAACGCCTGATGATCGGTTCTCGATTTGACGAAACCGGCCGCATTGACACTCGCCCGGACCGATCCTTGCCAGTCCTGCAGATAAAACTTGACGCCGCCTTCGTCCCCGGGAACCGTACCGCCGTATTCTGCGACGAGTTTCCCGAACGCGTCATAGATCACGAATTGCCAAACATCATTGACCTTCTCGGCGACCCTGTTCCCGAGCGCGTCGTAAACCGAAACCGCGTCGGGCTTGTTTGCCTCGGACACCCGGACAGTCCGTCCGTTGGCATCGTAGCCGAACCCGAGATTGCGGAACTTGCCGTCCGCGACGACCTGTCCGGCATCATTATAAGTCGTTCCGGAGGCGGTTGTGAAGCGATTGTTCGTTCAGGGATGTGACGTGGATCATCGCCATGCTTGGACTCCGATTCTCCGTCATTCCGACCCGGAACGAGTCGCGGCAGCGACGGCAGATGCTAGCCGTGCGGCGTAAGCCCACGGTGATGATCGCAATGGATTGCCGAGCCGCGGCAGCGGCGCCAAAATCGATCGCGAAGTGTTTGAATGATTCCCCGAAGCCAATTGCCTGCGATTGGCTGCCGCGTTAACGAATCTGAACAAATTACCCGAAAATTGCTCTACTGCTGGAAAGTTCTGTCGCCGCTCTGCGGCTCAGTGATATGTTGCCGGCTCCCCGTGGGCTCACGTCCGGCTAACATCGCAACTTAGGATTCAAGATTCGAAGACCCCTCGCGAGCATTGCGACGAATGCGAAGATCCCGATCGTTTCGCCGAACGCCTGATGATCGGTTCGGAACATAACTGCCGACCTCGTTTCTTGTCGCCGTCAGCGACGAAACAACATAGCCCGGGGCGCGAGAGCGAATCGTATTTGAACAGGCGTTCCTGCGTCGTCTCCAGAAGATTCCCGTTCCGTGCGGTTGCGACCGGGTCGTAGGCGCTGACCGTCGCGAATAAAAAGTCTTTCATCTTTTCCGAAAATCGTGTAAATTCTGGTTGTTCATAGCTGACAAAATGGATTTCCGATCAAGAATCTCCCAATTCGTTCTTGAACTGACCGTCTTCGTTTGCGGCGCGTTGGTGATGATCTACGAGATCAACGGTTCGCGGATCCTGGCACCGCACATCGGGACGTCGACCTATGTTTGGACAAGCCTGATCGGCGTCATTCTCGGAGCGTTGAGCCTCGGCTACTGGTACGGCGGGAAACTCGCCGACCGCCGGCCCGAATTGAGAATACTCGCATCTGTTCTGTTTCTGGCGGCCGGACTCGTTTCTTTGACGATTCTCGTTAAAGACCTCGCGCTGGCGTTCATCGTGAAGGCGCCGCTGATCCTCGAAATCAAATCGCTGCTCGCGGCCTTGTTCCTGTTCGCGCCGGCGAGCGTTTTGCTCGGATTCGTGACGCCTTTCGCCGTCAAACTCCGAACCCTGTCGCTCGACGAAACCGGCTCGACCGTCGGCAGGCTCTACGCGCTCTCGACCGTCGGCAGCATCTTCGGAACATTCGCGGCGGGTTTTGTCTTGATCCCATTCGTCGGCAGCACGCGCACGCTTTACCTGATCGCCGCTTCGCTTTTCGGAGTCGCGTTGATGCTGTCGCCTTTCGCGGTTTCCAAACTCAAAGTCATCAGCTTGACGGTTTTCCTTTGCGGTATTCTAACGGGCGAAGCTTTCAGCCTGTATCTGTTTTCCAAGTACGAGCTTGTCGACGCCGACACGCAATACAACCGCGTCCAGATCTTCCGCGCGACGGACGAGGCAACCGGTCGGCAGATCCGGGCGATGGCAATCGATCCGGCCACGCTCCAGTCAAAGATGTTCCTGGACGGCGACGAACTGGCGACCGAGTATCTCAAGTACTATCACCTCGTACGGCATTTCAAGCCGGATTTCGAAGAGGTGCTGATGATCGGCGGCGCCGGTTATTCTTATCCGAAAGACTTCCTGAGAATCTATCCGGGAAAACGGATCGACACCGTTGAGATCGACCCGAAAATGACGGCGCTTGCCCGGAAACACTTCAATTTGCGCGACGATCCGCGGCTCAAGATCATTCACGAGGACGGCCGTATGTTTCTCAACCGCGCTCCCGACGGCGCATACGATGCGGTTTTTCTCGACGCGTTCTCGGCGCTGTTCAGCATTCCGTTTCATCTTACGACGCGCGAGGCGGCGGTCGAGGTGCGACGTGTTTTGAAACCCGACGGTGTCGTGATCTTCAATATCGGCGGCGCCTTGACCGGCGACGGGAGCAGGTTTTTCCGGGCCGAACTCGCGACCTATCGCGAGGTGTTTCCGGACGTCGAGGTGTTCAAGGTCCGGCCGGAACGCGGTGACGGGACGGTGCAGAATCTGATCATCGTTGCCCGGGCTTCGACCGGGCCGTTGAACGAGAGCGCCGATCCCGAGATCGCACGTTTAATGGCGAACCGGCGGACGGTTGATGTCGAACCGGGAACACCGATACTGACCGACGATCTGGCGCCGGTCGAGTACTACAATTCGAATCATTGAGTTTTTTTTCGCGTGCGATGAAAGGAATCGGCCGCAAATGTCATTAATAGGAGTGTAAAGATATGCGAATTTTTGCTTCGATGCCGCGGCTTGAAAGCCTCAAAGGCGGCAACAAGGAACTTTATGTGATCTCGATCGCGACGGATCTGCGCGGCGTCGACGAAGATTTCGACCGGACCGTTTCGGCGAACAACCAGCCGATCGACCGTCTGGTTCCGCCGAACGCCGATATGTCACTGCTCAAGTATTACGTGATGGCGATCTCGAATGTCTATGAAAAGATCCGGCCCGGCAATCCGGTATCGATGATCGGCGACGGGATCATCCTTTATCCGGAACTCGATCCGAAGGGGCTGCTCGGACTCGACATTTTCGTCGTCGAGAGCGACGCCGGCCATCGGAGCGCCGGGAAACTGATCGAGGGATTGCTTGGCGACAAGTCAATCAAGAACGGGGTCGACAGCCTGATCGCCGCCGGCACCGCCCTGACCGCGCCGCTCGTCGGCGAAGTCGCCAACGCCGTCGTCAGCGCGATCCCGGCGATACTGAAGAACAACCACGACGACCTGTTGCTCTCGATCGCCTACTCCGGCCGCGCCAGCCGCAATTACGGTCTGAAACCGGGT
The DNA here is from genome assembly GCA_016715115.1 of Acidobacteriota bacterium. Taxonomy (NCBI): domain Bacteria; kingdom Pseudomonadati; phylum Acidobacteriota; species Acidobacteriota bacterium. Next base: position 244,818 of record JADKBM010000011.1, read on the forward strand.
TTTCAGACATTCACAAGAGCAAACAGCCTGATCGAATGCGACATCGCGTTCGATTTGGTGGAGGAGTAGATTTGAATCATGTCGGCTGATTACGATTACATGTTCGGTTCGCAGGATCCACAAAAGAGCAATGCCGAAGATCTTAACCGTCTCGCGAGATTTATGGTGGGCGGGAAGAATTTTCCGATACCGGTGGTTTATGAAAAAAGTGTCACCGAGAAGAACTTGACGGTCGAAGTGCCAACCGATTCCGTGCCTGATCTAAAGCCCGGTCTGCCAGCTGGTTATACATACTTCGGCCAATTCATTGATCACGACATTTCATTCGATTCGCGGAGCGACCGCGAGGTCCAATCCGACCTTCCTTTTGACCTGACCAAGGTTCGGTCGACCAATCAGCATTCGCCGACATTCGATCTGGAGACGATATATGGTCCAAACCCCTTGAACGAAGCAGGCGAGATTTCGGATAAAATGTCGAATCTTGTTTCGACAAGCTGTCATCCGTTTCTTAAGGTCGGGCGAACAAGGGAATCGACGACCGACAAACGGGAATTACCGTTTGATTTGTTCCGGAATCCCGGCGATCCGACGGCGGTGATCGCCGACTCCAGAAGCGATGGAAATCTTTTACTTGCGCAGATGCATCTCTTGTTTCTCAAACTCCACAATGCCGTCGTCGTCAAATTGAGTTCACACTGCAAATCACGTGACGATTTGTTTGCACGTTCACGAGTCGTTGCAATCAGGTGCTATCAGCACTTGATACTACACGATTTTCTTCGTGCGTTGGTCGACCTTCGAATACTGGAACAAATCAAGAAAAGCGGCAACTGCATTTTCAAGCCGAAAGACCTCGAATCGGCCTTTGTGCCGTATGAGTTTACATCGGCAGCTTTTCGGTTTGGTCATTCCATGATCCGGAATTCTTACCAATTGAATCGAATTCAGAACGCGCCGATCGGCAGGATTCAGGGGCAGACCGGCAAGGCGCGATTTGGCGGCACGTCAGCGCAAAGACTCGCGATAGAATGGGCTGTCGATTGGAGATTGTTCTTTTACGACGAAAACAAAAAAAGCCGCAATCTGGCGAATCGGATCGATACGCGATTGGCAAACGGGCTTTCACCCTTGGTTCCGGGACATAAGTTCACTGACCCTCGCAACTTCTCGCTTGCAGCGCTTGATCTTTTTAGGGGATTCGAAAAGCGGCTTGCGTCCGGACAGGATTTGGCCGAAGAGGCGAGAGGTTATTATTCCGAAGTCAAAATCCTGAGTCCAGCAGCAATTCAATCGGTGTTCACAAGTGATCGAATTGATATCGATCCATCCTCGTTTTCCACTCTCAATGATGTGTTCAGCACAAACACACCCTTATGGTTTTATTTGCTGGCAGAAGCGGAGAATCGACCGGTTGATGAGACTGAAGGTTACGCGAGGCTCGGCCCGCTGTGCAGTGTAATCGTTTGCGAAACGATCATCGGGCTGCTTTGCCTTTCACCGTTCTCGATCTTGGCGACACCTTTCGGAGAGTCCGATGATGATCGGCTGGTGTTCGGTTCCGGAGTAGCGGCTGCCCGGTTTGGTTTCGGCGATGTCCTGAGGTTGGTTCAATCTGCCAACGAAGAATTTCAAAAGTATCTCTATCCGGAGATCAAATTGCCGTTTGATGATTTGTATCCGGAAAGCGATCAATCAAAATAAGGAGAAAATCATGTCGATTATTAAGAAGGTAGAAGAGAAACGTACCGAACTGATGGCCAGCCCGACGCAGGCCGAGGCGTTCGGCAAGCTTTGTGCCAAGGCCCTCCGCGGCGGACTGGGATCGGACGAGTGGAAAACAGTTGCAAACGAGTATGTTGAGAATCAGGCGGATCTCGACAAATTGATGTTCGTAGATCCTGTTTTTTGCGCCGAAGAATGGGCCGAAGTGGCCGTTGGGTATGTTATAGGTGGCGGCGTTTGTACGATTCCCTCGGCGCGCGACGGCGGCACGCGAAGGACAATGAACGACGAAATCGAACGAATTCTGGGTTAATGCCTGAAGTATCTTTGCAAGCCAACGGACGTTCGCTCGAACACAAGTCCGAATCAGAATGGTCGGAGCTAATCGGACGGTTTTGTCCGATTGCTCCGACTGGTTCGATTTGGCGGTTGAATCGGCTTGCGTATCCGGAAGATCCCGATCAGGGTTGGAAAATACACGTTTCCGCGACGATTCTTGAAGCGTGCGAGGTCTTCAAATCCGTCGTCGACTTCTTGAGTTCGAAAGATCTCCAGTTCAAAGTGCCGAAATCGCTGAGGGAACTCGCGTTGATCAATTCCGGGCTTGGTGCGGGATATAGTCAAGTTGGCAAATTCCTGACCGTTTACCCACGCAATGATTCCGATGCTGTCGACGTTGCCCACGAACTGCATGAACTGACGCTGAATTCCACATCGATTTCGGTTCCTTTTGACCGGCAGTATTGTGCCGGCAGCAACGTTCATATGCGATATGGAGCATTCGCAATGCTGGAGGTTTTGTCGAACAACGGACAAAAAATGCCCGCGATTCGAGATTCTGACGGGAATCTTGTTCCGGACGATCGATTGACCATAGCGCCCGCTTGGGTCAAAGATCCATTTCCGGTGATTCGATCCGTTTGCAACGGATCGTTTGCAGACACGCCGCTTGGAGAGCGGTACCGAGCTTTCGCTGCAATTTCGCAGCGCGGAAAGGGTGGCGTTTATCTTGCGGTTGATTTGACGGACTCGAGACCGCGAACCTGCGTTGTAAAACAAGGTCGAAAAAACGGCGAGATCGGTTGGGATGGTCAGGACGGCCTCTTCCGCGTCAAAACAGAACTCCGCGTGTTGTCCGAAATCGGCGGGAAAATCGCCGGCGTTCCGGCAATCTATGATTCGTTTGAAGTCAACGGAAGCTTCTACCTTGTGTTGGAGCATGTTCGTGGGATGAATCTCGAATCATCGCTTCTTTCACGTCGTCGCAGGATGTCGATTGGCTCGATCGTTTCGCATTCCATCGAGGTATGTGAACTGCTTCGGTCGCTCCACAATTCAGGTTGGGTTTGGGGTGACTGCAAACCGGCGAATTTGGTTCGTTCACCGGCGGGTGCTTTGCGGCCAATAGATTTTGAGGGGGCTTATCGAATCGGTGAACCTGACCCCTACCGTTGGCGAACAAAGGGTTTTTCCGACGGGCCTACCCCTGTCGGCGGGGCCGGCAATGACCTCTTTTCACTCGGCGCGACGATGTACTTTCTTCTCACTGGACGGGTCTATGACGCGCAGCTCCCTGTTGCAATCCAAAAACGGCGGAAGAGGGTTCCCAAAGCGCTCGTCAAACTAACGATGGATCTGCTCGAGAGTCGCTGCGTCACCGCCAGCGACGCGCTTGAACGTTTATTGAGCCTTGGGTTATAGCCGCGTACACCTGGCAATTTCGGCGAACGGTGAAGTTGCCCGGATCTCGGCGACAATGGGATCGGTCACCCAACCGGGCAGCGATGGGAATTTCTCGTCGCACGACCGCTTGAGTTGCCGGATCGTATTCTTGTAGTCACCCATTCCAAGATAGATCAGTGCTGACTCTTGTGACGGAACATAGACCTTTTCGAGGGCGGAGACTCGACCGAGATCTGAAATTACCGCGCGTGCTTTGTCGTTCCGGCCGAGTTTGCCGAGGGCATAGCCATAAGGAGCGCCAGCGTAGATCTTCTGCAAATCTTTACCGTTCTCGTAGATCGGGCCAATTATGGCCAGCGCTTCTTCATACCTTTGGGTCGCCAGAAGATGGAAGGTACGAAGATACGCTACCCTTTGATTGTCTGGGTTCTTTGCTTCTAACTCTGTGAGAATATCCGCCATTTTCCCGAAATCGCCCATCCGGTAATAAATCTGCGCGAGCTCAACTTCCGAAACAAAGGACACCGGGTCGCGCCGTCGAATCTCGTTTGCCTGTTCGAGAGCCTCATCGAATCTTGACTGGAAGACGAGCACGTTGATCAACCCACTCCTTGCACGAATGAAATCGGAATCAAGTTCGAGCGCCCGTCGAAAGCTCCGTTCAGCTTCTTCCCAAGTCCATTCGTATTTCAACGCAATTAACCCGAGCGAATACTGGGCGTCGGGAAGGAACGGATCAAGCTCAAGAGCTTGCGCCGCGCAGGATTTTGCATCGCGAATCAGAAAATGCGGAGATCTTGCCCGCGGAGCGCCCGGCACGCTTTTGCCGAGGTAAGCTTCCGCGAGGCCCGCCCAAGCTTTCGCGTAGTTGAGATCCAAATCCTTGGCCTTCACGAAGTTCTCAATTGCGTCGTCCAATCGGTCCCGATCCCTCAATTGAATCCGTGCGATATCATAGAATCGCTTTGCCTCGGAACTGGTCGTTTCAGGCCTTGCAACCGCCCGGCGATCCTCAGCAGGGATCGTTCTGATGATACGACCGAGAATCCGCATCGAGATATCCTCCGGGATTCCAAGTATTGAGTCGTCGTTCAAGGCATACTGACTCTCGTCAATATAGCTGCCATCAATGGAGCGGTAGATTTTTGTCGCAATTACCGAACCGTCGTTTGAAAGCGAACCGATTACAATCGCGTCAGCCGAAAGTTCGCTCGCGATCTTGGCCAAATCGAGATCGACTTCGGAATATCGACTTGTAAGAAAGCCGCTCTTGAGTGAGATGCTGTTGACTCTTGCAAGCCGGTCAATAATCGATTGGGAAACGCTTTCGGCCCGAGTCCGGCTTTCCTGCAATCCGTCTTCCGGTCGGAATGGCAGAACCGCGACAACTGGCTTCGCCGCTCGGACCGGAGAAAGGTAATACCCGATACCGAGTAACGCAACGATCAATATGAGGATCGGCACGATGAGGCCAAAACGCCACCAGGTAGTGCGAATCGATTCGGACTCGATACCGATCTGAACTTCCAGGCCTGATTCCGGTCGGACATCGCGATTCGGAGAAATGCAACGGTGCAACAGATTTCTTATGCGCTGATGGCTTGCGGTTTGGTCAGTTGGAATCTGAGGGATTCCGTTTATGATCGCCGCGATCGTCTCGGCTTGCGTGGGCCTTGAAAACGGGTTCTTGCCGGTCAGCATCTCGCAGAGGATGATGCCGAGGCTGAAGATGTCGCTGCGAAAGTCGAGTTTTTCGCCGCGGAGTTGCTCGGGCGACATATAGGACACGGTGCCGATGATCAGGCCGTTGGTCGAGAAGCGGCTGTCGTCGTCGCCGGCCGGTTCGGCAAGCGGGTTGACGACCTTTGCGAGGCCGAAATCAAGGACCTTGATCGAACCGTCCGCAGTGACCATTATGTTTCCCGGCTTGAGATCGCGATGGATAACGCCGTGGGAGTGGGCGAAGGCGACCGCGCCGATGATCTGTTTCGCCAGCGATCGGAACTCGTCGATCCCCAACTTTCGTTCTTTCAAATACTCACCGAGGGTGACGCCTTTGATGTGCTGCATCACGATGAACTGGTGTTGGCCGATATGTTCGAGCCCGTATACCGCGCAGATGTTGGGATGGTCGAGCGCGGCCGCCGCGCGGGCTTCCTTTTCGAGCCGACGTCGGGCGGTGCGGTCGTTTTCGAGGTCTTCCGAAAGGAACTTGAGCGCGACCGTTCGGTCGAGCCGTGTATCGACGGCGCGGTAGACTTCTCCCATTCCGCCAACGCCGATCCGCTCCTCGATCACGTACGCGCCGATCGTCTTGCCGGCGAGATCATTATCGAGTTTGCGTTCAAGGGTTTTCAGGCCGGCATCGAAAACCGGTTCGTTGAGGAACGCCGAATCCGATTCGAAACTGTCGATCAGGGACTCGACATCCGACAAAAGGCGCTGATTCCCGGAACATTTAGATTCGAGGAATTCGCGCCTTCGCGCCGCCGGTATTTCGAGCGCCGCGTGAAAGACAGACTCAATTTCGTTCCAGTTTTCCTTCATCGAATCCGGTTCGCGAGCCAGGCGCGTGCCATATTCCAGTCGCGGTGCACGGTCATTTCCGAGATCTTGAGCACCGCCGCGGTCTCCGGAACCGTCAACCCGCCGTAGTAGCGCAGTTCGACAACCTTTGCCTTGCGCGGATCGAATTGCTCGAGTTCCGTGAGCGCTTCCTCAAGCGCGAGTATCTCGTCCGATTTTTCGTCGGAAATGACCATCGCGTCGCCAAGCGTGACGCGGATCGCCCCGCCGCCTCGTTTCTGACGGTTTCGATTGCGCAGATAGTTGAGCAGAAACTGGCGCATCACGATCGCCGCGATGCTGAAAAAATGTGCCCGGTTCTGCCAGTCCACCTTTTTATGTTCGATCAGATGTAGATACGTTTCGTTGATCAGCGCCGCGGTTTCGATCGTGTTTCCGGGATTGACACGGCGTAGGTTCATTCGCGCGATGCGATGGAGTTCCTTTTCGACCATCGGCAACAGGAGTTCGAACGCGCCGGCGTCGCCATTGCCCCAATCGATCAGCAACTGTGTGATTTCGGTGGAAGAGTGCATTTCGTTCAAGCGAAGTCAAAAAAACTGCCGTTGCGGCGTTAGTTATCGAGACGAAACGGTGTTCGTAAAGACAACGGACAATGTTTGATTGACTTGTTGAACAGTTATAGCCCGATTTCGCGGTTCGCGCAAGAAGTATTTTGATCTAAACAGTTACAAATGAAAGCTTTTACGCCACAGATCGCGTTCGAGGAGTTGAGAATGACCGAGCGGCCTAAGAATGAAAAGAATGACAGCCGTAACCTGGCAGACAATTTGCGCGACGGCTTGGCCGTGATCCTGGCGATAGTCTTTATCGCGCTTTACGCCGCCGCGTTCGCTGGAAAACTTGATCCGCTGAAAGACAGCACGATGCTGATGCGGATCGAGCCCGTGATCTTTATCCTGATCGGTTTCATTTTCGCGCGGATCCCGCAACGTAACACCGAACGGGCGCTAAGTGCGGAGATCGCGCGGCAAACCCAACGCGCCGACGCCGCGCAGTTCGCGAAAGAAACCGCGATGATGGAACGGGAAGTCATCGAGGAAAGGCTCAAGAATGTGCGGATCGCGCTCGAGAGCGGCGAATCGAAATCGACTGCGGATAAATCGTTGATAAGAATTTTGGAGTCTTGATGGTCCTGATCCTTGATGACTTCAAGAGGACAGATTCCCTAATAAATCAGAAGTTCCCTAATCAAACCGAATACGAAAAACGTGCGATGGATTCGATGGCACGGCACGTTGAAGCAATGCTCGAATATCAACGGCGTGGAAAATGCGTTCGATTATCCGGGTTTTGTGCCGGCGTATATTCGTCCGCTTTTTTGCGAACGCAAAGGTCCGTTTCGTTGGGTAGCACTTTCGGGCGACAAGAAAGACATCTACAAAACCGACCAGGCGATGATGGCCTTATTTCCCGACAACGACCATTTGTGCAAATTGCTGACGATGGCACAAGAGCAGGTTGAGTTCCAAGGTATGCCCGCACGGATTTGCTGGCTCGGCTACGGCGACCGTGCGAAAGCAGGTTTGAAGTTGAACGAATTAGTCGGAAACGGAACGCTCAAAGCACCGATTGTGATTGGCAGAGACCATCTCGATTGCGGTTCGGACGCTTCGCCCAACCGCGAAACCGAAGCGATGAAAGACGGCTCGGACGCAATCGCGGATTGGGTTTATCTCAACGCGATGATCAACGGTTCTCGCTCCACCACGGCGGCGGAGTCGGCATCTGCTATTCGCTCCACGCCGGACAAGTAATCGTCGCCGACGGAACGCCCGAAGCGGCTCGGAGAATTGAACGGGTTTTAACCACCGACCCCGGAATGGGCGTAGTCAGGCACGTTGACGCGGGTTATGATGAGGCGATTGATTCTGCGAGTGAGAATGGTGTTAAGATTCCGATGAAAAAGTAATTAATAATGATCTGTTCATTACGATTAAATGATTCAATTAAGTCGATTGTTTTCTTTAACTTTTCGTAAGTTTACTGGTAAGAACATATCAATTTCTTTGTCTGAGAAAGTTAATTCTTCATTCACTTGTAAAGCTTTTGATGCTTCTTTATATGCTTTACTTATAGTTCTAGGGCTGCCTTTATACACTCCAGCGAGACTTTCTTGCAAAACATCTCTTTTTTGAATAACTTCATCAAGTGTCAATACATTAGCGTTCAGGTCAGTTAATAAAGATAAATAATTTTCCCTGATACCCCACAAATCCGATGCAGAATCGGAATGTTTTTGAGCAATTTCACCCAAGTCATATCCTTTCACAAATGCGTTAATTCCAAACAGGGTCGCGGATAATAATGCTGTTATAATCCCAATTATGTGATTTTCCCCAAAAACCGCGATAAGAACTCCTGTTGTTGTTAATGCAGAAAGCACAATCTGAGATATCTTAATTGAATTGTGCCTTCTTGAAATAATATCCGCACATTTTTCATGCGTCTTATGCGAATAAACCACTCGACCGAAACACTCCCTAATTTGTGCTTCAATGACTTTAATCTGGGAATCTGTGTCCATAAATTTCTCTCCACTTTTGTTTGCAAGACCATTCTTTACTTTCACTATCAAGTTTAATTGCTTCCAATGATTTATTAAATGCAATTGTTGCCTTATATCTAAAATTGTCGGGATTATAAATAACTTGACTGCTTCCAATTGCATACCAAATTGATTTAGATGTTTCTTGATTCTTTAGATACGCAAAAAAATCCCTACTCATCCAATCGTAATAGAGATAAGACTGATCTTTATTACTCCAATTCGTCAAAAACCGATAGGCTAAAGTATCAATCAATAATCCATTTATTGGAACGCTACAGAAGAATTTCCAAGCCCTTGCCATTCGGCATAGACGACGTAAATTATTATTTGTTAAGTTATCACCACTTGAAACAGCCTCAATTTCAGGAACTGGATTTGTCTTTTTCCAAGAACCACCGCTATTTGAATCCGCAAACGTATAAGAACCATCTGTATTCTTAAAAGCTGGTAAAACTTCAAATTGTGATTTGTCCGAAAAAGCAACCTGAATAATTTGACCGTCACCTCTTAATGAAGTGGTGGAATAAGTTTTAGCTATCGAATTTTTTATTGATTGCAAAAGGGCAGATTGACCATTGCCGAGATACTCGTTGTATTTGTTGTAGATGGACCAAGGCATTTCAAATAACATGTCAATATCGCTGACCCATCCGTTGGCTGTATTTCGACCATATGAACCAACGTAACGTCCGCCTGAAGTCGTATCCATATCCCAATAATCCTTGTTTAGCCTTTTACATATCGCTAGATAACGAGTAGATATTGTTGATCGTTTATTACTGCTAATTCTTAGGTCATCACAGAAAGCATTGAAGTTGGTTGAAACGCTCATAATTGATGTTCTTAATGGAAATCACCACAGGTGAAGTTGGATTTTCTTATTTCTTTCAATTCTGCGGAGTATTATACGCAAACCGCTGACAGTTTGGGGCGAACTTTGGATAATCTTGAAAGAGATATTCGCACCGTTGCAAGCGACGTTGTTGGCGTTGGCGATTCGGCGGAAGTTTATGCGTTGAGGATAATTGTTAATGGTTAATTATTAATTGTTAATGCTCCAAAATCGCAATTCATCATTAACAATTAACCATTTACAATTAACAATTAGAGAAGTCAGCTTTCGGTTTTACGAAATGATGAAATAACTTTTTTGATTATCGTTACCGCACCGACCGCAATCAGACCGGCGATAATTCCAAAGAGGGCTTCTTTAATAATCGAAGGAACCTGCGGCAGAAGATGATGGAGAAAGTCTATGTTATGAGCAAAAATTCCTCCGGCGACAAGAATCAGAGCAATTGTGCCGACGACGCTTAACAGACGGATAATCTTAGGCAACAAATTGACCAAAAATTGTCCAAATTTGGCGGAAAATCCTTTGTTTTCGGGCGAACCGATGATTTTATAGCCGATATCATCCATTCTGACAATCATGGCGACCAGTCCGTAGACGCCGACCGTCGCAATCAAAGCGACGATAGAAACAGTAAGTATTTGAGTTGTCAGCGGCTTGTCCAAAACAGTTCCCAACGCGATGATTACTATTTCAACCGACAAAATAAAATCGGTTGAGATCGCTGATTTAATCTTTGACTTTTCTTCCGCCTCGCTGTCTTCGGGATGTGGTTCTGAGACGGGATGAGAATGATCGTTGCGATGAAATATCCAATGAAGGATTTTTTCAACGCCTTCATACGCCAAATAAATTCCTCCTACCAGCAACGCGATAATGATCGCCGGCGGAAAGATCACGTTTAAGATAAATGCTAACGGAACAATGATGAGTTTGTTAATGAATGAGCCTTTAGTGATTGCCCACAAAACAGGCAGTTCACGCGAAGAAACAAAACCCGTCGCTTTTTCCGCATTGACCGCGAGATCATCACCCAATATTCCCGCTGTTTTTTTCGTGGCGATTTTGCTGGCTAAAGCAACATCGTCCATCAACATAGCAATATCATCTAAAACTGCAAAAATACCTGATGCCATATGTTTGTTAAAATCTAGGTTACGAAAATATTCCGGGATTTCCAATCCCTTCACCAAAGATAGGATTGATTTTAGATTGCAAAGGTATATAAATCACGGCGAAGTTATTAAACTCTCTCTTAAGCTATTTTCAATTAATAAACCTTTCAGAACGTCAGATACTGAACCGATAAATTGGCTGGGCGAACTTTGGATAATCTTGGAAAAGATATTCGCAGCAAGCGGCGTTGTTGGCGTTGGCGATTCGACGTAAGTCTATGCGGTGAGTTGTGAAATGCGAAAGGGCGTAGTCAGGCACGTTTACAAGGATTATGATGAGGCGAGTGAATTTGTGGGGGAGAATGGTGTGAAAGTTCCGATAAGGAACCTCTGATTTAGCGTCTATGTGTTCTTTGATAGTGAGCATTCCGGGGGTGACGCCCCTTTTCCAGTCTCTTGGTGAGATATTCGGGCTAAATCCTAAGGACTCAAGTGCCGCCTTGGGATGGGCGGGAGACGGCGGTCTCAAATCCAGCATTTTGAAGTTGACCGCGAAAAGACGTTAAAAAACGCGAAAACGAACGTCTGGCTGCGTATCAACGCAATCCCTGGCCGAACTGTTCGGTTCCGAAAGCACCGATTCCATTTAGCTTGAAGCTGAAGACGAATCGGTTTTCTTTTCTGACGCCGACGTTGAAGGTGTAGAATTGCGCGGCGATCGAGCAGCAGTCATAGGCGTAGCCGAGCGTGAAGAGCGAACTGATGAGCGGCGATCCTTTGACGGCGCGGCGGTTCTGGAAATCGAAGAACAGGGAAGATCCGCCGTAGAGTCCCTTGTCGCGGTTTCCCAAAAACAGCGACGGACTCCACTGCGAACCGCGCAGTGTTCCGGCTTCTTTTCCGTCCGCATTCGCATATTGCGCGAGCGTCGGGGTCAGCGTCACGCCGCGGGTGTAGTAGAAGGTCTGGAACAGTTTGACGAGCTTGGTGTCGTAGCCGATCGTCGTCGATACCGCCCGCAGACCGTCTCCCTGAACGCCGACGTCCATCCGCGTGCTCCAGAAGATCGTTTTCTGCGGGCGATAGGTCGCGTCGATGTTGATCGGCGAAAACCGCCGCGGGACGCCTCCGAAAGTGTAAAAGCTAAGGCTCGTGATCGGTTCGATCTGGTTTCGCTGTCCGGGGATCAGCGCCCCGCCGAATGTCTTGTCGAAAAAGTATTTGCCGCGGACCGTCAGGGTGAAGATCTCATACGGCTGAATGCTCATCGGATTCTTGCTTGCGCCCGGATCCTCGCTCAAACGGCGCCGCGCCTCTTCGGTCACGGCTTCCGTAAAGCGGCGTGTGTAGAATCGGTTGGTGACGCCGAACTCGATCTCGTTCGTGTCGGTCGCGGTGTCGGCGTAGTCAAACCGAATGATCCGGTTGAAGTTGTTGACGCCTTTGACAAACCGATACGTCGCGAACGGTTCGATGACGTGCCGGAAAAGAAACTCGTTCTTTTTTCCGTAGAAATTTCGCGCGAGCGCGACCGGACGAATGTCGACTTCGAATTCTCCGTATTTGCGTATGACATCGCGGCCGACCAGCTGCCGCATATCGTTGAACGAGTTGGAGTAGTAGGTGACGCGCGTTCCGGCGCGAATCGTGAAGGTCGCGTATTTCGTGTTGAGCGGCATTTCGATCATCGGATGGATGTCGAACCGTTGACCGATCGCCGGCGACACCAGCGGGTCGCGTCCGACCATACTCCGATAGAGTTGGATGTTGTCGGCTTCCTCGCGCCGCGAAACGCCTTCAAGACTGGCCTTGAACGAAAAGTAGACATTCTTCAAAAACGAGAGTCGGCTCGGCCGCTTGTCGAAATTGATGCTCGGCAAATTGCGCGTCTTGATGCGGACGTTCGGTATCGAGATGACCTGTGAACGCGCGAGCAGGTTCAGCGTGTAATTGTTCCAGCTTTTGTTGATGAATCCCTGCGAAACCTCGATCGGCGAGATGATCTGTTGGACGCCGTCGGAGAAGACCTGCCGAAAGGCGAGATTCGATGTCAGGCGGACGTCGGCGGCGGCGGTGAAACCGTTGGGAAAATACTGAACGCCTTCGGCGTAAACGATCGACCCGCCCTGATCGGGATTCTCGGCGCTCGCCTTCGCGCCGAAGATGCGGTCCTTAACCGCGTAAAACCCGAAGTTGAAATACGAACGCGAGTTTGCCCGCGACCGAAAGTCGAGCCCGTAACCGATCCCGCGCGAGCTGTAAACGTCGCCGCGAAAGGTGACGTCGGCCGATTTTCCGAGCGTTTTGAAATATGCCGTCGAAAGGCGGACGCCCTTGTTTGGCGAGAAACCGATGGTCGGCGTCAGAAATCCCGATTTCCGGTCGGATTTGCGGATCGGTATCGAAACGTACGGCATCGGTAGAATCGTCACGTCCTTGACCTTGAACTTTGCATTTTTGAGCTTGACGACCTCGTTTGTCTTGATTCGCGCTTCCTCGGCCGTAAAACTCCATTTCGGGACCGCTTCCTCGCACGCCGTGAACACACCGTTCTTGACGATCACCTCATTGAGTCCGACGCGTTCGACCATATCGGCCGTAAAATAGATCGTCGTGCCGTCGTTGGTCTGGTTGGTAAAGCCGGTCGAATCGACGAACTTTCCGAGTTTCGTCTTGTAGTTCCAGTCGGCCCTCGCGCCCGTGATGCGCTGGTCGTCGCCCTGATCGAAAACGACGCTGCCTTCGGCGACCAGACGGTTCTCGGCCTCGTAGATGACGATATTGTCGGCCTGCACGCGGTAGATCCCGTACCGGACATCGACGTTTCCGGAATGTGTGATGACGCGTTTTCCCTCTTCGCCGACGACCGACTGCCTGTCCGAATAGACGACCACCTCGTCGTCGCCGCCTTCGGGTTTTGAGTCCGATTTCTGCGACCGGCTCGAAACCTTGACTTCGGGCTGCTGCCCGACGGGATTGACATTCGGCGTGTCGGTCACCGGATTCGCAACCTGCCTTTCGACCGGATTCGTCTGCTGCGCAAACGTCGCCGCGCACAGGATCGCGACCAAAAAACAACTTGTAAAAGGGTTATGAAGACGCATTTGGAACTTCAGAAAATAAGCTTGATGCTAACACGAAGGTTGAGGGTTGTTCAAAGACTTGAAACGCGCGAACCGGACGGTACGCGACAAACGCGCGGACGGTAAAGTAGAATAGCGGGAAACGTTATGAGCAAGCCCAATATTCTGGTGGTCGAAGACGAGGAACTGATGCGGTCGATACTGCGCCAACTGCTTGAGGGCGAAGGCTACACCGTCTTCACGGCGGCGAGCGCCGAAAGCGGGCTCGAGATCTTCGGTGCGACCGAGATCGACGTTACGCTGACCGACATCAAGATGCCAGGAATGGACGGACTCGAACTTCTTTCGCGCATCAAGGCGGTCGACGAGGACGCGTTCGTGATCGTGATGACGGCTTATTCGTCGGTCGATTCGGCGATCGCCGCGCTCCGGCGCGGAGTTTATGATTACGTCACCAAACCGTTCGTCAACGAAGATCTCCTCAAAACCGTGCGCAACGCCCTGCGGACGAAGGCTTTGGCGCGTGAGAACCGCGCGCTCCGGCGGGAGTTGGACGCGAAGTACGGCTTTTCCGAGATCATCGGAACCAGCGACGCCCTGCAAAAGGTCTTCGGTCTCGTCGAAAAGGTCGCGAACACGACCGCCGGAATTCTGATCCAGGGCGAGTCCGGAACGGGAAAAGAGCTGATCGCGCGGGCGCTCCATTTTCACAGCGGCCGCGCCGCCAAGGCGTTTCTCGCCGTCAACTGCGGCGCGCTGCCTGAGAGTTTGCTCGAAAGCGAACTGTTCGGCCATACGAAGGGCGCGTTCACCGGCGCCGTCGGCGAAAAGAAAGGGCTGTTCCGCGCGGCCGACGGCGGAACGCTTTTTCTCGACGAGATCGGCGAAATGCCGGTCGGGCTCCAGGTTAAACTTTTGCGCGCGATCCAGGAGCAGGAAGTGCTGCCGGTCGGCGCGACCGCCGCGGTCAAGTTCGACGCCCGGATCATCGCCGCGACGAACAAGAACCTTGAAAAGGAAGTCGCGGAAAACCGCTTTCGCGAAGATCTTTTCTACCGGCTAAACGTGATCGAGATCAACCTGCCGCCGCTCCGCGAGCGCCGCGAGGATATTCCTTTGCTGGCGAAGCATTTTGCCGCCAAGACCGCGCGGAATCAAAACGCCGCCGACAAGCCGATCGATCAGGAAGCGCTGCGGGCGCTGGTCGGATATTCCTGGCCCGGCAACATCCGCGAATTGGAGAACGCCGTCGAGCGGGCGTTCATCCTGTCGGGCGACGAGATCGATGCCGGCAGTCTGCCGCCGAAAGTCATCGCGGATTCGCAGCACGCGTTCGATATGCGCGATCCCGAAGGGATCCGTCCGACGCTCGACGAAATGGAGCGTCGTTATATTGTTGAAGTGTTGAAGTCCGTCGATGATGACAAGAATCAGGCGGCGAGCATTCTCGGGATCGATCTCTCGACGCTGTACCGCAAGATGAAGAAGTATGAAGAACTCTAGCGGGCGTTCAGTTCGACGATGAAAAAGTTCGTTCCCTCGATGCGCGACACTTTCCCGTCATTGTATGGAGCCTGGGTAAACTCGGTCGCGGGATATGTCGTTCCTTTGATGGTCTCGTTTCCGCTTTCCTGACTCATCGCGACAAGTTCCGGAGAGAACCAGCTTTCGGTTTCGATCTCGAATGGCTGACCGGCGTTTCCTTTGGCGGATGTTTCAACGATCTTGTTCGCTTCTTCGGCCGAGAATTTCAGGACGACGGTCAGTTTTCGGGGCTTTTCGGGGCCGGCGGCCGGTTCCTCCCGGTAAAGCGCCTCTTCCGGATGAAACGGGAGTCGGATTATCGCTTCGAGATCCTCGATGTTGTCTTTCGCGTTCGACGAGTCGCTGTTTGAATTGGTGTTTGCGGAGCGGTTGTTCGAATTCCCGGTCTTCTGTCCGGACACGCAGCCCGAAACGAAGCTCAGGAAAAGAAAAACCAGAACAACCGGCAAACGAGGGACAGAATTCATTCGACAATCTTACGCAAGTTGGCGCCGAGAACGCAAACACACGCCGCCGCGGTTTTAACTAGGGGGGGGGGGGAAAAGGGGGGGGGGGGGGGGGGGGGGGCGGGGGGTGGGTTGGCATTGCGTGATTTGGCCGGGGCCGGTTCCGCTCCGCTTCGTGGTGCTATCGGCGTGCGTGTGCCCGCCACTGTCGACTTTTATCCGCGCGCACTCGCGCCGATAAAACGATTTCCTTTGAGGCTGAATAAAGTGATCGCGCTTTCTTCGCGAATTCGACGGGCGATTATTGTTCAATGCGTAATATGCGTTCAGTCACTTTCACCATCGTTTTGTGAATCG
Source organism: Acidobacteriota bacterium (assembly GCA_016715115.1). Taxonomy (NCBI): domain Bacteria; kingdom Pseudomonadati; phylum Acidobacteriota; species Acidobacteriota bacterium. The sequence goes on from JADKBM010000011.1 coordinate 260,762, forward strand.
GTCGCCGATGAAATAAGATAATTTTTGTTTATTCATCAGCAATCAAGGATATGTGCGGCGCTTGAAAGTTATGTCAGAGGTTAAAGAAGCATTGTCGGAAAAGGACGCGGAAGTCGAACGTTGGGAACAGGAGACGCTGCAGCGTGTTTTGGACAAGACTCCGGAAAGAAAAGCGAGTTTCGAGGGCGTATCGCTCGAACCGGTCGATCGCCTCTACACGAGCGCGGACGCCGCGGGCGACATCGGTTTTCCGGGCGAATATCCTTACAAACGCGGAATCCACCCGACCGGTTATCGCGGCAAACTCTGGACGATGCGCCAATTTGCGGGCTTTTCATCGCCGGAGGAAACGAACCGGCGTTTCAAGTATCTGCTGGCGCAGGGCCAAACCGGATTGTCGGTCGCGTACGATCTTCCGGCCTTGATGGGGCTTGATTGCGATTCGCCGCTCTCCGAGGGCGAAGTCGGAAAATGCGGCGTCGCGGTGACGTCGTTTGCGGACTTCGAAGTCCTGTTTGACGGGATCAATCTCGAGGATGTGACCGTTTCGCAGACGATCAACGCGCCGGCCTGGATATTTCTCGCCTTCTACGCGGCGCTCGCCGAAAAGCAGGGCGCGGACTTCAAAAAGATATCCGGCACGCTCCAAAATGACATTCTGAAGGAGTACATCGCGCAAAAGGAATGGGTCTACCCGATCCGTCCGGCGATGAAACTCGTCATCGACACGTTCGAGTTTTCGACGAAGCATCTGCCGAAATACAATCCGATCTCGGTCAGCGGCTATCATATCCGCGAGGCGGGAGCGACGGCACTCCAGGAACTTGCGTTCACTTTGCGCGACGGCGTCGAGTATGTTCAGTACGGCCTCGACCGCGGACTCGATCTCGACGAATTCGTGCCGCGCCTTTCGTTTTTCTTCAACGCGCATAACGACTTTTTCGAAGAGATCGCGAAATACCGCGCGGCCCGCGTGATCTGGGCCCAAACGATGAAGGAACGGTTCGGAGCCAAGAATCCGCGGACGATGCAGATGAGGTTTCACACGCAGACGGCCGGCGTTTCGCTGACCGTACAGCAGCCGCTCAACAACATCGCGCGCGTCGCGATCCAGGCGCTTGCGGGTGTTTTGGGCGGAACCCAATCGCTTCATACGGATTCCTACGACGAGGCGCTCGCGCTTCCGACCGATCAGGCGGCGCTGATCGCGCTCCGGACGCAGCAGATCATCGCCGAGGAAACGGGCGTCGCGAACACGGTCGACCCGCTCGGCGGTTCGTATTATGTCGAGTCGCTGACGCAAAAGATGATCGACGGCTGTTTCGATTATTTTGAAAAGATCGACGGTTTCGGCGGAATGGTCGAAGCGGTCGAGATCGGATTTCCGCAGCGCGAGATCCAGGAATCGGCGTATCAGTATCAGAAGTCGCTCGAACGCCGCGAACAGATCATCGTCGGCGTCAACAAATACGCGATGGCGAGCGAGATCCACAAGACCGACATTCTTCAGATCGACGAAAACGTCCGCGACCATCAGATGGCGCGGCTTGAGGCGACCAGGCAAAAGCGGGATGCGGGCGAAGTCGCCAACTGCCTTGAAAAGCTCAAAAAAGCGTCGCTCGCCGACGAGAACCTGATGCCGGCGACGATCGAAGCGGTCAAGGCTTATTGCACCGTCGAGGAGATCTGCACCGCGTTGCGAGACGTTTACGGGATCTACGAGGAACCGGCATTTTGATTTTGGATTTTAGATTTTGGATTTTGGATTTGGGAGCGTTGAAAAACCGATATGAAGGAAGCAAATCGCGTTTTCTGCTGAACACAGATCGGCGGGATGGAGCGGATTTGTTTCAATCGAAAGAGATAGTGAGTGATCTCACGAAACGCTGAATTCGAAGTAGCCTCGTGCATCCAGTCTTCTGTGTCCATCTGTGTCAGAAACGGCGCCGGGACCGCGGCTAAGTAGGTTTTCAAAGTTCCCAAATCCCGAATTCCAGCTTCCAAATCCCAAATATCCCAGATTTTGGATTGGTTGGGCATTGTTTCGGTAAATGAAACTTGATGAGGTGAAACTGGCGATCGCGACGGGCAAGTTGCGTCTCGGTTGGTGGGACGGCACGCGGCACTATCTCAAAGTCTGGTTCAGCGCGCTCCTGCTGAGTGTTTTAGGGTGGAAGTTGATCGACTCCGTTTTTCCGCCGATCGGCTCTTTGTTTTTCCCTCTCCCCGTTTTTGCGGCGGCCGGTCTTTCGTATTACCTCCGGCGCCAGTTAAGGTTCGCGACGATCGACACATCGCTTTCAAAGGCCGCGATCTTCAAGGTACTCGGTCGTGTCATCGACCACGAAGGTTGGCGGGTAAAGAAACGAACGAAGCGCCTGCTTATCTGCAGATCGCAGGATTCGTATGTCATCACTGTGATCGTAGACGGCGGCAAGGTCCGGATCGCCAGTTACACCGATCCGGAAGTTCTGATGTCGTGGGCATATTTTGTTCACAACGAAGTCAATGTCGACAAGGTCATCGGCCAGATCGAGCGGGCGGCTTACGATCCTAATCTGACGGCACTTGGATGAAACCAACTTTCTTCAGCGATCAACTCCTGTTTCGCGCTTGGCTCGAAAAGAATCACGAAACCGCGTCTGAACTGCTTGTCGGCTATTACAAGGTCGGGTCCGGCAAACCGTCGATGACGTGGCCGGAATCGGTCGATCAGGCGCTCTGTTTCGGATGGATCGACGGCATCCGCCGGACGATCGACCGCGAGAGTTACTGCATTCGATTCACGCCGCGAAAACCGAAAAGCAATTGGAGCGCAGTCAACATCGCAAAGATCGCGGAATTGGCCGACAAAGGCCTGATGAAACCAGCCGGAATCGCGGCGTTCGAACGCCGCACCGAGGACAAGTCCGCAATCTACGCTTACGAAAACAAACCGACCGCCTTCGACGCCGATCTTGAAGCGCTCTTCCGGGCAAATCCGTCCGCCTGGGAATTCTTCGAGCGTCAGCCCAATGGTTACCGACGCACGCTGATGTACTGGGTTATGTCGGCGAAACAGGCCAAGACCCGAAACGAACGTATGGCGAAACTGATCGAAGCTTCAGACAAGAGCGAACGGCTGCGTTGATTCCAAGATCGCCGGGCCATTGATGAAAAGTGTAGAAATCAAGTGCAACCGTTCTCGGTGAAGTTCTTTATTGGAGTTCCGCGGGAAATCTGCGATGATAGCGGGAAAACATCAAGTCATGGCAGAGTCAATGGGTAGAATCAGACAATTTGCTTTCAGAATGGCCGCATCGGTCGCGGCCTTTGCATTGCTGCTGCAGTTCCTTTCGGTCGCATCCGACGCGCAGGACGGGCGGCAGTTGACGCGGGAAAGTCTGGCCGGCAATGAAGCGCGGACGGCGCTTGTTATCGGGAACGGCAAATATCAGAATGTCTCGACGCTCGAGAATCCGGTCAACGACGCAACCGATATGGCCGAGACATTAAGAGGGCTCGGGTTTGAGGTCATCACCGGAACGGACGCGAATCTCGTTCAAATGCGGCGTTTGATCCGCGAGTTCGGCGAAAAGCTAGAAGCGAAAAAGGGAATCGGGCTCGTCTTTTATGCCGGTCACGGCGTCGAGGTCCGCGGCAAGAACTTTCTGATCCCGGTCGACGCCGACATCTCGCGCGAGGTCGAAACCGAAGATTACGCAATCGACGTCAATTCGATCCTGCGGCAGATGGATGCCGCCGGCAATGGCTTCAACATCGTCATCCTCGACGCCTGCCGCAACAATCCGTTCTCGCGCGGCTGGAGCCGCAGCGCAGATTCGGGCGGCCTCGCCAACGTCACCGCGCCGACCGGAACATACATCGCCTACGCCGCCGCGCCGGGCACGACCGCCTCGGACGGCAAGGGAACGCGAAACGGAGTCTTTACGGGCGCGCTGCTGAAAAACCTTCGAAAACCGAATCTCAAACTCGAAGAGGTCTTCAAATCGACGCGCGAAGAAGTGATGACGGTAACCTCCAACAAACAGGTGCCGTGGGATTCATCGTCGATCAAGGGCGATTTTTACTTTCAGCGAAGCGCCGCGCCGACATCCGTCGCGAACATCCCGACGGTTGCGCCGGCGAGCGCTGCAGCGCAGGAAGCCGAAGCGTGGGACCTCGTCAAGGAGAGCAAAGATCCGGGCGATCTGCGGCTGTTCCTCAAGGAGTTTCCGAACGGAACGAACTCCGCGACGGCACGCATCAGACTCGACGGACTGGTTTGGGAATCTGCTAAAAGATCGAACGACAAAGCCTTGGTCGAAGCCTATCTCGGCGAGTTCCCAAATGGCGCAAATTCGGCTGCGGCCAGGATCAAGCTCCGCCAGATTGAAGCGGCGGCGTCCGTGTCGACGAAAGAAACACCGGTTACTAAACAGGAGACGGTCGCGCCCGGAACGATTCGCAAGAACGCCTCGGGGATCGAACTCGTTTGGATCCCGCCGGGCGACTTTATGATGGGTTCCCCTAAAGGCGATTCGGATGAGAGGCCGGTTCGAAAGGTGACATTTGCCAAGGGATTTTGGATGGGCAGATTCGAGATCACGCAAGGCCAATGGCGAGCGTTGATCGGCAGCAATCCGAGCTCGTTCGTCAGGTGCGGCGACGATTGCCCGGTGGAAACCGTCAATTGGGACGACGCGGTCGCGTTCGTTGCGAAGTTGAATGCATCGGACACCGAGTTCACATATTCGCTCCCGTCGGAAGCTCAGTGGGAATACGCGGCGCGAGCCGGGACGCTCGGCGATTATTACGGAGACGCCGGCGAGATCGCGTGGACGATCGGCAATTCGAAGGCGTCGCCCCATCCGGTCGGCAAAAAGCTGGCGAACGCCTGGGGGCTTTATGATATGAGTGGAAACGTCTGGGAATGGTGCGCGGACCTATACAGCGAAAATGGATACGCGGGTCTGCCGAGCGACGGTTCGCCGAATCTGACCGTCGGCGATCCGAAATATCGCGTTCAGAGAGGCGGCTCGTGGGGAAGCTTTGACGGAAAGTCGCGTTCACCCAACCGGGGGAAGGAAGAGGTCTCAAGACGGTATCACCTGAACGGTTTCCGGATCGTCGCTGTCAGAAAATGAGTCGAATTTGGAGTCTTCGGGTTTGAGTATGGTGGACAAAAAGGAAGAATGGGAAATCGGGGCTTCCAGGGAGGATCCCGCGGCGCCGCCGAAACCGGCCAATGTCGATTTTGCTCGCTCTGCAAGTCTCGTCGGGACGCATCTTGACGGACGGTTCTTTATTCAGAAGGATCTTACCGACGGCGGCGCGGACGCCGGCGGGTTCGGGCTGGTTTACCTTGCGAAGGATTTGAAACTCCTCGGCAAGGACGTCGTCGTCAAGATCCTGCGGAAAACGGCGCTCGCAAACGAGGATATCGTCCGCAAGTTCCAGCACGAAAAAGAAGCGCTGATCCGCCTCGATCATCCGAATATCGTCCGCATTCTCGATTCGGGCACGCTCGCCGACGGCAATCCGTTTATGGTGATGGAGTTCATCCCGGGCCGGTCGCTGCGACGGAAGATCAAGGAGACCGGAAAGTTCGAATTCGGCGAGGCGGCGCACCTCATCGAATCGATCACGGACGCCCTCGCCGCGGCGCATTCGCAGAAGATACTCCACCGCGATATCAAGCCCGAGAACATTATGCTGACGCCGCAGGATGACGGCCCGGACCGCGTCCGTTTGATCGATTTCGGCATCGCCCGCGTCGAGGATTCGGTCCTCGCGCCGGCGACCGAGATTCCGCGCGGCATCGGGACGATCCTCTACATCGCGCCCGAACAACTGCTCGGAAAGATGGATCAAACGCCGGCGGGCGACATTTACTCGGCGGCAATCGTTTTCTACGAGATGCTTACCGGCGAACTGCCGTTCCGGCCGGAATCGATCGTCGAGATGTATCAGCTGCAGCAACAGGGTGTCAAAACCTCGCCCCGTACGCTGCGTTCGGGTCTGAATGCGGCGGCCGAACAGCTTCTTTTGTCCGCGCTCGACTTCGATCCGGCGAAGCGGCCGCAGAATGTCCGGCAGTTCGGCCGCGATCTGGCGCGGGCATTGCGCGGAATCACCGTTGACAACAGTCCCGCAGCGACCGCACACGAGCTTAAAGCGACCGCCGCCGTCAGCACGCCGGTGCTGGCGGAGACGAGCCTGGCGTCGCTCGCGAGCGCCGAGGTCGAGACAGTCGATTCGCCCGAGCGCCCGGTCGGTATCATCGCGGACGACCACTACAAGACGTTGGGAACGTCGGGTGGGTCAAAAACAAGAAATCGAGCCGTCTGGCCCATTGCGGCGCTGCTCCTGATTCTCGCACTGGCGGTTTCGGGAGGGTTCGTCGCTTGGAAGTACTCCGGCCAGTCGAAGACCGACGCGGTTGCGAACAATTCGGGACCAGCCAGCAACGGAAAAGAGAAGAATCCCGCCGGAGCCGACAAGAACGTGACCGCGGATTCTGTGACGGCGCGCGAACTGAAGTATTTTCTCAATGTTCAGAAAATGAGGGACAACAAGCCGTTCGGCGAGCCGTTCCGATCATCGGGCCAGGAGATCTTCGAAAACGGTTACAAGTTCAGGCTCAACATCGAAAGCGGTGCCGGTGGATTTCTTTATGCCTACGCCGAAGACCGGGATGCCGACGGCCGGACGATCTACAACGTCCTTTACCCGACGCCTAAAGCGAATGACGGCTCGGCGGCGGTCAATTCGGGCAAAAACTCGGAATCCGGTTGGAACACTTTCAGCGGAACGGCCGGAACGGAGATCGTCTGGATCATCTGGACCGCGAAAGAGGACGCGGACCTCGAAACCGCGCGTCGTTCGGGTTTCTCGAATGCCGGCCGCGTTTCCGATGCATCTCTCGTCGCCAAGCTGAAATCGTTCATCGAGAAAAACGACGCGCAAAAGGCGAACGGCGCAAAGGACGCCGAAAAGCAACTGACGGTCGTCAACGGTTCGGGCGACATCGTCCTGCACCGCATTGCGCTCGAACATCGTTGAACTCCAAATGTTTGGGGGAAAAGCAACGGGACTTTTGCCTTAATCGTGCCCGTGCCAGAACCGGTACAAACTCGCCGATCCTGCAAACGGGAAAGCGTGGAACTCCGCGAAAAAGAACGCCTCGTGCGCGCCGACGAGTGCGGCGATGATGCGTTTAAGGGTGAAGGCATTCAAAAACTTCGACACAGTTTCAAAAAAGACCCGAGTGTGATCGTCGCGCAGTGGCGAATGCCGTATGTCGGCTGACCGATCGCCAGAATTGCGCCATCGCGTTGAAAGTATGCTATGTTAGCGCCAAATAGATTCATTCTGAATTTTTCGCGGGATAGTTTCCCGATTTGTTGTTGGAATTCGCAAAAGGGCGCGTAATCCCGGAACAAAGAGTTCCGTTTGTACGTCCCAATTGTCCAAATCGGCCCGCCCGGGTCGCAACCGCTCCCCCCGCGGAGCAAACGGAGGTCCTTATGATCAGTCTGCCCAAAGCGTCCCGCCAGACGTTGTTTTTTGCATTCCTTGTCTTGCCGTTGATCCTCTCGATCTGTTCGGCCAACATCGTCTTCGGTCAGGAAGATAAGAAGAAAGACGAGCAGAAGAAACAGGAGAAGCTCTCAAAGGCCGAGCAGGAAGCGCTGAAAAAACAGGAAAAGCGTGAAAAGCGTTATCAGAAGATTCTGACGTATTCGAAGGAAAAATACGACACTGATCCGGATTTCAAGGACGTTGTCGACGACAAGTACCGGACGATCAGGCGCACACACACGCTCACTGCGTACGACGTGAATATGCGTGCCTCGAACGTTAAGCTTGTTAGCAAAGAAAACGAGAAGCTCGTTTTCGACAATACGCTTTACGACAATCCGCTCGCTCAGGATTTCGTCAACCGCGTCGGCCAGTCGCTGATCCCGCCCGATACCAAGCGGCTCTATTCGTTCAAGATCATTCAGAATCCGGTCCCCGAGGCGCGGGCGCTTTCGACCGGTACCGTTTACATATCGACCGGATATCTCGCTCTCATCGACAATGAGGCGCAGCTCGCCTACATCCTCGCCCACGAGATCGCGCACGTCGAAGGCGACGATTGGTTCGAAGATTCCTTGGTTGACGTCGGGACGGTGCCCTACATTGAGAAGAAGGCGTGGGTCACGATCGTCCGTGTCGTCGGGGCGCTCGGCGGCGCGAATCAGCAGATCATCAGCGCGAGTCTTCTGAAGATGTACGGATTCAACGACGCGTTCAGTTGGGAAGATTTTCAGGAAGACGATGCGGATGTCGAGGCGATGAAGAGTATGCTGCGGCGCAACTACGACGTGCGCGAGATTCAAAAATTGTACGAGCGGATGAGGATGATCGCCTCCGATCCCAGATCGCAAACCGGATTCATCGCCGATCCGGATCGCATCAAAGGCCGGCTCGAAATGTTCGGAAGTACCTACCAGCAGTACTCGCGAGCCGGAACTACGTCCGGAGCTTCGATCGACGCGAAGATCACCGATCGAAATCAGAACGCGAGCACGATGCGTGGAATCGCCAGAATTCTCAACGAACAACTCGCACCGGAGATCAAAAAGAAGCTGGAAGACGGAGAAATGCTTGCCTCGTCGGCCGAGTTCCAATCGACGATGGCGCTGGTAAAGCGCGATAACGGCATCCGCGCGCTTCAGTTCGACCTGTTCGAAATGGCGCGCGCGAATCTGAGCGATTCGATCGGTATCCGAAGCAACGATCCGCTTGCTTACTATTATTACGGCAAGGCTCTGAAACAAACGGCGAGAAACTCCTCGGAGATTTCAAAGGCACTTGAGAGCCTTACGAATTCGATCGCGTTGGACAAGCGCCAGACGATCGCCGAACCGTTTCTTTTCCGGGCAATGCTCCGCCTCGCGGATCGCAATCCGATCGAAGCGCCTTTGATCTTCGACGATCTGAAGACATACGTCGCCGTGTATCAGCGAGAAAATGCGGGCGCGCTTCCTTCGAATATGGATTTCATTTACGATTTTATGCAGGATCTCGGAGTGATGGATTATCGCGCGACGCCGACCGCTAACACGACCGAGGCGCCGAAACCGATCGTCGGCACGAGGCCGACGTCGACCAGTTCGGTTGCGGACACGTCTCCAACGCAGAACAACGTGGTCGTCACTTCGACCGTTCCGACGCCGACCCCGACGCCGGTCAAAGGACCAAAAAAGCCTGTTAAGAAGCCGTAATTTATGAAAATCTGTACATTCATCATCGCCGTTTTTGCGGGTTGCCTGTCCGTTCTTCCCGCGTACTCGCAGGAAACGGACAGGTCGCCGTTCAGACTTGAACTGCCCGAGGCGGAAACCGGTCAGATGTCGGACGCGAAGGTCTACATCGCGAACGCGAAGGTCAATGTCGTCAAATTCTGGATCCTGAACCCGGCGGCCGACGGTATCGAGTGGAGTACGATCAAGGTCCGGATCAACAACAATTCCGCGAACCGCGTCTGCGCTCAAAGTTCGAGTTCGCTCGGCAAGATCATGAAGTGCGACCTTAACAAACTCGCCGGTTTCCGCCTTGCGCCACTGGAGAACCGTTTCGAGATCGAGGCGTCCGGGAACGACGGGAAGCGCTATTTCGCATCGTTCCTGGCGGTCACCGACCCGAAACGGGCGGTCAGTTCGAACGGGTCCAAAAACGGCAAGCTCGGGTTTTCCGGTAGAAAGTTCGCCGTGGTCATCGGTGTTTCAAAGTACCAATACAATGATGTCGGACTCGGAAATCTGAATTTTGCGGATAAAGACGCGGCCGAATTGAAGAATTGGCTGATCACTTCGGGCGGATTCGCGGTCGAGGACGTTCTTTATATGGTCAACGCCGACGCGACGCTTAGCGCAGTTCGCGATTCGCTCAACCGGTTTTTGACAAGGGCCACCGAGAACGACCTCGTCCTGTTCTTTTTCGCCGGACACGGTACTCCCGACCCGTTCAATCCGACGGAACTTTACTATCTTGTCCACGACTCCAAGGTCGGCGATCTCAAAAGGACGGGATTTCCGATGACCGAACTGAAGGCGATCGTCGACAGAAAGATCAGTTCGACGCGGGCGATCTTTCTGCTCGACACGTGTCACAGCGGCGGGGTCAGCGGCAAGAAAGTAGTGCCGTTCAAGACCGTCACAAAGGGCAACCGCGGACTCGACGATGGAACCGGGGAACGCATTCTCGAACGACCGGTCGAGATCCGCAACGACGTTAGCCAGGCCGCCGGACGGCTTTTCGCTTCGCGGGGCCGTGCGATCTTAAGTTCGTCGGACGTCAGCGAAACCTCACGCGAAGGATCGCGCTGGGGAGGCGGTCACGGTGTTTTTACGTGGGTTTTGCTACAGGGATTGAAGGGGCTTGCGGATAGCAATTCCGACCGCGTTGTGACGACCGGCGAACTGTTTCAGTTCGTTCGCTCGAGGGTCAATCAGGAAACCGGCGGCAAGCAGAACCCGAGTCTCATTTCGGGAATCGGTGAAGAACTTGAGATCGCCGTGATCAAATAGTTACGTTCGACAAACTTATGAGAAAGAAACCAATACTGACGTACTTGGCGCTGATTTTCATTTCGGCATTGTCCGTATTCGCGCAGGATGGGGAACAGACGCGTTCGATCACGTCCGACGACTTCAATCAGCAACGGCCCGCGGCGAAAAAGGCGGCTCCACGAAAGCGCGTCGAGTACAAACTGACAAAACGTGCAGCTGCCGTTCGGCGGAAATCGTCGGCGGTTCGAAATCCACGAAAAACGGTCGGAAATTCGGTCTTCGCGGATATCGGAGTGACCGTTTGGAAGCTGCGCCCGCGGATCAGAACCGATGCCGGTTTCACGCTTCCGGTTCAAATCGGCGCTCGCGTCGAACAATGGTCGGCGGAACGGGTCGGCGCAGACTCACAGTTTCGCAAAGGCGACCGTGTCCGTCTGGCGATCGAGCCGTCATCTGTCGGTTATCTCTACGTTGTCGACAGCGAGATCTTGAGCGACGGAACCTTTGGCGATCCGTACCTGATATTTCCGGCTGGGACCGAGCCGAACCGCGTTTCGCCGGGAATGCTCGTCGACATTCCCGATCAGAAAGACGAACTCCCGTATTTCAACATCAATCCGCAGGCCGCCAACTACCGCGGCGAGTTGTTGACGGTTATCGTCTCGCCGGAGCCGATCACGTTTCGGACCGACAACAAGGGACGGATAACCAGTATCGACGAATTGAGCGAACTTGAGTTCGACGCGGAAGTTTCGATCTTCAGCCGGACCGACGATACCGACAAACTCTACACCAAGGCCGAAGCCGATTCGTCCTGCGGGGCAAAGTCGCGGATGCTCATTCGCGAAAAAGCGTCCGTCCAGAAACCGTGCGGCGAAACCAGCCGGCAACTGACCCGTGACGAGCCTTCGCCGCAAACGATCTATCGCGTCAAGACCACGACGGGCCGGCCGGCGGTCGCATTCGTCCGGCTCGATGTCGGGAATTGATTCGAGCTGCGAGCTTTGGCTGCGAGCTGCGAGCTTTGAGCTCAAAGCTCAAACTCAAAGCTCACAGCTCAGAGCTCGCAGCTCGAATCAATACTTGAAAAATCCTCCACGATTCTGGCATACTGCTTCCCTCAAAAAACTCACACAGGAGCTCACAAAATGCAGGACTTCAGAAACCTCAATGTGTGGCGGAAAGCCCACGAACTCGTATTGATTATTTATCGGTTGACGGCGCATTTTCCGCCGGAAGAGCGCTTCGGCCTTCGTTCCAATCTTCGGCGGCTGGCCACCGAGATTCCGTCCGTGATCGCGTCAGGCTCTGCCAAGCGGACGGATCCGGAATTCGCACGCTGCCTCGATTCGGCGATCGGTTTTTCGGCCGTGCTCGAATATCACGCTTTGCTCGCGCGCGACCTCGAAATGTTTCGTGAAGCGGATTATAATTATGCCTACGAACAGATCGTCGAACTTCGCAAGATGATCATCTCGCTTGCGAAACGGATCGGCTGAATTGTTCGGGAGCTATGCCGAAACCTACCGATATCGCAATTCCGCTGTTCGCGCTTCTGATCGCCGTCGAGACGCTGCTCAGCGTTCGTTACGAGAAAACCTATGACCGCAAGGACGTTTGGACGAATATCGGGCTCGGCTTCGGGAGCGCGTTTTTCGGCTTTCTGTTCGGCTATATCCAGGCGTTTTTTTACAACGGGATTTACGAGAATTACGCGCCGTATCAAATGCCTATGAACGCGTGGTGGGCGTGGGTGATTCTGCTCTTTGCCGACGATTTTCTTTACTATTGGTTTCACCGGATCAGCCACGAGGTCCGTTTCTTCTGGAACTTCCACGTCGTTCATCATTCGTCGAATCAATATAATCTGAGCGTCGCCGTGCGTCAGAGCTGGTTTTCCGGCATTGCTCACTGGCTCTTTTATCTGCCGCTGGCGCTCGCCGGCTTTCCGCTCTGGTCGTTCATTTTTATGCACGGACTCAACCTCATCTACCAGTTTTGGATCCATACGAAAACGATCTACAAACTGCCGCGATGGGCGGAGTTTGTTTTCAACACGCCGTCGCACCATCGGGTGCACCACGGTGTGAATGAACGGTATCTCGATAAGAATTACGGCGGGATCTTCATCTTCTGGGACCGGATTTTCGGATCGTTCATTGAGGAAGACGAAACAGTTCGCTACGGGATCATCAAACCGATCCACAGTTACAATATGCTTTGGATAAATGTCCACGGTTGGGCCGAGATGCTGGAAGCGATGAGATCAAAGCCGACACTTGGCGCCAAACTGCGCTGCATCTACGGCGCTCCGGCGATGGATTCTTGAGTTTATGAAATGGGTTTGTTTTATCGTTCTCGTCGGACTCTCGCTCGCCCCGACGGTTTTAGGGCAATCCGTCAGGATCACTCCGAAGAAAGTGATTTTCACGCGGCCGAAGCCGATGATGGATTTCAAGAAAGAATTTACCGTGACGTATCCGAAGATCAGCGGCGTTTCCCGGCCGCTCGCGGCGAAGATAGAAAAGACGATCAGCTACGCGAGCGTGATGAAACTCCGCGTGAAGGACGAACTCGCCGACTTTCAGTGGCTCGAAGAAGCAACATTCGACGTCGACTACAACAAGCGCGGAATCCTAAGCGTTTACCTGACGCTGATGGGCACAGGCGCCTATTCGTCCAGTTTCGGAAAGAACGTCGTCGTCGATCTCAAGACCGGAAATCGGGTGACACCCGCCACGGCATTCGTTAACCTGGATCGGCTCGCCGCGATATGCCGCCAAAGGCAAGAGGAAGAAATGAAGGCCTCGCTTGAGGCCATTAAGAGGGAAGAACCGGACTTTGCGGAGAGCGCAAGCGAGTTCTTCAAGATCGCGAATTTCAAGACCGCAAACCTTGATTGGTTCCTGATTGACGATAACGGCGTGACGTTTGTCTACGAATATGGCTTCCCGCGCATAGCGCTAAATCTCCAACCGGATGGCCGGTACGTTTTCTCCTGGTCCGAACTTAAACCGTTCATCAGGCGCGGTGGCTTGCTCGGACGGTTTATTCGTTAATATACTGTGACTTATGAGTGATAGAAGAATTCGAGTACTGGTCGCCAAACCCGGACTGGACGGACATGACCGAGGTGCAAAGATCATCGCACGGGCACTGCGTGATGCCGGAATGGAAGTGATCTACACGGGCTTGCGTCAGACGCCGGAGATGATCGCCTCGGCCGCGCTTCAGGAAGACGTTGACGCGGTCGGGATCTCGATCCTGTCGGGCGCACACAACACGCTTTGTCCGCGCATCGTCGATCTGTTGCGCGAGAACGGGATGGACGACACGCTCGTGCTCGTCGGCGGTATCGTTCCGCAGGAAGACATTCAAGTATTGAAGCAAAAAGGCGTCTCAGAGGTTTTTCTTCCAGGTACTTCGACCGAAGACATCGTCAGGTTCATCAACGAGAACGTAAAAAGTCAGAATTAGACGAAGTTCAAGAATCAAGTTACATAGTTTCGACAACAGCTTTATGAAACAAAAAGTACGCGTCGCCGGCGGACAGGGATTTTGGGGCGATCTCCTGACCGCGCCGGTCGATCAGGTGCGCGGTGGCGAGATCGACTATTTGATGCTCGACTATCTGGCCGAAGTGACGATGAGCATCGTCCAGAAACAGCGTCAGCGCGACCCGAACGCCGGTTATGCGCGCGACTTTGTGACGTTGATGCGCGAGATTTTGCCCGATTGCGTCGAACGCGATATCAAGGTCCTCTCGAACGCCGGCGGCGTAAACGTCCTCGGCTGCGCCGAAGCGATCAAGGCCGTTGCCGCTGAACTCGGACTTGCGGGCAAGGTGAAGATCGGCGTCATCACCGGCGACGATATTCTCGGCCGTTTGGATGAATTTGCAGATCGCGGGATCGAGATCACGAATATGGAGACCGGTGAACCGCTCTCGGCGATCCGCGACCGCGTTCAGAGCGCGAACGTTTACCTCGGCGCTGCGCCGCTCGTCGAAGCTCTCGGTAAAGGAGCGCAGATCATCGTCGGGGGACGCCTCACGGACACCGGACTGACGCTCGCTCCGCTGATGCACGAATTCGGCTGGACGTTCGACGATTGGGACCGCATCGCGGCCGGAACGATCGCCGGCCACATCATCGAATGCGGCGCGCAGTCGTCCGGCGGGAACTGCCAGTATGATTGGAAGAACATCCCCGATCTCGCCAATGTCGGTTTTCCGATAGTTGAAGCGTCACCCGACGGGTCTTTTGTCGTCACGAAGCACGAAGGAACCGGCGGACGAGTCAGTATTCAATCGATAAAAGAGCAGCTTCTTTACGAAATGGGCGACCCGCACAGCTATATCACGCCGGACGTCGTCGCCGATTTTACGACCATCAATCTCGCCGACGACGGCACGGACCGTGTTCGGGTGTTCGGCATCAAAGGGCATCCGAAAACCGATTTCTACAAGGTCTCGATCGCCTATTCGGCGGGTTGGAAGGCAGTCGGAACCCTCGTTTACGCATACCCCGAAGCTTATGAAAAAGCGCAGGCGGCGGACAAGATCCTGCGTGCGAGGCTCGAAAAGCTCGGTTTGAAGTTCGATGTGATTCTGACGGAATTCGTCGGAGTGAGCGCGACGCACGGACATCTCGCGGGCGATCCGCCGGCCAACGTGCCCGAGGTGCAGCTCCGATTCGGGGTTCGCGGGCAAAGCAAGGCCGATGTCGAACGATTCACAAAGGAACTCGCGCCGTTGATTCTCACCGGCCCGCCGGCCGTCACCGGCTTCGCCGGCGGACGTCCGAAGGTCGAAGAGATAATGGCATATTTTCCGGCGCTTATTCCGAAGAGCCTGATCGAGACAAACGTAACTGTTATTGAGGCGTGAGCTGCTTTTCTTGAGGCGGCGGGAATTGGACGATTCAAGTCGCGGGGTTTCTCAGAAATTCGCCGGATTCGCCGGATCGTCACTGTCGGAGATCTTGACCTCGACGTTCGTTTTTCTGAAATTCGAATACGCAAAAGTTGCGGTGACGCGATTTGCGATCGCGAACTGTCCTTTTTTTTGCTTGAGTTCATTAAATCCGGCGAAGATCAGTTTCGGCAGCAGGATTCCAAAGTCGCTCGCCGAATACTCATAGCGCATCGTCAAAAGCGGTATTGACAGTTCGGGCGGGCCGGTGACATCGCGCGTTTCGCGACGGATCTGAAAGGTCTCGAGATCGATCCAGAGAGTTCCGCCGAGCCTCAGGGTCGATGCGTCGATTCCGTACGGCAGCGCGAGTTCGTAGGTCATCAAAGCGTTCGATCCCGTTTTCGGATCAAAGGTGATAAGCGGGTGCTCTGCGATCTGTAAGTATTTGATTGCTACGGTGTTGTGTCCGTCGACGAGCTCAACTTCACCGAGTTGAAAGCTAAATGCGGAACTCACCTCCGGGCTCAGCACGGCAGCCTGATTGAGCGTGATCCCAAAGATCAGCAACGAACGGTCGAAGCGTGTACTCTCGCGTTCGAGTTTTTCGAGTTCCTTGAGCGGTGTCGATGTTTTGGAAAGCTCGACGAGCAGTTTGTCGCTCCGTTTTCGCGCGTCGGGAACCGTTTTCCCGTTGACTTCGGAAACGACCCGCAACTCGGCGGATTCCGAATTCGCCCGGTCGGATTTATAGATCAGCAGTTCCGACTTGACTCGCGAACTCTTCTTTACCTTGCCGCTTGCATTCGCCGATTCGATCGTTTTCAACTCGTCGGCGACGAGGTTTATAAATGTCTCGCGATAGACCTTGATCTGTTCGCGGGTGTTCGCCAGAACCGACTCGAGCGACGGAACCGGTTTCTGACCGCTCGCGCCGACGGCGGTTAGCAAGATCACGACGATAAGGGAAAGGTTTTTCATAAGTTACAGGTCGGAACTCGCGCCGCTTTTCGTCGGAAACGTGAGACGTTATCATTGGAGCATAATTCCGAGACGAATCAAAATAATTGCTATGAAAGAAACGCCGGATGAATGGAAAAGAATCGAATCCCGCGAGATCGCCGACTGCCGCGTTTTCAAGGTTCGTGAGGACCGCTCGGTCTGCGGCGAGAAAAGCGGAACGTTCTTCGTAATCGAAAATCCCGATTGGGTCAACGTCGTTGCCCTCACTCCGGATCAGCAAGTCGTTTTAATAGAACAGTTTCGCCATGGAGTCGAACAGGTGACGTTGGAGATTCCGGGCGGAATGATCGACGGGGTCGAAGACCCCGAGACGGCCGCGCGACGCGAATTGCTTGAGGAGACCGGATTTTCGTCCGACAATTGGATCTATCTCGGAACGTCTTGTCCGAATCCGGCGCTGCAGAGCAATGTCATTCACCACTTCCTCGCGGTTGACGCGGTCAAAACCGAAGACGTAAAATTCGACGAGCACGAGTCGGTAGTGACTAGCCTGGCGCATATTATGGAAATTCCGAATCTGATCCGAAACGGCCGGATTCGTCATTCGCTCGTCGTCGCGGCGTTCCAATACTTTTCTTTTCAATGGTTTAAGTCTCTTTGATGCGAATCTCGATAACGAAACTGATACTCTTTGGCCTGATCGGCGTGTTCTTCGCGCAGATGATCTTTTACTATCCGAATCTGGGCGAAACGGTCGCAACGCATTTTGACGCCGTCGGCCAGCCCAACGGGCTGATGCCGAAGCGTGTGTTTATGACGTTCGAGATCGCGCTTCTTTTGCTGCTGGTCAGCGAAGCGCTCCTGATCCCGCTCATCATCGAAAAGGTCCCGGTCCGGTTTCTGAGCATCCCGAACCGGGAATACTGGCTCGCCGACGAACGTCGAGCCGAAACGTTCTCGTCGATTCGATCTTTTTTTGAAGTGCTTGGCGTTGCGACCGTGACGTTCTTTATCGTCGTCAATCAACTCGTGTTTCGTGCCAATATCAATCGCGAAAACCTGCAGGTTTGGGTCTTTCTGACGATCTTCACCGTGTTTGTCGTGACGATGAGCGTCTGGCTCCTCAAATTCGTCAGAAGATTCAGAATTCCGAAGAGGGTGCAATGAAAATTGAACTTACAAAACTCGCTCACGCCCGGTCCGGCGACAAGGGCGATACGGCAAACGTCGGCGTCATCGCGTTGAGCGACGAGATCTATCCGGTTCTCGTTCGCGAGGTCACGGCCGAGCGCGTCAAGGAGCATTTTGGTCCGATGGTCAAAGGCGCCGTCGAACGGTTCGAACTTCCGAATCTCGGTGCGCTCAATTTCCTCCTGCACGAGAGTCTCGGCGGCGGAGGAACATTGAGCCTGATGACCGACGCGCAGGGCAAAACGTTTTCGACCGCGCTGTTGCGTTTGAACGTCGAACTGACGGACGCGGAAGCCAAGCACCTCGGCGTCGAGTGAGCGGTTTGCTTCCTGTCCTGCAAAAAAAGAGTTAAAATATCCTCGATTCTCAGTCACCAAGGAGGCCTGAAATGAAGTTGTTTCCTTTTCTCTTGCTCTTCGTTCTTCTTACTTCCATTGGCAATGCCCAAAACCTGGGCTACGAACGTGATCGTCACAAGAATATGCTCAAATTGATCACCGAAGACGTCCGGAAGAACTATTACGATCCGACTTTTCGGGGTATCGATCTCGACGCCAAATACAAAGTGACCGCCGAGAAGATCGAGCAGGCCGCGAGCATCGGCCAGATGAGTGCGATAATTGCGCAATTCCTCGTCGACTTCGAGGATTCGCACCTAACGTTCATTCCGCCGGGCAAGGTCAACAAGACCGATTACGGCTTCGACTATCGGATGTACGGCGATCGGTGCTTTGTTTACAAGGTTCGCGAAAAGAGCGATGCCGCGAAACAGGGGCTCTCGGTCGGTGATGAGATCTACGCCTTGGAGGGATACGGTCCGACGCGCGAGAATCTTTGGAAAATGCAGTATTTTTACCGCACGCTGCGTCCGCGGCCCGTGCTTCGGCTTGAGGTCGTCAAGCCCGACGGGAAGCAGTTAAAATACGAGATCAATGCCAAGATCACTCCTGGCCGGCAGATAATGGATCTGACTGGCGGGGATATCAACCAAATCCTTCGTGAACAAGACGACGCATACGAACGCGCCGTGAAGCAATTCTTTTACGATAAGATCCCCGATCTCTTCATTTGGAAGCTCGGTCGTTTTTCGCTCGAACCGGCAAAGGTCGATGACATAATGGACCGCGTCAGGAAGTCGCAGAATCTGATCATTGATCTGCGCGGCAATTCGGGCGGACGCGTCGATATGCTCGCGCGACTGATCGGGAACTTCTTCCCCGAAGATCTTAAGATCGCTGACGAGAAGCGTCGAAAAGAGACGAAGGAGCTGAGATCGCGTTCTCGCGGAAAGGACGCCTTCACAGGCAAGGTCGTCGTCTTGATAGACAGTCAATCGGCATCTGCGTCCGAGATCTTCGCGCGCGTGGTTCAGCTCGAAAAGCGCGGGATCGTAGTCGGGGACCGTTCGGCGGGCGCGGTGATGGAGTCGCGTTACTTCGGACATCAAACCGGGATCGACGTCGTCGCGTTTTACGGGGCGAGCATCACCATCGCGGATCTCATAATGAAAGACGGAAAAAGCCTGGAAAAGACCGGAGTTCTTCCAGACGAAACGGTTCTCCCAACGGGACGGGAACTTGCCGACCGGTACGACCGCACGATGACCAGAGCGGCGGAGATACTCGGGTTCAAGATCAGCCCCGAAGAAGCCGGCCGGCTCTTTAACGTCGAATACGAGATTCAGTAAACGAATAAGATCGTCGGACCGCGGGCCTACGATTTGATCGTCTCGTCTTCGCTCCGAACGGGTTTGCCCCTACAATGAATTGCCATTCTAATCCAACTAAAGATCGGAGCACCTAATGTTTGTCATAGTTTTCCGGACCGCAGCGATTCTCTTACTTTCAATTTCAGTCGTCGCCCAGACGATGCCGTTCAAGAGCTTAATGGGCTTTTCACCCGGTTCTTCTTCGAAACAATCCGAACTCGAGAAAAAATTCGACCAATCGCTGAAACGAGAAAATCTTCGCGAATGGATGAAGTTCCTGAGCGCGCGGCCGCATCACGTCGGCTCGCCAAAGGGGAAAGAGAATGCGGAGTTTATGCTCAAACTGTTTCAGTCTTGGGGGTATGATGCGAAGATCGAACGGTTTGACGTGCTTTTCCCGACACCGAAAACGCGTCTGCTGGAGATGACGCTGCCGGAGAAATTCACCGCGAAACTCGAGGAACCGTTGGTCGCCGGCGACGCGACATCGGGACAAAAGGACGAGCAGCTCCCAAGCTACAACGCGTTCTCGATCGACGGCGACGTTACCGCGCCCCTCGTTTACGTTAACTACGGGATTCCGCGTGATTACGACGAACTCGAGCGTCGCGGGATCGACGTCAGGGGCAAGATCGTCATCGCGCGTTACGGCGGAAGCTGGCGCGGGATCAAGCCGAAGGTTGCGGCCGAGCGCGGTGCCATTGGTTGCCTGATCTACTCCGATCCGCGTGACGACGGCTTTTACCAGGGCGACGTTTACCCGAAAGGCGCCTGGCGCAATGAAAACGGTGCGCAGCGGGGATCGGTTGCCGATATGCCCGTTTTCCCCGGAGACGTGCTGACGCCCGGATTTCCGGCGACGAAGGACGCGAAGCGGCTCGACCGAAAGGACGCGCCGACGATCACGAAGATCCCGGTGATGCCGATTTCTTACGGAGACGCTCTTCCGTTGCTGCGCGCGCTCGAAGGTCCGGTCGTCCCCGATTCGTGGCGCGGCGCGCTCCCCATAACGTATCACTTCGGCGGGGGCGACAATACACGGATACGTCTCAAGCTCGAATTCAACTGGGATGTTAAACCCGCCTACGATGTCGTCGCCAGGCTCCCCGGCGCGGAGTTTCCCGACGAATGGATAATCCGCGGGAATCACCACGACGCGTGGGTCAACGGCGCGAGCGATCCGATCAGCGGCGTCGTCGCGATGCTCGAAGAGGCGCGTGCCATCGGCGAACTCGCGAAATCCGGCTGGAAACCGAAACGGACGATCGTCTTCGCCGCCTGGGACGCCGAGGAGCCCGGACTTCTGGGCTCGACCGAATGGGTCGAAATGCACGCCGAGGAACTCTCGAACAAGGCGGCGGTCTATATCAATACGGATTCGAACGGGCGCGGATTCCTCGGGATGGGCGGATCGCACACGCTCGAAAAGTTCGCCAACGAGGTCGCGCGTTCGGTCCCGGACCCGCAGACGAAACTCAGTGTCTGGGAGCGAACGCGCGCGAATCAGATCGTCAACGCCACGCCAACGGTCAGAAACGAGATCTTGAACCGCTCCGACCTGCGGATCGGAGCCCTCGGTTCCGGTTCGGATTACACGCCGTTCTTGCAGCATCTCGGGATCGCCAGCCTCGATATCGGGTTCGGCGGAGAGAGCGGCGGCGGATCGTATCATTCGATCTACGATTCGTTCGATCATTACGCACGCTTCGGCGATCCGGGCTTCGACTACGGCGTCGCGCTCGCGAAGGTCTGCGGGCGTTCGGTCCTGCGCTTGGCGAACGCCGAGGTCCTGCCGTTCGAGTTTACGAATTTCGGGGACACGGTCGGAACTTATGTCAACGAAGTGGTGCGCCTGAACGATTCGATGCGTGAAGAAACGGCGGCTCTGAACCAACTGCTCGAAAGCGGTATGCTCGTTGCCGTTCAGGATCCGAAAAAGACATTCGTCGCTCCGAAGCCAAACGGTCCCGTGCCGTCATTGGATTTTTCGCCGTTGCAAAAAGCACTCGCGCGATTGCGTGAAAGTGCGAAGAACTTTCAGGAAACTATCAATGGCAGGCAGTTCTCGCCCGCAACTGCGAGGGAACTGAACTCGATACTGATGAAGACCGAGCGAGCGCTGACGAGTCCGAACGGTCTGCCGCGTCGCGAGTGGTTTCGTCATCAGATCTACGCGCCCGGATTTTACACCGGCTACGGCGTGAAGACCCTGCCGGCCGTCCGCGAGTCGATCGAGCAGCGCGATTGGATTGAAGCGGGCCGCCAGATCCAACTTGTTTCGGCGACGATCGAGCGATTTGCGGAACAGGTCGATCGTGCCGCAAAGGTTGCCAAATAGTTATTGCCCGATCAGATAGATTTGACTGATATCGGAAAGAAAGACGCGTTTTCCGGATGTCGCGAGACTCGCGAGATAGCCGTCACGGTCGAGTTCGGTCTCGCCTCCGCCCGATTTTGAGACGAAGAAAAGGCCGTCGCCAAACGTCGTGATCGCGCGCTGAAAAACGATCCGGTCGTCCGCCTGCCAGAAACGCGTGACGTTCTTGGCGAGTTCGACCGGTGCGCCGCCTTTGAGCGGCAGTTTGAAAAGGGACTTTGACGAGGTTCCTTCCAAAAAATAGAAGTTCGAAGAGTCCATCTGCAGTTCTCCGATCATCCGATCGGAGGCTGTTTGATGGACCGTCTCGACCGGTCCGCCGACTTTGGAAACGCGTTGAATACCCGAAGATTCCGACCAGTAGAGATGTGTCGAATCCGAACATAGACCGTTCGCTCCGGCGCGCGGACCGGTCAGCTTCACCGGTTCGCCCCCGGTTTTGTCGACTCGGTAGACCGGCGCCGCGGGCATTCCCTCGCCGACGAACGGCAGCCAGAAGACCGACGTCTGATCGACCACGATGTCCGAAGCCGAAAACGCATTCGTCAAAAGCATTGGTTCGCCGCCTTTCTTGGGGATCTTTCTCAGCCCGCCGGCGGAAAAATAGACGTGGGTTTCATCGATCCCAAGCGCCAGTGAATCCGGGATCAGGTCGCCGCCTTTGAAAAGGAGCTCGGGAGCGCCACCGCCGACGGGCATCTTCATCAAGTTGTTGGTCCCTTCATTTTTGCTCGCGACCGTTCCGCCCGTCACAAAATAGAGATTTTCGGCGTCGGCGATCAGCGCCGACGGATGATCGAGCTTCTCGGTGACCGGTTTTGCCTTTTGCCAGACGGACGGCTTGGATTCGCCGCAACCGAGCGCGGCCAAAAGAACAAGCAAGAAGGGAATCAGCGTTCGAATCGTTTTCATTTTTTGTCGTTTGTTTCTGAATTGTCCGACCCGGTGTTGCGTGCGCCGGTGATGCGCCGACCAAGGAAAGCGGTCTGTCCGTTCGAGCGAGTCGCCTCGAAGTCCGGCCGGAAGATCGCGGGCGCAATTCGCGGCCAAATGCCAGCGGTTGCGAAAAGAACGATCGCCGGCTGCGGCCGAAAGAATGATACGCAAGTTCTGCCCCGGATTCCAAGCCCTACGCAACGGATTGCTCAAAATGACGGGCGAATTTCGTCGATTGCGGCACTCGGCAACTTGGTGTGTGCTCCGGGGACGGTCGCAAATCCGTGTTGATTGGTATTCTGCCAATCTCGACGATCTCGCCAAAGGCGTTTGAGTCCGGTCGCATACTCGAAGCACGGCGAAAACTCTGGTAGATTAGGGTGAATCGAAACGCTGCAAACGGCGGATTCCGATGCGCACAATGCAAGACCGACGAGACGATCGGGAATTCGGTATCGCGCGTGATCCAACTGGTGATGCGCGTCGATGTAAGGGATTGAGGGGAATGAGCAATGACTGAGATGATTACGCGGATCGATGGCACGATTGCCACGATAGTTTTGAATCGGCCCGAAAAGCGGAATGCGCTGAATGATGCTTTGATCGCGGCGTTGACCGCGGCATTTGAGGAACTGAACGCGAACACCGCGCTTTCGGCGATCGTTCTGCGCGGCGAGGGGAATGACTTTTGCTCGGGTGCGGATCTTTCGGCACTGCAGAAGATCGGCGAAAGCGACATTCTCGAAAACCTTGCCGACGCCGAACAGTTGATGCGGCTGATCTCGCTCATCCGGCGGGTGCGGATACCGGTGATCGCGGCCGTCACGGGACGCGCGCTTGCGGGCGGATGCGGACTCGCGACGGCGTGCGACGTCGTGCTCGCATCGCGATCGGCACGTTTCGGTTATCCGGAAGTCCGCATCGGATTCGTGCCGGCGATGGTAATGGCGATCCTGCGGCGCAACATTTCAGAAAAACGTGCCTTCGAAATGATCACGCGAGGCTTCGAATTCTCGGCGGACGAAGCCGAGCGCGTCGGGCTCATCAATCACGTTTTTGATGAAGAAGTTTTCGAAGAAGAGGTCGCCGCGTTTGTTTCGTCTTACGCAAGAACGTCGCGTTCAGCGGTGATGCTGACCAAGAAACTGCTTTACCAGATGGACGGAATGACGTTTGACGCGGCGCTCGAGACCGGTGCCGAGGTCAACGCGATCGCCCGTTTGACCGCTGACTGCAAGACCGGGATCGCAAAGTTCCTTGAGCGGAAACCCTAGAACCGGGAACTTAGAACGGAGAACGGAGAATGGAGAACTGCTAACGGAGAACTGAGAAGTGAGAACTGAGAACTGCGAACTGCGACATGTCTATTTGTGCGCTAATAAGTTCTCAGTTCTCCGTTCCCAGTTCTCCATTCTCCATTCTCCGTTCTCCATTCTCCGTTCTCAGTTCCCAGTTCTCAAGATTTCCGCGGCCTGTTTCCGTTGGGCGAGGATCTCGCGGTCGGTGATCGATCCGGTGATCTTCAGAAACTCCTGAAATGCAGCTCTCGCACTGGCGCTGTCGCCGTTTTCCGTGTAAAGCAATCCGAGCCGGAAAAAGACCGACTTCGAGGTCGGCAACAGCTCCGAGCGGGCCTGGTTGCGCGCGCTCTCAAGTTCGGTCAACGCCGATCTCTTGTCGTTCTTCAGGTACAAGACGACGGCGATCTTCTCGGTCAGCGCTGCCTGATAGATCGGCAGACGCTTTCGCGCCTCACGCAGAACCCGTTCGGCTCGGACGAGATCGTTCTTGCGCTGCAGTGCGACCCCAAGCGCTTCGTATGACTGGTAAAGCGTGTAGGCATTTACCTTGTCGCTCTTCATTTCCGTCAGTGTCTGAAGGTCCCAGACCGCCTCTTCGAACTGCCCGTTCTTGATCAGAGTCTGGGCGCGTCCTAGATACGCGTAAGGCGAAGGCTCGATGTCGAGCGCCGCGTTGAAAGCATTGATCGCCTCCTGATTCCGCCCGTTTTCCGAAAGCGCCACGCCGTACTGGGCCTGACCGCTGGCCGAATTCGGATCGACTGAGACGCTGTGTTCCCACAAAGCGAGGTCGTTAGCCCAGACGCGATTGTACAGAAAAGTCTGAACGCCAAGCGCAACCGAGATCGCGACCACAGCGGCAAGCAGAAATCGCGGATTGACGAGCCGTTCGATCGTCGCAAAAACGACGATCAGAATACCGAAAAGCGGCAAATAGAGGTAACGGTCGTGAACCATCTGATCGGCCGGGAACGCTGTGAAATTGAAAACGGGAAGCAACGGCAGAAGAAAAAGCAACAGGCCGAGCGCCGCCAAGAAAGAACGCCGCGCGAGGTAGAACAGTCCGGCCAACGCTACGAGCGAGGCAATGGCCGGAACGATAAAACCTGAAATTCCGAGATCAGTGACGGGGCGAAGCGGATAGTTGACCGATAGCGTGATCGGAAACACGATCTGCTTGAGATAGAAAATGAAAACCGACGGCACGCTCCGAAGGGCGTCTCCAAACTGAACCGCGTTTTCGACCGGCTGCGTTATCCGCCCGAGCACGGCCCATCGTCCGGCAAAGAATACCAACGCGACGGCAGCGAACAAGAGCGATCCCATCAGCGCCTTCTTCGAAAAGTACGGCCCGCGGAAGTCGCCGGAAAGGTCAGAATCGTCTCGAAGAAAAATGAAGTAATAGACCGGAACGCAGAGCAATGCAATTTCTTTTGCCCCGAGCGCGAGTCCGAAGAACGCTAACGAAAGGCCGATATCGGCGATCCCGCCGCCTTTTCTGCGATTCTCCGCGAACCAGACCGACGCCAGAAAGAACACGGCAAAAAGCAAGTCGGTCGAACCCGAGATCCAGGCCACGGATTCGACGTGAACCGGGTGGACAGCAAAGATCAGTACGATCGCGAACGATGTCAACTGAGACATTTCCCATCGTCTGAGGAGCAAAAACGCCAACAAACAGACGGCTATATGAAGAAGAATGCCGGTCAGGTGCCAGCCGGCGGGATTGAGCCCGAAAATCTGGAAATTCAAAATTTGCCAAGCGGTGAAAGTCGGGCGCCAATAGTTGCTGGCGGTATAGTTGCCGTCGCCCTTGAAGGCCCAAACGTCCGACGTCAGCGCCGTGCCGGCGAGCGAAATGTCCTGAATCAAGGGGTTTCGCGCGACCTGCCGGTCATCGTCGTAGACGAATTCTCCGCCAATGGAGTTGGCGAATACGGAAAAACAGACCAACACGATCAGAAGGATCCATTTGAGCTCGCTTTTGATTGTCATATTCAGGGGTCAGAGAAATTAGCGAGAAGTTTAGACGCGCGGCGGTTTCAATGCAAACGCGAGCGGATCCTCGACGATCGCGTCGATCAGACCGATCGTGAGCGCTTCGTCCGGGCCGACGCGTTTGCCGGTCAAAAAGATCTCCAGCGCCGTCGCTTCGCCAACGAGCCTCGGCAGGCGTTGCGTTCCGCCCCAGCCGGTCATAATTCCGAGATTTCCGCCCGGGTGCGAGAAGGCCGCGGCCGGGGATGCGAAACGCGCTCGGCAGGCAAGCGCGAGGTCGAACGCACCGCCGAAACAGAGTCCATTGACGGCCGCGACCGACTCACATAGGGCGATCTTGTCCATCAGCGTTTGACCGCGCAATGCGAATTCGCGCGCCGTCCCGGCCGTCACCAAGGCGATCTCGCGCAGGTTCGCGCCGGATGCGAAGATTTCGCCGACGCCGGTAAAGACGACGCGTTTCGATTCCGTAGCGAGGCATTTCTCGACGATGCCGTGAAGCGACTCAAGGACCGCGATCGACAACGGATTGCGTTCCGCCGGACGGTTGAAACGAACGACCGTTGTATCTTGAAGATGCTCGATAATTATGGCGTTAGACATTTTTGTCCTTGAAAATCAATAATATAGATATGTTCAGGATCAACAAAGCCCATCCGTGGCATGGAATTCCGATCGGCGACAATGTTCCGGACGAAGTCACCGTATTTATCGAGATCGTGCCGCGCGACACTGTGAAATATGAGGTCGACAAGGAAACGGGTTACCTCAAGATCGATCGGCCGCAACAGTATTCGAACGTCGTTCCGGCGAACTACGGTTTCATTCCGCAGAGCTATTGCAGCGAGCGGATCGCGAATCTCGCGCGAGCCAAGACCGATATTGAGATCAGCGGAGGCGATGGCGACCCGCTCGACATACTCGTGCTTTCGGAACATCACATTCCGCGTGGCGACATTATCCTTAAGGCGCGTCCGATCGGCGGCTTTTGCCTGATCGACGGCGGTGAGGCGGACGACAAGATCATCGCGGTTCTCAAAGGCGACAAGGTCTTCGAGCAATATCAGGAGATCTCGGAACTGCCGAAGGGAATTCTCGAACGCTTCGAGCATTATTTTCTGACTTACAAGAGCCTGCCCGACGAGAAGAACAAGTGCGAGATTGCCTTCAGTTACGGACGCGAAGACTCATATCGGGTGATCGAAGCGGCGATCTTGGATTACGCAGGCTTGCTTGCGAAACTCAAATAAGTCCGGTCAAGACAAGGCTTCGTTGGACGCATCACGATCCGAAGTTAACCAAACGAAGGCTTCCCGCTCATTGGCGAACGAACGGACGTTGAGGCCCGCGTTTTGGGCTACGAACTCGTAGAAAACATAGCCGGTGCTTTCGTCCTTGAATGCCGAGATCAACAGTGCGACAGGCGGGTTTTTCGTTGCATTATCCTTCACGAAGGATAGTCTTTTCGGAAGCTGGAACCAGTCCCTTGAAGGCAACCTTCGAGATCGCGTCCCGAACGTCGTAGAAGAGGTCATAATCGTGCTCGGCCGCAAGCCGCCGAGCGTCTGATATCATCGTTTCGCCGTCCTCTCGATAGAAAACGCCGCTTGCCGTCAGTCGGATGAGTCGCATTGAATGATCGATCGAGATATTGATTGCAGGCATTTGAAACAACTCCGGAAAACGTGGTTACCGTAAGTATACAGTTTCCGGAGCCAACCCGTGCGCGGACCGGGAATTCCGGAAAGCGCGTGTGCCGCGATCCGCAAAGCCTTGACAGGCGGACGGATTCGTCCCTCGATTATTGTTCAAGTTGACAGCAGAAGGCCAGATTCTTATGATTGCACCTTCAACCGATGCCCGAAATGAATGAACCTAACCAAACGGCCGCAGTCCCGGATCCGGCCACTCTTGCAGCGGACCGAAAAGACGGAAAGTCTCCGAAAGACTACGCGGCACTCGCGCTGACGACCTTTGGCGTCGGTTATCTGCCGCTCGCCCCGGGAACCTGGGGTTCGATGGTCGGCGTCACGATCTATGTCTTTTTTGTATGGCTCGAATCCGCTACGATCGCGCTTTATGTTCCGAAGGGCTGGACGGAAACCGAGATCACGGCTTGGGTTCACTTCGGAAATCTTCTGGCGTTCCTGACCTTTTGTCTCGTCGGCGTCTGGGCTGCAAATCGGTCGACGCTGATTTTCAGACATAAGGATCCGTCGCAGGCTGTCGTTGATGAGGTCATCGGACAATTGCTGACGTTTCTTTTCATCCCTTTTACGTACTCCTGGAAACTGATCCTTGCAGGATTCTTGCTGTTTCGGCTGTTCGATATTTGGAAGCCGTATCCGATCGACTCGCTGCAGAACCTTCCCGCCGGCATCGGCGTTTGCGCCGACGACATCCTAGCCGGTGTCTACGCCGGATTATGTCTTAGTCTCTTGTATGCGATTGGCCTATGATCGTTCACGTGCTTAATGGTGATTGTCTGCTCGAGCCGTTCGCGGCCGCCGGTCTGAACGGCGAGCCGCTTGTTTTTCGTGAATGCTTGATCGAAGGGCCGATCGACGCTCGCGAACGCGACGATTTCTGGAACGCGCGGGCGGCCTTTCTAAAAGAATCGTACGACGCCGAAGCCGATGACTACCGACTGAACCTCGCGAACAAAGCCGAAGCGCTCGTGAAACTAAGCGACAAAGACGAGGTGTGCCTGTGGTTCGGCGACGATTTGTTTTGTCAGGCAAATATGTGGTTTTGCCTCGAACTTCTGGCCGATAGCGCTGCCGCCGTTTATCGCGTTTTTCCGGAAGGGATCGATTTTGGGCACGAATCGGCGGATCAGTTGAATCTAAGCTTCGCAAATCGAGTGCGGCTTGGCAGGGAAGACCTCGAACTCGGCCGGGAACTATGGGAAGCATTTCGATCCCGCGACCGACGGTTGTTCGAGAATCTCGGCGGAAAACGATCCGCGGCTTTTCGGAAGCTGTCGGAAGTCTGTCTCGCCGCCCGCGATGTTGAAACGCGTCCACTCGAATCCGTGAAGCAGATCATTTCGGAAATCGGCGATGACTTCGACGCTGTCTTTCGCGAATTCTCAAAACGCGAGGCGATCTACGGACTCGGCGACGCGCAGGTCAGACGTTTGATCGAAAGCGCTTAGGTCTCTTCGTCGCGATACTTTTTCTCAAAAATCCATCCTTTTCTCCAGAAATACGCGACAAACGCGAGTCCGACAACGGCCATCACGGCAAGTGTGATGAAATAGCCGTATGTCGTTTTCGTCTCCGGCATATTGTCGAAATTCATTCCGTAAATGCCGGCGATCAGAGACAGCGGCAACATGATCGTCGAGATCAGGGTCATCACCTTCATCACGTCATTGGTCTTGTTGGCGATGACACTGAAATGGATGTCGAACAACCCCGAGACCAGATCACGATAGTTCTCCGAAAGATCGGAAATGCGCTGCAGATGGTCGTGAACATCGCGGTAAAACGGAAGGATCTGTTCCGGAATCTGCGGGAACTCGCCGTGAGAAACGCGGTAAAGAACGTCGAGTTGCCGCGCAGAAATTCGCTTCAGGCGGGCGACGGCGCGGCGAAGGTCCATAACGTCTTCGAGTACGACGTTGTTCGACTTCTTCATCAGGAAAACACGTTCTTCGAGAGCGTTGATGGTGTTGTCAAAATCATCGACGACGGGCATATAGAGGTCGACGAGCTGGTCGAAGATCTGATGGAGCAAATAGGCCGCGCCCCGCTGGCAAGGGTATGAATTCGATCTGATCTTCTGTTTGACCTTGTCGATGCTCCGAAATCGTTCGTGATGATAAGTGACGACGAAGTTCCGTCCGAGATAGCCGTCGAGTTCCTTGGTGACGAAATTGGTCGAATTTGTCTCGGTCTTGACGCCGTGAAGGATGAAGTAAAGATAACTCTTGTAGGCTTCGACCTTGGGTTGATTGCGCGTCTCGCGGCAGTCTTCGACCGTCAGGTAATGAAACTTGAAGACATTCAGCAGAATCTGTTCCGCAAGTTGGATCTCGTCATCCGTTTGAGCGTTGAAATCAGCCCAAACCAGAATGTCTTCGTCGTCGAGCAATTCCGGGAGGTCTTCGGCCGTAAAACCTTCTTCAACGGATTCGGCACCGTCGCGATAAACGATTATTTCGAGCATTGTCTTTGGTCGGCCTTTGCCTAACTCTTACTAAACTTGAACCCTCAGGTTTCCCGCTGCGTAGAAGGCAATGATAATCTTTACTTGCAAAATATGAAAGAACAAACGGTTACGCTTCGAGTTGATCGTGTGACAAAGCGTTTCGGCGAATTTACGGCCGTCGAAGATCTCAGTTTCGAGGTTCGCTCGGGCCGTGTTTTCGGCTTTCTCGGACCGAATGGCGCCGGCAAAACGACGACCATCCGGATGATCGTCGGGATCACCGCGCCGGACGAAGGGTCGATCCGGCTTTTCGGCCGGGATATCGACGAGAAACTTCAAGACCGGATGGGTTATCTCCCGGAGGAGCGCGGACTTTACAAAAAGATCAAGGTCGTCGAACAGCTTCGTTACTTCGCGGCGCTCAAGGGCGTTTCGCGCAAGGAAGCCGACCGGCGTATCGATTACTGGCTCGACCGAATGCGCCTTTCCGAATGGAAGAACAAAAAGACCACCGATCTTTCAAAAGGGATGTCGCAGAAGATCCAGTTCATCGCGACCGTATTGCACGATCCGGAATTGCTGATCCTTGACGAGCCGTTTTCGGGGCTGGACCCGGTCAATGTCGAGTTTCTGATCGAGGTCGTCTCGGAACTTAAAGCACAGCACAAGACGATCATCTTTTCGACGCATCTGATGGAAACCGCCGAACGCCTCTGCGACGACATTATTTTGATCAACAAGGCGCGAATGGTTCTGTCGGGAACATTGCGCGAAGTTAAGGAAAGTTTCGGTTCGAACCTCATCTCGCTTCGCGCTGATTCGGCTGAAGCGATATTGGCGGACACATCGCTCGTTTCGAAGGCGATCGCCCACGCGGATGAGACCGTGGTCGTCCTCGCGGACGGCGTCGATGAACAAATGCTCCTCAAACGGCTCGTCGCGAACGGCTCGCGGGTGACCAAGTTCGAAAAAATCGAGCCGAGTTTGAACGACATCTTTATTGAGAAAGTGAGAAGTGAGAACTGAGAAGTGAGAACTGGGAAGTGAGAACTGGGAAGTGAGAACTGGGAAGTGAGAACTGAGAAGTGAGGAGTGGGAACTGGGAAGTGAGAACTGGGAAGTGAGAACTGGGAAGTGAGAAGTGGGAACTGAGAAGTGGGAAGTGAGAAGTGGGAAGTGAGAAGTGGGAACTGGGAAGTGAGAACTGGGAAGTGCGAAGTGGTGAGAAGTGGGAACTGGGAAGTGAGAGATGCAGTTCCCGAATTCTCAGTTCTCACTTCCCACTTCCCAGTTCCAGAAGTGAGAGTTTAGAAATTTATATCTCTGGGGAAAATGACCGAATACTCAAAGGAAGAAACAAACACAAAAAAGGGGAGAGAAGAAATGAAAACAAACATACTCAAAGAAAAATCTTACAAATTTGCATTGCGCACGGTTCGACTCGGATTGATGCTCCAAAGAGAGAAGAAGGTATTCATTCTGTCGAGGCAGATAATGCGTTCCGGAACCTCAATCGGGGCGAATATCGAGGAATCGTATCAAGGTGAATCGCGGGCCGATTTCATTCACAAACTTTCGATCGCAAACAAGGAAGCGTTTGAAACAAACTACTGGTTACGACTTTTGAAAGATGTTGAACTGGCTGAAACTGAAGTCGTCGAGTCACTCTTGATGGGCTGTGACGGTCTTCAGCGAATGCTCGTAGCTTCGATCAAGACCGCAAAGTCGAGGGCTTAGATTCGAGTTCTAAGTTCTCAATTCTCAGTTTTCAGATTGCTTAATTTATGAAGAAGTTTTTCGCCGTCGTCAGGCACGAATATCGGAAGATCGTCCTCAAATGGACGTTCCTTCTCGGAACATTGCTTTTTCCGGTGATCGCCGCGGGCTTTGCGGTCGTGCCGGCGATCATTTTTTCGATCAAGGGCGAACCGACGCGGATCGCGGTCGTCGACCGAACCGGAACGATCGCGCCCCGTCTGCGTGAGAATCTCTCGAGTGAAAGAATGCGCGCGAGGGCCGAGAAGGCCGCCAAGGAAGCGTTCAAAGAGATCAAGACCAATCAGCAGGAAAAGCTCAAGAACGATATGGCGAAGTTTCAGGACAGCTTCGCGTTCGTGAACTTCGACGCCGCCGGAAAACCCGATGAGCAGATCCGTACGGAACTCTCGATCAGCGTCAAAAAGGGTGAACTCGACGCCTATCTAATAATCCCCGATAACTACGGCGATCAAAACGCGAACTTCGAGTTTTTCTCGCGAAGGTCCGGCGACATCATCATCAACGAAACGCTCAAGGACGCGCTCGACACGGCCGTACGTTCACAGCGTTTGGCCGACGCGAACATCAGCGAACAGCAGCTTGAAAGCTTGAGCCGCAAGGTCAAGTGGGACGTAAAGAAGATCGACCAGAGCGGAACCGAAAAGGACGACGGCGGCGGTTTTCTGGCCGGATTTGCGATCGCTTTTATGATCTATCTCAACCTCGCGATCTACGGTCAGATGATTATGTCGGCGGTTGTCGAAGAAAAGGAAACGCGGATCGCCGAGATCCTCTTCTCGTCGGCGCGACCGTTTCAGCTTCTGATGGGCAAACTCGTCGGCGTCGCGCTCGCGGGTTTGACTCAGTTCGGCATCTGGGTCATTTCGGCGGCGGTCGTATTGGCCTTGTTGGCTCCGATGCTGATCGCTTCCGGGCTCGATCTGCCGCTTCCGGCGATAACGCCGCTGGCGATCGTTTACTTCCTGATCTTTTTCGTCATCGGATTTCTTCTTTACGCGTCGATTTTCGCGCTCATCGGATCGATGGTCACGACAGTCCAGGAAGGCGGACAGTTTGCGTTTCTGCCGGTAATGCTGATGCTGACGGGTTTCTATTTCAGTTTCGCGGTGATTCGCGACCCGAATTCGTCGATGTCGTTCTGGGCGTCGGTCGCGCCGTTCGTCGCGCCGATGACGATGCCGGTTCGTGTGCTTCAGGAGATGCCGCCGTTCTGGCACATCGCGCTGTCGATCGGCGTCAACGTGTTGGCGATTTGCGCGATGATCTGGCTCGCCTCTCGGGTCTATCGGGTAGGGATGCTGATGTACGGCAAACGGGCGACGATCCCCGAAGTTTGGCGTTGGATCAGAATGAGGTAAATTGGAGATGGGAGTCGAAATTGAAAAGAAATACAGGCTGACCGACGAACAGTTTTCGGCTGTTCAGGAAGCGTTGGCTGAATTTGGAGCCGAGTATGTCGGCGAAGATTTCGAAGAGAACTCGATCTACGGCGGCGGTGCGCTCGACGAGCGGCGCGCGATTCTCCGGATCCGGCGCACGGCCGAGAAGACGTTCTTGACCTTCAAGGAGCGAATTGATAACGATCTGGCGATCAAGCACCAGACGGAACATGAAACGGCAGTCGACGATGCCGCGGAACTCGCGCGGATCGTCGAGGCGCTCGGTTTCGAGGTTCGCGTTGTCTATGAGAAACGCCGCAAGACCTGGAAATTTCGGTCGGTCGAGGTCGTTCTCGACGAGCTGCCGTTCGGGCGTTTTATGGAGATCGAGGGCACGGTAATGACGATCGCGGAAGCCGAAATGCTTCTCGGCGCCGAAGAATTCGGGGCCGTCCACGAGAGTTATCCGGCGCTGACGTGGAATCTCGGTCAACGGAAGGGAAATCGGGTCGAGGCGCGCTTCGGCCCGTAACGGAGGCATTATGAAGGTCCACACAGTAATTGCGCTTTGCGCTGCGCTTCTGGCCGGATGTTCGGCCATCAAAGAATCCAACACCTCAAATCGCGAAACGGCGAACGCCGTTCCGGCAAAAAGCAATACAAACACCGTTGCCAACGTTGCGCCGCCGGTTAACGGCGCGCGGACAGGCGAAAAAGTTGACAATGTCGTCGAGTTTGACTTTAAGAATGGAATTCCGGCCGGTTGGGACAAACTCGATCCCGAAACATCGAATCCGTCAGGTTGGGACACCTCGAACGGGGTCCTGAAACTCAGGATTCCGGGCGGAAAGGATCTTTACGGCGATAACCGGCTTTCGCCGCGACTGATCAGGAACGTGACCGGCGATTTCGAGATCGAAACGAGGCTCAAGTTCGCGCCGAAATCCGACTATCAAGGCGCCGGGCTTTTGATTTTCAGAAACGACAATAACTTCATACGGCTCGAACGCGGGCTTGGCGGCATCGGCGGAGGCGGGGACGGGATCAAATTCGCCCGCGCCGAAGACGAGAGTTTCGACGAAGTCGCGAAGCCGGCCAATTCCTCGACCAACGCCGCTGAAGTTGATCTGAAATTGAAACGCCGGGGCAAACTCATCACGGCGTTCTGGCGTCCCGCGGGAAAATCGGATTGGATCGAGGTCGGACAGGTCTCGAACTCCTATCCCGAAACGGTCGTTGTCGGCCTTATCGGCGTAAATACCGGTGAAGAGATAACGGCCGAATTCGCATACGTCAAGCTGTTGCCGAGCAGGTAACAGAGTGCAGAGTGCAGAGTGCAGAGTGCAGAGTGCAGATTGCAGAGTGCAGAGTGGAGAGTGCAGAGTTCGACAGAAATTTGAACCCTGCCTTGCGCCCAACCGTTGTGCACTATGCACTATGCACTATGCACTATGCACTATGCACTAAGTCCGCTTCAGTTGATCCGCTGAAATCCGGTCAATTGGATGTTCTGGAACGCCGGCGTTCCGGGCGGCAGGCGCGCGGGATCGAGGAATGTCGTGTCAAAGACCCAATTTCGCGTCGGCGGATTGTAAACCTTCGAGCAGCACTTGAACGCACCGTTGTTGTTGCGCGAATTGAAGAGGTTGATCAGTGAGCCGGAGTAGTTTAGCCGAACGTTCGACCAATTCTCGAGAAACCGCTTGAAGTTATGGACTCCTCCGGTCAGGCGCGGATCGCTGCCGCCTTGATTCGGGGAGTTTTCAAAACTGCTTCTGGCGTCTCCGGCAAGCATCGCGAAGCGCACCGTCGTTTCGGTAGCGGTTCGTTGCGAAAGAGCGAAAGGATATCGAAAACTCCGTGAATCGGTCCAACCGTTCGACAGTATGATCACCGCATCCGAAACGACCGACGCCGGAATATGCGCCGTGGTGTTTTGCGGATTGTAATTGGTCGAAGGCGTCGGCGAACCGACCGAACTTATGCCGGTGGCGTTGTAGTTTCCCTGAACGTAGACCGCGTTTTCCGAAGCCACCGTGAATCCTTTTGTGTTGAGCGGATTGGCCGCATCATAGGTTCCGGGCAGCCTTTGGCCGTTTATCAGGCGAACGGCGCGACGGTAAAAGGCGTGGTCGAGGACGGCGGCCGACGCCGGCGATTCCGACGTTCCGCTTCCGGTGAAGCGAACCGCTTCGTTGAAGTAATCCGCATCCAGCGAATTATTGTTGTTCACGTCTTCGCCGGGCTGCAGAATTCCGTCGTTGTTGCCGAAGATATCCTCCATATCGTACTCGCCGTCAAAGTCCGCGTCGCCGCGGCGGTCGGAAACGTAAAGGACCCAACCGTTTGCTTCGGGAACGTCGGTGTGCCGAAGAGCTCGTCCGTTGGCCGCGCTGAACAGCGTTCCGGCTGCGGGCATCGATAAGTTGTAGCTGCCGTCGAGGAAGTTCTTGAGATTAGTGACGTCGATGTCGATCACGCTCATCACGCCGGCCTTCGGCACATTCGCGCCGTAAACGGTACCGGTGTTGATGTCGTCGTTGTACAGACCTTCACGGGTGTCGAACATCTCGATCGGAAAGGGGACGACGCGTCGGAACTTGGTCGGATCGTCGACCGTCGCCGCGTATTTTCGATAGTCGCCGCTGAAATTCCCGGTCGTGCCATTGTCGATGCCGTTGCAGGTCGTATATGACGAATTGGTGCATTCGTCGGCGAGCACGAGATTGTAGGTCGTGCCGTTCCACGTGTACGAGGTTGCATAGTTCGTGTCGGTCGAATTGAGTGCGACGCCCGGCATCAACCAGCGCTGCATTTTGACGATCGACCGGCTGTCCTTGTTTCCGTAGCTGGCGATCGCGAATTTCGTGTTTCCGCTGACGGTTATCACCGGCGCGGGTTCGGTCAGGCCGAGACTAAGGATGTCTTCGGTGACGTCTCGGCTCTGAATCGTGTTGTCGACCGGGTTGAACCCGACCATTTCGATCTTGATCCAGGTTTGCTTGCCCGAAACGTAGATCCGGTCGCCGTTGAGTTGTGTTGCTTGATAACCGTCGGCCATCGCCTTCGGCAGATATCCTCGGGCCTGGCCGAACGGGGCATCCGTGCCGTCACCGGTGGCCGCGCCGTCGAGCCGCACGCCGCACGCGGTCGAGATCGGCGCCGTGCCGCTGCCCGAAGCGCATCCGGGCAGTTTTGCCTTGCTGTCGGCGAGCGAAACGCGAAGTCCCGGCTTGTTGTAGTAACGCTCTTTTCCGGTAATGATGGTGTCGGCGGAGGCAGTCGTGACGGGCGCGATTCCGATGCCGTCGTTGAACAGGTCGCCGACGGCCCGGCCGCGCTTGATCAGCTCGATGTAGTCGAGCGCGTTGCCGTTGATCGTGCTCGCGATTTTGAGCGGCAGGTCGAGGCGGCGCTGCTCCGAAAGCAGATTCCCCTGGAACAGGTTTTTGCTTGTCGGCCAGCCGCCGTTTCGATAGACGACCGGCATATCAGGATTCGTAAACAACGCGTTGCCGGACGCCGGGTTCTTAAGGGCGCTTCCCATCGTATGCGTCAGCTTGACGTACGTCCCGGAGCCGTTCTTTATCCAGACATTCTCGTCCCATTGCGTCCACGGACGGCCGTTGCGGCCGACATCGGTCAAAACGTGGCCGACTGCCGAGACGCGCGATGAGAAATAGAGCCCGGTCTGTGCCATCAGAAAGAGATTGCCGTTCGCGTGCACGCGGCCGCCAAAGTCGAAGCGCGGTCCCGGATGGAATTCGAGATCATCGTCGTAGAAGATCCCGAACTGGAAGATCGGCACGCGGTTATTGAAGAACTTCCTTTGCAGCGCAACCTGCACTCCGGACGATCTTTCCGTCGCCGTCGACTGGATCTGCCATTCGTCGCGAAGCGCGTTAAGGCCTTGAAGCAGTTCGCCGCTCATCACGACCGTCTCGGTAGCTTTTGTTTGCCGGATGTCCTGGTTAAAGTTGTATGATTCGTCGAAACCCGGCGGCAGCAGGTCCATCACGTGCTGGAGATCGCTGGGTGCCGGTGAGAGTTTTTGATCGAAGATCTTGTCGAAGTTTCGCGTCATCACTTCAAGACTTCCCTGGGCGGCGGCGAAGGTCTTCGACTCCGCGGCATCGTTCGACGTCGCGATCGTTTCGTTCGTCGTCCGCGTCACGGCGAGCGCGACGAATGCCGAAAGCAGCGTCAGCACCAAAAGCGCGATGACCATTGCCGAACCCTTTTCATTCGATTTCGAGAAAAACTTTTTCATACCGCTAACTCCCTCATTCAAAAACGATTGAACAACTTGCGTCGTTCATATTATCCGGCGTCATACTCGAGATTTCTGGTGCTGAAGACAGCCGAAAGTGTCACCGTGTCCGGGCGACCCGTTTGCTCGTCATTTTCCGTTCCCTGGACTCTGATGCTGACGTTGATCTGGCGCACGGCGTTGAACGCCGCCGGATCGTCGTCGGCGGTTCCGGCGAGTCCGTCGGGGCCGACCGACGGGTTGTCGTGGACCGTGCCGTCTTCGAGAACGTAGCGAATCTGAAAGTTCTCGATACTGTACGCGACCGGCAGTTCCTGAATTTGGGCCGATGCTGCGGCACCCGTATTGTTGCCGAACACCATTCGAACCAAAGTGCCGTCCGCCCTCACCTTGTAAGCGACCCAAATGAACCTTTTTACGGAAGCGACGTACGTCGTGCAGTTTTCAGTGATGATCGCCGTGCATTTTTGAAGAAGGCTGACGTTCGTTCCGACACCGTCGAGCGGCTGATTGATGCCGAGCGCGTCATTCGGAGCGACGTCGATCTGGCTCGTCGACGGGCGGCTCGTCGCCATCACCGCGACTTGCGAACTGTCCGATTCGACAAGATACAGATCGTGCTGGGAGGTATTTGTCGCGTGGCTCGCCTGGGTCTGAAGTCGAACGGTCGAGGGAGCACCGGGCGCGGCTGCGGCGTTGGTCAGCGAGATGACATTTGTCGCGTTGAATGCCGTGTCGCGATAAGAAAATGAGATCAGGTCGGTTCGAACCGTCGGGTCGGTGCTCAGTAAGTTGAAAAAAAGGTCGTTTCCGCCGATCACCGCCGGCAAAATATCGCGTTCGGCGTCCGCGTCGGGCGTCAGCCCGAGCTTCGTCGCAACAAAGTTGTCCGGCACCATTGCGCCATTGCGGTTGTAGCTTAAGCCGGCGTTGAGCGCGTCACGGCCGATAATGTGCATCGCGGCCCGCGCGTTTTTGAGAATGTCCGACCGTCTGCTCGCCCGGTTGCGATCGATCAAACCGACTTGCAAAAGCCCGTAAACGGTTCCGATGACGATCATAAAGATCACCATCGACACGATCATTTCGACGATCGAAAATCCTTTTTGATTCGTTCGGTTCATATTTCTTTACTCCGCGTAGTTCGTGATGATCGTCGAAACCGTCTGTTCGCGCTGCAGTTGATTTATCTGATAGCGGACCGTGACGTCGATCCGGCGCCGGGCGATGGCGTGCGGCGGAGACGGGCGTTCCGCATCCTGCAGATCGGTGATAACCACGCGGCGCTGGAATCCGACTATCACCTGGCTGTTGTTCGACGGACGTCCCGGCACCTGACAGACTTGTTCTTCGGGGCACGAGTCGTCGGCGGTTCCGGCCAATCCGTCCCATCCCATATCCTCGCGTATCGGAGTGAAGCCGTT
Source organism: Acidobacteriota bacterium (assembly GCA_016715115.1). NCBI lineage: Bacteria > Pseudomonadati > Acidobacteriota > Acidobacteriota bacterium. The sequence goes on from JADKBM010000011.1 coordinate 299,696, forward strand.
GACGAAAACTCCCTGGGGAACGGTGTTCACCGGATTGGTCCCGACGTTGCCGACGGCGTCCCAGCCTGCGATCGAGCCGTCGCGCGCGATGTCGCGGGCCGAGAAGATCGACTCGATCGTTGAGAGGGCCATTTGTTTGGCGATTACCTGTTTCTCGCTCTCGAATGACCGGATCAGATTCGCGGTCAGAGCTGACGTAGACGCCAGCAATCCGATAAACAGAATGACGAGTGCGATCATTACGTCGACGTATGAAAAACCGCCTTCACTTTCTTTTGAAATCATTTTTCTCTCGCTTGATAAGT